>NZ_JAVRFJ010000183.1:0-363 GCF_031845845.1 Streptomyces gottesmaniae
GGGTGGAGAATCTGCGGCGTCCGGTGCGGTTCGCGGAGGCCACCCGTCGGCTGGCGGGGGAGGGTTTCGGGGCGTTCGTCGAGGTCAGTGCCCATCCGGTGTTGGTGATGGGGATCGAGGAGACGCTCGAGGCATTGGACGCGGAGCGCGACGCTGATACCGCGAGTGGTGGTGTGGTGGCGGTGGGGACGTTGCGTCGGGGTGAGGGTGGCTGGGATCAGTTCCTGCGTTCGCTGGCGGGTCTGTTCGTGCGTGGTGCGGCGGAGCCGGACTGGAAGCTGCTGCTGGGTGGTCCTCACCCGAGGGTGGAGTTGCCGACGTATGCCTTCCAGCGGGAGCGGTTGTGGCTGGATGCGGGTGTGG
>NZ_JAVRFJ010000184.1:0-359 GCF_031845845.1 Streptomyces gottesmaniae
TGCGGCTGCCCGCCGGCACCGGTTGACCGAGCTTCACGAACCGGTAGATCTGCGCCACGGCTCGGGCGATGAGCGCAACGCCGACCACGGTCAGGACCAACGACACGATGATCGCGGCGAGTTGCATGGGGGATCACCTTCTCAGCGGTTCCGAACGGACACTCTCGCGCCCGAGAGCCTGTGTACAGAGTTGGGCGCGCTCACCTCTCAGCCCTTGCGGGCCTTGATCTCGTCGGTGAGCTGCGGGACGACGTCGAAGAGGTCGCCGACCACGCCGTAGTCGACGAGGTCGAAGATCGGGGCCTCGGCGTCCTTGTTGACGGCCACGATGGTCTTCGAGGTCTGCATGCCGGCGCGGT
>NZ_JAVRFJ010000185.1:0-357 GCF_031845845.1 Streptomyces gottesmaniae
CCTCGCACATGTTCATCACCGGCCCGGACGTCATCAAGACGGTCACCGGTGAGGACGTCGGCTTCGAGGAACTGGGCGGTGCCCGCACGCACAACGCCACCTCGGGCGTGGCCCATCACATGGCGGGGGACGAGAAGGACGCCATCGAGTACGTCAAGCAGCTGCTGTCGTACCTGCCCTCGAACAACCTCAGCGAGCCCCCGGCGTTCCCCGAGCAGGCGGACCTCGCCCTGAGCGACGAGGACCGCGAACTCGACACGCTCGTGCCGGACAGTGCCAACCAGCCGTACGACATGCACACGGTGATCGAACACGTCCTGGACGACGGGGAGTTCTTCGAGACCCAGGCCCTGTTCG
>NZ_JAVRFJ010000186.1:0-353 GCF_031845845.1 Streptomyces gottesmaniae
CGGCCGCGCCGAGGGAGTCGGCGAGGGCCTCGATGATCGCGAAGTTCTCGGTGCCGTTGACGCCGCGGCCGCCGGAGACCACGATCGCGGCCTCGGTCAGCTCCGGACGCCCGGTCGACTCGCGCGGCGTGCGGCCGGTGACCTTGGTACCGGTGGCCAGCACGCCGAACGTCACCTCCAGCGCCTCCACGCTGCCGGCGGCCGGGGCGGCCTCCACGGCCGCGCTGTTGGGCTTGACGGTGATGACCGGGGTGCCCTTGGAGACACGGGACTTGGTGGTGAAGGACGCGGCGAACACCGACTGGGTGGCCACCGGGCCCTCGTCACCGGCTTCGAGGTCGACGGCGTCGGTG
>NZ_JAVRFJ010000187.1:0-342 GCF_031845845.1 Streptomyces gottesmaniae
AGTTCGACTTCGAGGATCCGAGCCACAGAGGCCGATCCTCGTCACGCCCTTGGCCGTAGGTGGCGAGGAGCGCCTGCGCCTCGATCGGGTCGCCGAGCGTCGTGCCCGTACCGTGGGCCTCCACCGCGTCCACCTCGGCCGCCGTCAGACCCGCGTTCGCCAACGCCTGACGGATCACCCGCTGCTGCGACGGACCGTTCGGCGCCGTCAGACCGTTGCTCGCACCGTCCTGATTGAGCGCCGAACCCTTGATGACCGCCAGCACCTGATGACCATTGCGCCGCGCATCCGACAACCGCTCCAGAACGAGGACACCCACACCCTCGGACCAACCCGTCCCGT
>NZ_JAVRFJ010000188.1:0-328 GCF_031845845.1 Streptomyces gottesmaniae
ACCACGACACCGGCCGGGACCGCTGGTATGTGACCGCGTCCTGGCAGATCCCGCCCACTCCCACCCTGCCCATCGAGGTGGCACTCGCGCACGGGGTGATCGGCGTCGACATGAACGCCGACCACCTTGCCGCCTGGCGCCTGGACACTCACGGCAACCCCACCGGCAGCCCGCGCCGCTTCTCCTACGACTTGACCGGTACCGCCGGACACCGTGACGCCCAGGTCCGCCACGCCCTCACCCGCCTCCTGCACTGGGCGAAGACCTGCGGGGTGAGGGCGATCGCGGTGGAGGACCTGGACTTCGCCGCCGAGAAGACCCGGGAGAA
>NZ_JAVRFJ010000018.1:0-185683 GCF_031845845.1 Streptomyces gottesmaniae
ACGGTGGGGCACGAGGGCCTTTCGTCGTTCGGTGGAGATGTCGCAATCCACACCGAACCCGGAAGGCCCTCACTCGTTCAAGATCACTCTCCAGTGATCGCCGTCACCAACCTCCGTGGACAGAACATCTAGGGCGCGGAGCCGATCCGGGCTGGTGCGGGCCGGGCCGGTGCGCGCCGGGCCGGTGCGGGCCGGGCCGGTGCGCGCCGCACGGACCAGCCCCGTGCCCTCGGTACCGGGGGCTAGCCCTTGCCCTCGATGATGGTGTCGATGCGGGCCAGCTCGTCCGCCTCGAAGTCGAGACGGGCGATGGCGCCCACGCTGTCCTCGATCTGCCGGGCGCTGCTCGCGCCCACGAGGGCGGAGGTGACCCGGCCACCCCGCAGCGTCCAGGCCAGGGCGAGCTGGGCCAGCGTCTGGCCGCGGGACTTGGCGACCTCGTCCAGCGCGCGCAGCCTGCCCACCAGGTCCTCGGTGACGGCGTCCGACCGCAGGAAGGGGCTGTCGCTCGCCGCGCGGGAGCCCTCCGGGATGCCGTCGAGGTAGCGGGAGGTCAGCAGGCCCTGCTCCAGCGGGGAGAAGACGATCGAGCCGACCTGCAGCTCGTCGAGGGCGTCGAGCAGGCCCTCGCTCTCGGGGCGCCGGTCGAGCATCGAGTAGCGCGGCTGGTGGATGAGGAGCGGAGTCCCCAGCTCGCCCAGGATGCGGGCGGCCTCGCGGGTCTGCTCGGCCGAGTAGTTGGAGACACCGACGTACAGCGCCTTGCCCTGCTGGACCGCCGAGTGCAGCGCGCCCATCGTCTCCTCCAGCGGAGTCTCCGGGTCGGGGCGGTGCGAGTAGAAGATGTCGACGTAGTCGAGGCCCATGCGCTTCAGGCTCTGGTCGAGCGACGAGAGCACGTACTTGCGGGAGCCCCACTCGCCGTACGGGCCGGGCCACATCAGATAGCCGGCCTTGGTGGAGATGATCAGCTCGTCGCGGTACGGGGCGAAGTCGTCCTTGAGCGCCTCGCCGAGGGCGGACTCGGCTGCACCGGGCGGCGGACCGTAGTTGTTGGCCAGGTCGAAGTGGGTGACACCCAGGTCGAAGGCGCGGCGCAGGATCGCGCGCTGCGTCTCGACGGAACGGTCGGGGCCGAAGTTGTGCCACAGGCCGAGCGAGAGCGCGGGGAGTTTCAGACCGCTGCGTCCGGTGCGCCGGTAGGGCATGTCCGCGTAGCGGTCGGGGTGTGCGGTGTACAACGCGACTCCAGAGAGGTTGGCACGGGAGGACGGGGTCCCGGAGAACCGGTGTCCACTCTTTCGCGACCTGGGGGCATTGGTCCAACAGAAGAATCCGATGGGATTCAGCGCCTACGCTTCTCAGTCATGGAACTCCGTCATCTCCAGCACTTCGTCGCGGTCGCCGAGGAGGAGCACTTCACCCGGGCCGCCGAGCGGCTGCTGGTCTCCCAGTCGGGCCTGTCCGCCTCCGTCCGGGCCCTGGAGCGCGAGCTGCAGACACCGCTGTTCGTGCGGACGACCCGTCGGGTGATGCTCACACCCGCCGGGCGGGCGCTGCTGACCGAGGCGGAGCGGATCCTCGCGCAGGTGCGGTCGGCGCGGGAGGCGGTGGCCGCCGTGCAGGGCGTGCTGCGGGGCATCCTGGCGGTGGGCTCGGAGCAGTGTGTGGCGGGGCTGAACGTGGCGGGGCTGCTGGCCTCGTTCCGGCGCCGCCATCCGGATGTGGAGATCTGTCTGCGACAGGCGGGCTCGGGGGCGCTGGCCGAGGACGTCGCGGGCGGGCGTCTCGATCTGGCGTTCGCCGTGCGGGCGGCGCAGGAGGACACCGACCAGTTGCGCGTCGTACCGCTGTCCAGCGAGCCGATGACCGTCCTGTGCCATCCCAGCCATCACCTCGCCGCCACCGGCGCAGCGGTGACCCCGGCGGAGCTGGGCGGCGAGGTCTTCGTCGACTTCCACCCGGACTGGGGCCCGCGCCGGACCACCGACGCGGTGTTCGCCGCCGCCGGCGTCCGCCGGACGGTCGCCCTGGAGGTCAACGACGTGCACAGCCTGCTGGAACTCGTCGAGGAGAACCTCTGTGTAGCCGTCGTCCCGCGCCACTTCCGGCACAAGCGGGACTCGCTCGTCGCGCTCGCCGTCAAGGACACCGGCGAGACCGTGTACGAGACGGTCGCCCTGCTCCCGCCCCCGCAGGCCATGAGCCCTGCGGCGCGCGCCCTGATGGAGCTCCTGGACCCGCCGGTGGAGTGCCCTGAGGTCAGCCCGTGACGGGCGCCCAGCGGCGGTTCACGGTGTCGTACTCGTAGCGCGGCAGTCCCTTGATCCCGGTCGTGCGGAACGGGCGGCCGTTGTCGTCGATCCGGACCGTCCCGGTACGGCCCTCGGAGGACCACTCCAGTTCCAGGTACCAGCTGCAGTCACAGGTCTCGGTCTCGGCGGAGATCATCAGCACCTCCGGGTCGTCGGCCGACACCCGGTACGGCAGGCGCACGGCCGGGATCCGTACGTCCAGGTCGGCGCCGTCGACCGGGCGGGCGATCGGCCGGTCCTTGTCCAGGTCCACGTCGAAGTACCGGGGGGTGACCCGTCCTCCGCAGCCCTGGTCCATCGCGTAGGCGTTGCCCTCGGCGGGGGCCGCGCGTCCGACGACACGGACCCGCAGCGCGGTCAGGACGACGGCCGTGGACTTCCGCCCCTGCACCGTGACCTCCACGATCGTGTTCCGGCCGTGCACCCCCCGCTGCGTCGCGGCCCAGACACCCGCGTCCTGCGGCGCGGGCGGCGGGGGCACCTCCTTCGGCGGCTTCGCGACGACGTAGTCGTGACCGCAGCCGAGGGCCCAGAGCTGGGAGTTCGCCGTCCAGGTGAGGGGCGCCCCGGTGGCCGGGGGCTGCCGCTCAGCGGTGTCGTCGTCCTTGGTGGGACTGCTTTCCGGCTCGGTGGGCGAGGGCGAGGGTGTACCCGAAGGGCTTTTCGTGCCGCCGGTGCCCGGTGCGGGGGACGGGCTCGTGGGGGCGGTCGACGGACGCTGGGCCGCCGAGGTCGTACGGGACGGTCTCGGTTCACCGCCCTGGGCACCGCCGTCGGCCGGAGAACCGCCTGACGGCAGCGCGGCGAGGCTGCCCGCAGTGGCGATGAGCACGGCGGCGACGGCCGCGCCGACGAGGGTGCGTCGACGACGGTGCCAGGCGGGGCGGGTGGAGGGTGCCGGCGCCGACACCGACGCCGACACAACGACCGGCTCGACCGGTTCTACCGGCTCAGCGGGCTCAGCGGGCTCAGCGGCGGCCCCGCCGGACGGCTCAGCGGGCTGGACCGCTGTCGGCTGTGTCTGCTCTGTCGTCTCTATCTGCTCGGTCTGCTCAGTCGGCCCCGGTGCCGGCGAGCTCCCCGTCCCTCCCCCACCCGTACGCGCCCGCTGCCGTGCCGCCACGGCCGGCAGCCACAGCCGGTGCAGTTCGAGCCGCTCCGCGCCCGTCGCTCCGCAGAGCGCGGCGAAGCGCTCGACGGGCGCGAAGTCGAGCGGGACGGTGTCGCCCGCGCAATAGCGGTGCAGGGTCGAGGTGTTCATACCGAGGCGACGGGCCAGCTGCCCGTAACTGCGGTCCGTGCGTTCCTTGAGACGCGTGAGCGCCGCCGCGAACTCCCGCACGTCGTCCGGTGCTGCCGCCACTGTTCTCCTCGTCCTCCCCGTCCCGGGACCGCATCCCAGGTACTCCATAGAGGTGCACGTCAGAAGGGCTGGGATGGTTCCAGGGGTGCGGATCGGGCATCGGCCGTTGCACTCACGCCCTGTGACGGCCGATGCTCTTGGTGTCGCATCGACCAGGCCGGACGGACCATCCGGCGTCAGCGACGAAGCGGCAGCACTTCACTCATCCACGTACTCGTTCCGTACTCCTTCAGTACTCGTTCACGGGGGGACACTCATGCCCAAGCACACCCGAGCCCGCACACTCGTCGCACTCGTCGTGGCGGGCCTCACCGCGGGCTCCGCGCTCGCCGCCGGCGCCGTGCCGGCCGCCGCCGCGAAGGCGAGCGGCGCGCCGAAGTACCTGTCGGCCTCCGAGCTCCCGCCGCACCCCTCGTCCTCCTGGACGGCCGGCGGGATCGAGGACGGCGTCCCCGAGGAGCTCCAGTACTGCCTGGGCGACGCGCTCCTCGCGTACGACATCAACCACCGCTCCTTCCGTACGGACCTGGAGACCAGTGCCAGGCAGTTGGTCGTCGTGACCGGCAGCGACAGCAAGGCCAAGGCGCTCGCCACACGGCTGAACAAGGACTTCCGGGACTGTGTGAGCGACTCCTCCGACCCGGATGTCGAAGCCGAGTACCGGGACCTCGGGACGCTGCCGGTCGAGGAGGGCGCCCGCGTCCACGGCGTGGCCACGGTCACGTCCTGGGGGGCCATGGACATCCGGCTCCTGTCGGTGGGCCGGGACGGCCGGACCGTCACCGTCGTGGACTGGGGGCAGATGGGCGGCTTCAAGGACGCGCCGGTCAAGGCCTTCAAGAAGACGACGACCACGGCCGTCAACAAGCTTCACTGATCGGGACCGGCGCCGGGGAAGCGCCGGAAGCCGACCCAGCCCCGCAGCGCCGGATCGGGGGACCGGCGCTGCGGGGCGGGACTGTGCGGGCACGGCTCCGATGCTCGATGGTGGACGTATGGATGTGAAGGACGTTCTCATCGACGCGTACGGCCGGATCAAGGAGGAGGTGCACGCCGCCGTGGACGGGCTGTCCCCGGCGGAGCTCCACACCCGCCCCGCGCCCGACGCCAACTCCGTCGCCTGGCTGGTCTGGCATCTCACCCGCATCCAGGACGACCACGTGGCCGACGCCGCCGGGCTCGACCAGGTCTGGCTGTCCCAGGGCTGGGAGGAGCGCTTCGGACTCTCGCTGCCGTCCCGGGACACGGGCTACGGCCACGGTGCGGCGCAGGTCGCCGCGGTGCGGGTCGACTCGGGTGACCTGCTGACGGGTTACTTCGACGCCGTGCACACGCGGACGCTGGAGTATGTGCACGGGCTCGGCCCCGACGACCTGGACCGCGTCGTGGACGACCGGTGGACCCCGGCCGTCACCCTCGGCGTACGCCTGGTCAGCGTCCTGGCCGACGATCTCCAGCACGTCGGCCAGGCGGCGTACGTACGGGGGCTGCTCCGACACCAGGACGGCGAGATGCCCGCCCCTCGTGACGACTGACCGGCATGCAGGCACGCGAAGCGGGAACGCACTGCGGCAAGGGCGTAATGCGCCCCGGCGGCTCCGTCCGGCTCCCGTCGGCCGCCCTCTTCGTCACGCCCACCGTGCGCTTCTCGATGCACAGGTGGAAACGTTTTTCCTTTCTTGCGCGCACCGCGATCGCCCCCTGTTTCGTTTTTGAGAACCGCGGGAGCCGCAGTGCGGCTCTAAGGCCACCTGAGGAATTGGCATACGATCCCATTTCCTCTCGCGGTCTTGCTGTGGCATTCACCCGTGCACATAGCTTTGAGTACATCCGCCCCCTTGTTCCGGCTCCCGATGAGCCTGGACAGGTCGGCCGTGAACCGGCCTCCGGTTCCCAGCCGCCAGGGGCGGTCGTGCCGCCGCTGTGAGGAGAAGTCATGAAGAAGGCTTACGAAGCACCGACGCTGGTCCGCCTCGGGACGTTCCGGAAGAAGACCGGGTTCTTGCAGAGCTCCGGCAACGACCGTCTCATCCTGAGCAAGAACTGACGAGCGACGGTCCTGACCCGACGTCATGACTGAACTGCACGAAAGTGCGGGGACGGGCCCCGGCGACGCGCACTTCACGGTCTTCACCGACCGGGAGGACGCGGCCGCCGTGGCCCGCTCCTTCGCCCGCCCCGGAACGCGCGTCCTGCACCACGCGTCGGGCCGGCCCTGGCTGGTGGGGCAGTGGCACGACCAGGAGATCGTCACCGCGCGCGCCGGCCACACGGCCCTCGCCGTCATCGGCTGCTGTCCGATCGACGTCGCAGACCTCCAGCGCCGAGCCGGGCGGTTACGTGATCTCGCCGAACTCGACGCACTGGCCCGCTCCCTCCCCGGTAGTTTCCATCTCGTCGCCGCGCTCGACGGGCGGCTCAGGGTGCAAGGCACGGCCTCCGGGCTCCGGCTGGTTTTCTGTGCCCTCGTCGACGGGACACAGGTGGCTGCCAGCCGCGCCGACGTCCTCGCCGACGCGCTCCGCGCCGACCCGGACGAGGAGCAACTGGCCGTCCGGCTGCTGTGGCCGGTTCCCCATCCCCTCGCCCGGGCGCCCATGTGGCGAGGCGTCACCGCCGTGTCCCCGCAGGACGCGCTGATCGTCTCGCCGGACGGCCGGACCGTGCGCCACTCGCGCTGGTGGACACCGCCGGAACCGGTACGGACGCTCGCCGACGGCGCCCCTCTCGTCCGCGAAGCCCTGGCCGCGGCGGTCGACGCCCGTACCCGGCAGGGTGGCGTGGTCAGCTGCGACCTGTCAGGCGGCCTGGATTCCACCTCCATCTGCTTCCTGGCCGACCGCTCGCCGGCCCGGGTGGTGGCCAGCACCTGGCCGGGGCGCGACCCCGCCGACACCGATCTGCACTGGGCCGAACAGGCCGCCCGGTCGATGCCGGACATCGACCATGTCGTCTGGGACGCCGACGCTTCACCGCTGGTCTACACCGACCTGCTCGACATCGACGACCTGCTGGACGAACCGACCATCGGCGTCATGGACCGATCAAGGGTGCTGCACCACCTGCCCCCCTTGGCGGAGCGGGGCAGTCGGTTGCACCTGACCGGCATCGGCGGCGACCACGTGGCCTGGTGCTCCGAGGCGTACTACCACCGGCTGCTCCGCACCCGCCCGCTGTTCGCACTGCGCCGGCTGCGCGGGTTCAGGGCCCTGTGGCAGTGGCCACTCGGCGGCACGGCACGCGCGCTCGCCGACTCTCGGCCGTACGGGAAGTGGCTGGCCGACTCCGGCGGCCGCCTGCGAGACCCACTGCCCGCCACCGTCAGCACCAGCCTCGGCTGGGGCATGCCCCCTCGTCTCTTCGACTGGGTCACCCCCGACGCCGAACGGATGGCCCGACGGTCGCTGCGCGAGGCCGCCCTGACCGCCGTACCGCTGCACCCGGACCGCGGCCTGCACACCGACCTCGAACAGATCCTTGCCTGCACCCGCATCATCCGCCAGTGGGACCGGATGGCCGCCCGGGCCGGCCTGCCGATGGCCTCGCCGTTCCTCGACGACCGCGTCATCGAGGCATGCCTCGCTGTGCGCCCGAGCGAGCGCGTCACTCCCTGGCGGTACAAACCCCTCCTGACCGCCGCCATGAGCGGGATCGTGCCCGACGCGTGCCTGCGGCGCACCAACAAGGCCGCCGCTGCCATGGACGCGACCAACGGACTGCGCGAGCACCGCGCCGATCTGCTGGCGCTCTGGGAGGACTCCCGGCTGGAACAGCTCGGACTGGTCGACGGCGCCGCCCTGCGTCGGCTCGCACAACGCCCGGCCACACCCGAACTGCGCGACGCGATCCTCTATTCGACCATCGCCGCCGAGGTGTGGCTGCGCGGCCTCCACCGAACCACCGGGCCCAAGGCTCCCGCCTCCTCATGACCCTCGTTCCCCAGCAGAAAGGCACACGCATGGCATTGAAGTTCGGCGCCCATGTCTCCACAGCCGAGACGGACTACGGCACGGTCCTCCTGGACGAACGCGCCGGGGACTACTGGGAGCTGAATCCGACCGGCAGCCTGGTGGTCGACACGCTGATGAGGGGCGGTGACGAAGCCGCCGCGGTCGCCGCGCTCACCGAGGAGTTCGACATCGACCTCGCCCAGGCGAAGCAGGACGTCGAGGCCCTCGTCAAGCACCTGCGGGCCTCGGGGCTGGCCGAATGACGACGCCCAGCGCCCTGGAACGGCCCACCGGTGTGCCCTTCACCCGGCGTCTGGCCGCCCGTCTCGTCATGCCCCTAGCCCTCGTGCTCTCGCTCCTGCCGCCCCGCCGGCTTCGCGCCGTGCTCCACCTCGCCTGTCGCGGAGCCATGCCGGCCACCGCCACACAGGCGAGGAACGCGCGAGACGCCATGTGCGCGGTGAGTCTGCGCTGCGCCGGGCCGAAAGGCTGCCTGCCCCGGTCTCTGGGAGCCGCGCTGCTGTGCCGCCTGGGAGGGAGCTGGCCGACCTGGTGCACCGGGGTGCGCGTGGTGCCTCCCTTCACGGCGCACGCCTGGATCGAGGCGGACGGCCACCCCGTGGACGAGGGTGTGCCCGACGACTACTTCACCCGGCTCATCACGGTCGCTCCCGGGAGCCGATCGGGCCGATGACCGACAGCCTCGTGGATCAGGCGCAGCCGGCGGTGGAGGGGGACCGCTCCACCCGGGCCGCGGTCGCCACCATGTACCGGCTGACCGCCGGGCACCGGGCTTCGGTCCTCGTCGCCACCGTGCTCACACTGGTCGGCTCCGCTCTGGGGCTTGCCCAGCCGCTCGTCGCCAAACAGGTCGTGGACGCGAGCGGACGGGGACAGGTGTTGTGGCCCTTGCTGCTGCTCCTGGCCGTCCTGTTCGTCACCGAGGCGGCAACCGGCGCGGTGGGCCGTTTCGTCCTGGAGCGCATGGGCGAGGGCGTCGTACGAGGGCTTCGGCACAGTCTGGTGGCGCGGCTTCTCCGGCTGGAGATGAAGGAGTACGACCGGCACCGCAGCGGCGACCTGATCTCCCGGGTCACCTCCGACACCACCCTGCTCAGAGAAGTCGTCTCCCAGGCACTGGTCGATCTGGTGACGGGTGCCCTCGTCGCCGCGGGAGCGATCGTCCTCATGGTGTGGATCGACCCGCTGCTGCTGCTCCTGGTCGCGGCGACCGTGGCTGCCGCCGCCGTGATCGTCGCCTCGCTCCTCAAGGGCATCCGCGCCGCCTCCGAACGCATGCAGGCCTCCGTCGGCGCGATCGCCGCCGACCTGGAACGCGCCCTCGGCGCCCTGCCGATGGTCCGGGTCCACCGAGCGGAGGACCGTGAGGCGGCCCGCATCGGAGAACGCGTCGAGGCGGCGTACAGCGCCGGCGTACGGACCGCGAAACTCGCCTCGGTGATGAGCCCGGCGGTCGAACTCGCGGTACAGGGCTCCTTTCTGATCGTCCTCGTCATCGGCGGCCTACGGGTCAACGGCCACGCCGACTCCCTCGGCGACCTGGTCGCCTTTCTGCTGTACGCCTCCTACCTGGTCCTTCCGCTGTCCTCGGTTTTCCGGGCGGTCGGCCTGATCCAGCGTGGCATGGGGGCCTACCAGCGCATCGAGCAGGCGCTGTCCCTGCCGGCGGAGCCCTCCCAGGAGACGCCGGCCGTCCGGGCACGCACGCGCGAAGCGGTCCGGCGGACCGTCTCGTACGAGGAGCCCGCTCTCGCCCTGCGGAATCTCGGCTTCGGCTACGACCCGGACCGGCCGGTGCTGCGCGGCGTCTCGTTCACCGTCCCCCACCGGCAGCAGACGGCCCTGGTCGGCCTGTCGGGTGCGGGAAAGAGCACGATCTTCGCCCTTGTGGCCAGATTCTACGAACCGGACTCCGGGACCCTGCTGTTCGACGGCCTGCCCGCCACCTCGCTGAGCCGCACCGCATGCCGCGGACGCATCGCCGTCGTCGACCAGAACACCCACGTCGTCCACGGCACCCTCTGGGACAACATCACCTATGCCACACCCGACGCCGCCGAGGCCGAGGTACAGCGCGTCGTCGAGCTCGCCCAACTGGAAGGGGTCGTGCGGCGGCTGCCGGGCGGCCTGTCGGGAAAGCTCGGCGAGCGCGGCGGCACCCTGTCGGCAGGAGAGCGCCAGCGCGTGGCCCTGGCCCGTGCCCTGCTCGCCCGCCCCTCGATCCTCCTGCTCGACGAGCCCACGTCACACCTCGACACCGTCAATGAGACCGCGCTCACCACGGTGATGAAAGACGTCGCCCGGGAATGCGCCCTCCTGGTCATCGCCCACCGGCTCTCCACGGTCCAGCACGCCGACCAGATCGTCGTACTGGACAACGGCCGCACCGCCGCCCAAGGACGTCACGGGGAACTGCTCACCAGCAGCCCCCTCTACCGCGAACTCGCTGCCGGACAGATGCTCCACCCGGCCGGCGCCCGGACCCCCGCCCACGCGACCGTACGCCCCCACCCACGCCACCCGCTGTGAACCGGACACGGACGCGACGCCGAGAACGCCTCATGCGGCCCGACGCCCGATCAGTCATCCCCCCGGGGCCAGGGTGACGGCGCCGACCAAGCCGTCGCTCCCTGCCGGTTCGCCCGCGCGTACGTCATCCCCGGCAGCCCCGTCGGGCTCAGAGACAGGCTCGCGGGCTCAGCTGCCCGACGCCGCCGCGTAGCCCGGGACCACCACGTTCTCGATGAGGGCGTTGCGCTCGTCGAACGGGATGAAGGCGCTCTTGAGGGCGTTGACGGTGACCGTGCGCAGGTCGTCCAGGGTCCAGTCGGCCTCGTCGACGAGCAGGGACATCTCGCGGGTCATGGTGGTGCCCGAGACCAGACGGTTGTCGGTGTTGAGGGTGACGCGGAAGCCGAGGTCCCTCAGGGCCGTGATCGGGTGCTCGGCGATGGAGGTCGCCGCGCCGGTCTGGAGGTTGGAGGTGGGGCACATCTCCAGGGCGATCCGGCGGTCGCGCACCCAGGAGGCGAGGCGGCCCAGCTTGCCGTCGACGACGTCCTCGGTGATGCGCACGCCATGGCCGATGCGCTGGGCGCCGCAGACCTGGAGGGCCTGGTGGATGCTGGGCAGCCCGTGGGCCTCGCCGGCGTGGATGGTGAAGGGGACGCTCTCTCGGCGCAGGTGCTCGAAGGCGGCCAGGTGGTCGGCGGGCGGGAAGCCGTCCTCGGCGCCGGCGATGTCGAAGCCGACGACGCCGGCGTCCCGGAAGGCCACGGCCAGGTCGGCGGCCTCACGGACACGGTCGAACATGCGCATCCCGCACAGCAGCGTGCCGACGCGGACCGGGGTGCCCTGGGCCGCCGCCTTGGCCATACCGGCGGCCAGACCCTCCTGCACGGTCTCGACGACCTCCGGCAGGGTCAGCCCGCCGTTGACGTTCAGCTCGGGGGCGTAGCGGACCTCGCCGTAGACGACACCGTCCGCGGCCAGGTCGAGTACGTACTCCTCGGCCGCGCGCAGCAGGCCCTCGCGGGTCTGCAGCACCGCGAGGGTGTGCTCGAACGTCGCTATGTACCGCACCAGGTCACCGGAGTTGGCCGCCTCGTAGAACCAGGCGGCGAGACCCTCCGGGTCGGTCTCCGGGAGGGTGTGGCCGACCTCCGCCGCGAGTTCCACGAGCGTGGCGGGGCGCAGGCCGCCGTCGAGGTGGTCGTGCAGGACGGCCTTGGGGAGGCGGCGGATGGTGTCGGTGTCGATACGGGGCGCGGTCATGGGCGTTCGTTCCTCGGCAGGTGGTGCGGTGGGGTGGGTCGAGAGGGGGGGCGGTTCAGCCGGTCGCGGGCTGGAGAAGGTCCCAGCGGTTGCCGTACAGGTCCTCGAAGACGGCGACCGAGCCGTACGGCTCGTGGCGCGGCTCCTCCAGGAACCTGACGCCCGCGGCCCGCATCCGGGCGTGGTCGCGGGCGAAGTCGTCGGTGTGCAGGAAGAACCCCACGCGTCCGCCGGTCTGGTCGCCGATCCGGCCGCGCTGTGCCTCGTCCTTGGCCCGCGCCAGCAGCAGTCCGCCGCCCTGTCCCTCACTCCCGGGCTCGACGACCACCCAGCGGCTGCCGTCGGGCCTCGGTTCGTCCTCGACGAGCCGGAAGCCGAGTGCCTGGGTGTAGAAGCGGATGGCCTCGTCGTAGTCGTCGACCACGAGGGTGACCAGGGCAATGCGTCTCATCGGGGCCTCTCGGGTCGCTCGGGGTTCCCGGGAGGTTATACGTAACACGCATCGGACGCAAATGGCGTTCTCGCCCGTACGTCCGAGACACCCCCGGCACGGCGGAGGCCCCCTGCGCGGCAGGGTGCCTCGGCACGTGGAGGGCGTCAGCCGGCGATCACTCGCCCGGCGAGGCCTTGCGCAGGGCGGCGATGCAGGTGCTCAGTGCCTGCTGGAGCTCCTCCAGGCGCTCCAGCATGTCCTCCTCGTAGATGGCGTCGAGGTCGACGGCGTCGTCGAGGGTCAGCTCCTCGAAGACCTTCGTCGCCTTCTGCAGGCTGCTGTAGAACTTGGTCCGCCGCTCCTGGACCCGCAGTTCGGGGTCGGACTCGACGGTCTGGACGACGAGTTCCTTGACGGTGTCGTAGGCCTCCGTCGCCCACTCGCCGGTGTCCTCGTCGTCGTCGAGCTCGTCGATGAGGGACAGATGCCGCTCGGCCTCGGCACGCAGCTCGGCCGTGGCGTCGATCACCTGGCCGGCCGGTGTCTTGACCTGCCCGTTCTCGACGATCTGCCGGACGTACCCGATACGGCTGGCGGCCTGGGTCTCGTTGGCGACGGCCTTCTTCAGTTCGTCGGTGCGGGCGATGTCGCGGGCCAGCTCGGTCTGGAGGGAGGGGTCCTCCTTGAGGCGGTCCAGCAGCGCGGCGCGGGCCGCCTGCGCGGTGGAGGGGTCCGCGAGGATCGCGGCGCGCAGCGCGGTGGGGTTCTCGGCGACCTCCAGCGCCTTGGTCGGGCGGATGCCCTCGGCCTCGGCCGCCGCCGTGATCGCGGTGCCCCGGTCGGAGGTCGCGCTGGACCGGGAGCTGTAGTACGACAGCCACACGTCCGAGTCCGGGAGGTCGATCTCCTCGCCGGGGGCCAGCGCCTCGAAGTGCGGGACCATGCCGTCGTCGGCCGCCTTGTCCCAGGCCTTGTAGTAGCGCATGACGCGCTCCGGCGAGCATCCGGCCAGCTCGGCGAAGTGCCTCGCCGACACCTTCGGTGTCTCGCCCGCCAGCTCCCCGCCGGGCCGCACGCTCCGCGCCACCTTCAGCGCGAAGGCCCAGCCACCGGTGCGCGCGTACACCCCGAACTCCCGCGCGTCGCGCGCGACTTGCTCGTCCACCACGTCGGCCGGGGTGTCGTCGCCGTGCGCCTGCGCGGGGACCTCGTCGCCGGACGGCCTCGCGGGGACTTCGCCGGACGACTGCGCGGGGACCTCGTCGGTCGGGGGTTGCGCGAGCGCCTCTTCGGTCGTCGGCTGCGCGAGGTCCGTCTCGCCGGAGGGCTGTGCCGGTACCCCGGCCGCGGGTGCGGCCCCGGGGGTCTGCTCCTCGGCCGCTCCGGGCTCGACCCAGAAACCCTCGTCCGGCGTCGGCGCTGCGCCGGTCGCGGGCGTCTCGTCGGCGGGCGGTACGGCCGATGCGGAGTGGGCGGTGGCTACGCTCACGGGTGACTCTCCCGGATGGTGACGAACGGCAGGGACAGAACCGGCAGCCTATATGAACCCGTTGGTGCCGCTTTGCCGGGACGCCTCGCCTCGATGGAGCGCGTCCAGCCGGGCCATCTCCTCCCCCGTGAGCCGAAGGGCGCCGGCGGCGACGTTCTCGGCCAGGTGATCCGGATTCCCGGTGCCGGGGATGGCGAGGACGTGCGGCCCCTGGTGCAGGGTCCAGGCCAGCCTGATCTGGGCGGGGGTGGCGTCGTGGGCGCGGGCGACGGCGAGCAGTTCGGGGTCGTGCGCGGTGCTCGCGCCCTGGGGTCCGGCCTCGCCCGCGATCGCGTAGAACGGCACGAACGCGAGGCCCTGCTCGCCGCAGAGTCGGAGCATCTCCTCGGCGGCCGGGTCGGGGCCGCGCAGCCCGTACTGGTTCTGCACGCAGACCACGGGGGCGATCGCCCGCGCCTCCGCGAGGTGCCGGGGTTCGACGGCGGAGACGCCGAGATGGCGGACGAGTCCGGCCTCGCGCAGCTCGGCCAGCGCCCCGAAGTGCTCGGCGATCGAGTCCTGTCGCATCCGGCGGAGGTTGACGACGTCGAGGTGGTCGCGTCCCAACTGCCGCAGGTTCTCCTCGACCTGGCCGCGCAGTTGGTCGGGGCGGGCGGCCGTACCCCACTCCCCCGAGTACTCCCGGTGGGGCCCGACCTTGGTGACGATGACCAGGTCGTCCGGGTAGGGCCCGCCCAGCGCGCTGTTGATCAGTTCGTTGGCGGACCGCAGGGACGAGAAGTAGAAGGCGGCCGTGTCGATGTGGTTGACGCCCAGCTCGACCGCGCGCCGCAGCACGGCGATCGCTTCCTCGCGGGTCCTCGGCGTCCCGAGGTGGAAGGCGGCGCTGCCCGTCAGCCGCATCGCGCCGAGACCGACGCGGCGGACGGACAGATCGCCGAGAGTCCAACTGCCCGCGGCGGCCGCGTCGATCGTCTCGGAGGTCATCGACGCAGTCTCCCACGCCGTCGGGCGACCACGGCCGTGTCCGCGTCAGCAGTACAGGTTGCCGCCCGCCGACGTGCCGAGGATCTGGACGAACCGCTGGTACGCGCTGACCCGGCTCTGCACCTGCGCGGGGTTCTTGCCGTCGCACTCCAGCGAGCCGTTGATGCTGCGGATGGTGTGTCCGAAGCCGGCGCCGGTCACCATGGCGTTGTGGCCGGTCATGGAGCCGGGGCCGGTCTGGGTGTTCCAGTACCAGAGCGCGGTCTTCCAGGCGACGGCCGCATCGTTCTGGACCAGCCAGGGGTTGCCCAGGAGGTTCAGGCCGAGCGCGTCGCCCGCCGCCTTGTAGTTGAAGTTCCAGCTGAGCTGGATGGGGCCGCGCCCGTAGTAGGCCGCCTGTCCCGCCGGGCAGCCGTACGGACGGCCCCAGTCGCAGTACGTGGGGTAGTTGGCGGTGTTCTGCTCGACGATGTGGACGAGGCCGCCGGTCTCGTGGTTGACGTTGGCGAGGAACGCCGCCGCTTCCTGCTTCTTGACGGTGTCGCTGCCGGTGGTGGCGAAGGCGGGGTAGGCGCTCATGGCCGCCCGCAGGCCGCTGTAGGTGTAGAACGAGTTCCGGTTCGGGAACATCTGGTTGAACTGCGCCTCGCTCACCACGAACCCGGAGGGGTTGGTGGGGCCGTTCTCGCAGGCGTACGGCTCCCAGTACCAGGTGCTGATGGTGGGGTCGTACCCGGGGTTGTCGTGCTCGGCGATGTACGCCCTGCCGTCGGTGTAGCGCACGATGTCGCCGGTGACGTAGGACCGGCCGGCCACCCAGTTCGCGTAGCTGGAACAGGGGGCGGCGGACGCGCTCTGGGCGGGCAGCAGCAGGGGCGTGGAACCGGCGATGACCAACGCGGTCAGCAGGGCGGATATGCGGCGCCTCGACACGGGACCAACTCCTTCGTGGAGCACGGCCGCACCCGGGCGAGGGGCCCGGAGGCATGACTGGGACGCACCTCGCGCGCACGTGCCGGCGGGGCCGGCCACGGCGTGGGGGCGGCCGTGGTGGGGGGTGTGGGTCACACTCAACCGCGTTGGTCTGTACCAGTCAAGGGTGTAGACCAGTCGACTCCCATGACGCCAGGTCAGGCCGCCCGAGGGTCGCTCCGCCGGGCGATCACCGGGCGCTCGCGGACCGGTTGACGGGCACTCGCAGACCGGTTGACGGGCACTCGCGGCCGGTCACCGGGCACTCGCCGGGCCTGTCACCGGACAGGTCGCCTAAACTGCCGCCCCGTCAGGGGCGGGGCAGCCGAGCCAGTACCCGAAGCCGCGCCGGGTGTGGATCAGCGCGGGTGCCTCCTGGTCGGTCTTGCGCCGGAGCCGGGCCACGAGCTTCTCGATAGCGCCGTGGGCGCGGTACTCGCCCCAGACGTGCCGACCGATCTGCTCCTTGGACAGCACGCACTCCGCGTTCGCCAGCAGATGGCGCAGCACCCGGTACTCGGCGGGCGTGAGACCGAGGGGCCTGGATCCGCGCCGCGCCTCGCAGGCAGCGTCGTCCAGAACCAGGTCGCCGTAGCAGGGCATGCCCTCGATCCGTTCGGGGCCTCCCCTCCCGCGCAGCAACGACCGCGCCCGGTGCAGGACGTCGGCGACCCGGAGGGGCTTGACGACATAGTCCTCGGCGCCGGGCCGCAGCCCGGGCACCAGGTCGTGCAGGGTGTCGCAGGCGGCCAGGAGGAGCAGCGGGGGCCGGCCCACGGGCGCGCCGCGCCGGCCGCTTCCGAGGCGCTCCGGGTCCGGCAGCGCGGCGTCCCAGACGACGAGGTCGTACCGGTCCTGGGCGATCCGTGTCGTCCCCTCGGCGCCGGTACCGGCCGCGGCGACGCGGTATCCGGCCAACTCCATTGTGCTGGTGAGGAGTTCGGTGACAACGTGATCGTCGGCGACCAGCAGGACGTGCTGTGCCCCGTCTCGCGGCGACATCGGTTTCCCCGTGAGCCGAGTGCGCATGACCAGACCGTTCGGGTAGGGCTCGTAGGGCGGGATCGGGCCGTGCGCGGTCAGTCGACGGGCCGTGGCGCGACGGCTGCCTCGGCGCGGTCGACGACTGTCTCGGCATGCTCGACGGCCGCCTCGGCATGCTCGACGAAGTCGTCGACCAACCGGCCGACGTGGCGCAGGTCACACGCCATGCGAGGCAGATGGAGAACATGTGATCTTCCGGCCGCGAAGATGTGATCTCCGGGACCCGGGCCGGGGAGAATCACCCCATGACCACGTCACCGCACCCTCTCGTCGTCCAGGCGCGCGGACTCGCCGCCGAGGTCCTCGCGCCCCAGGCGGAGCGCGTCGATCAGGAGGGGGTGCCCGCGAGCAGCATCCAGGCGATCAAGCGGTCCGGGCTGCTCGGGGTGAGCGCGCCGGTGGCGTACGGCGGGGCGGGGGCGCCCAACTCGGTGGCGCGGGAGACCGCCGAGATCCTCGCGGGGGCCTGCTGCTCCACATGGTTCGTGCAGACCCAGCACCACACACCCGTACTGACCCTGGCGAAGAGTGAACTCCCGGCCCGGGAGAGCCTGTTGGGGAAGCTGGCCACCGGCGAGCTGATGTCCGGCGTCGCGTACGCGCATCTGCGGCGGTACCCGCAGGTCCCCGTCAGGGCCGTGCCCAGGCGCGGCGGCTGGCGTTTCCACGGCACGGTCCCCTGGTACACGGGGTGGGGCCTCAACGACGTGATGCTGCTGGCCGGGGTCACGGACGCGGACGAGGTGGTGTTCGCCTTCACCGAGGCCCGTCAGCAGTCCGGGCTGCGGGCTTCGGCGCCCATGCGGCTCGCGGCGCTCACGGCCGCCCGTACGGTCTCGCTCGAGCTCGACGGGCTGTGGGTCCCCGACGACGCCGTGGCCCTGCACGCGCCGTACGAGTCGTGGGCCGCGAGCGACCGCCCCAAGCCGACGAACGCCTCGCCGGCGGTGTTCGGGGTCGCCGAGTCGGCCCTCGGTCTGCTGGACCAGGACGACCCCACGACCAAGGCGCTCAGGCTGCGGCTCGACAAGGTGCGGCGGCAGGCGTACGCCCTCGCCGACCATCCGGCGCCGCACGAGCACATGGAGGAACGGCTGGCCCTCAAGACGAAGGCGTTCGACCTGATGCGCACGGCGACGACCGCCGCGGTCGTCGCCGGCGGCGGGCGCGCCATCGATCTGGACAGCCGAGCCCAACGGCTGGCCCGCGAGGCGATGTTCCTCCTGGTCCAGGGCCAGACCCCCGAGGTCCGCCGCGCCCACCTGGCCTCGCTGTCGGCCGCGTACTGAACCGGCCCGGTCCGCGCCGCGCGTCAGCTCGCGAACGGCACCTGTGCCGTGGGGGCGGTCGGCCCGGCCAACGGATGGCGCCACAGGCCCTGTGCGGCGAGGCGGGGGAGGACGCCCTCGCCGAACCAGTACGCCTCCTCCAGGTGCGGGTAGCCGGAGAGGACGAACTCGTCGATGCCGAGGGCGTGATACTCCCTGATGCGCTCGGCGACCTCGTCGTGGCTGCCGACGAGGGCGGTGCCCGCTCCGCCGCGCACCAGGCCGATGCCGGCCCACAGGTTGGGGTGGATCTCCAGGCTGTCGCGGGTGCCGCCGTGCAGGGCCAGCATGCGCCGCTGGCCCTCGGACTCGCTGCGGGCGAGTCCGGCCTGCACGGACCGTACGGTCTCGGCGTCGAAGCCGTCGAGCAGCCGGTTCGCCTCCGCCCACGCCTGCTCTGCGGTGTCGCGGGTGATGACGTGCAGCCGGATGCCGAAGCGGAGGGTGCGGCCCTCCTTCACCGCCAGCCCCTTGATCCAGGCGATCTTCTCGGCGACCACGGCCGGCGGCTCGCCCCAGGTGAGGTAGACGTCGGCGTGCCGGGCGGCGATCTCCCCGGCGATCGCGGAGGATCCGCCGAAGTACACCTCGGGCACCGGGTCGGGCAACCGGGCCAGCCTCGCCTCCTCGACCCGGAGATGCTCACCGCTCAGATCGACGGTCCTGCCCTCCCACAATCCCCGTACGACCTCCAGGAATTCACCGGTACGGCGATACCGGTCGTCCTTGTCGAGGAAGTCGCCGTAGGCCCGCTGTTCCTGGCTCTCGCCGCCGGTGACGACATTGAGGAGGAGCCGTCCGCCGGTCTGCCGCTGGAAGGTGGAGGCCATCTGGGCGGCGAGCGTGGGTGAGACGGAGCCGGGGCGGAACGCGACGAGGAACTTCAGGCGTTCGGTGTGCCGGCTGACCATCGCCGTGGTCAGCCAGGCGTCCTCGCACCAGGCGCCGGTGGGGGTCAGCGCACCCACGAAGCCGAGGTCCTCCGCGGCTCGGGCGATCTGGCTCAAGTAGCCGACCGTCGGCGGCCGGTCGCGCCCGGACTCGGTGGCGGGGGTGCCGTGACCGCCGCCGACGACATGCCGGCTGTCGCCGTTGGTGGGCAGGAACCAGTGGAAGGTGAGGGACACGGGAGGGGTCTCCTGTCTGGAGAGGGAGCTGGACCAGCGTGCGGGGTGTGGGTGCGGGCGTCCCGCCGGCACATGCCCGGGGTCAGCTCACGGCGGCCAGTACCGGCGCCGGGCGGAGCGCGGTCAGGAACTGGTCGACGACCTGGCCGAGGGCCTCCGCGGTGGCCGGGGCCACCGTGACCCTGCCGTCCTCCCCCACGGTGATGTCCTTGTCGAGGGTGAACCAGCCGGGGACGATGTGCCGGGCGCCCATGGAGCTGAGGACCGGCCGCAGGGCGTAGTCGAGGGCGAGGACATGGGCGGTGGTGCCGCCGGTGGCCAGGGGCAGCACCGTCTTGCCGGTGAGGGCGTACTGCGGGAGCAGGTCGAGCAGCGCCTTGAGGACTCCGGAGTACGCGGCCTTGTAGACGGGGGTGCCGATGACGACGCCGTCGGCCCGCTCGAAGAGTTCGGTGGCCTCGACGATGGCGGGGTGCTTGAAGTCCGCCCCGAGGAGGGCTTCCGCGGGGATGGCGCGGATGTCGAGCGGCACGACCACGTGGCCCTGAGCGACCAGACGGGCGTCCAGGTGGCGTACGAGCTTCGCGGTGCGGGAGGAGGCGGAAGGGCTGCCGGAGACGGACAGAACGGTGGCCATGAGTCCTCTTTCTGGGACCCGGGGTGCCCATGCGGATGAGCACCCCGGAAGGGAACGGTCAGGAATGCCAGGTGGGTTCGGGCGGCTCACCTGCGTGCAGAAGGCCGCCGTCTGTCGCTGACGTCGGGGACCCGAAAGGCGAATGGCAGGAGCGCGGCAGGCACGCGGAACTCCTGTCGCGAAATGTTTTCGGGCACGCCGAATTCAGTGGCACACGGGTGAGTGGGCAGGGGTGAATTCAGGCGGAGAGCCGGGAAAGCGGAAAGGCGCGGCGGATCGCGGAGGGGTGATCAGGCCGCGGCGCGACAGGAGGCGCTGGAGACGCGTGCGAGGTCGACATGGCGTCGCCGCGTGAGGTCCAGTCGCTTCTGCATGCCGTCGATCGTGGCAGGCGCCGTCAACGGGCGTCAAGGAGAACCCGATCGGTCTCGCATCCCGGACCATGGAATTCACGGACGTGACAGGGAAACCCTCGAACGGGCCGGAAATCGGCACGCATTCCGCTGCCGTGCGAACGGAACAGCCGGAATACATCACAGCGGCGACGGCTCCGTTCGTTGCGCCGGGCCGCCGACGAACTAGGTGAACCGGGAGCGGGCGGCTTCGGTGGCCGCCGCGAGGGGCCGGAAGTAGGTGCGAGCCGCCCCTCGTGCGTCGGCCGCGTAGTACAGGTGGACCACACGGCGGTCGGCGCTCTCCCGGACCCGGCGGACGTGTCCGGCGCGCTCCAGCCGGTCGACGCAGGCGGTGACCGCGCCGGAGGTCAGGCCGAGGTGTTCGCGCAGGCGCTTCGGCGTCATGGGCGCCTCCGCGTCCAGGATCGCCGCGAGCGCCTGGACGTCCGTCGCGTGCAGTCCGTGGTCGCCCGCGAAGGCGTGCACCAGCCGGTTGATCTCGCCGTTCATCCGGCGCAGCGCCACGGCGAAGGCGTGCAGGTCGGTCGGCGCCCCGACGGCGCCGCCCCCGTCGTCCCCCGACTGCCGCGCGGGATCGTTCACTGTGGCCACGCGGTCAGCGTGGTCGCCGTACCGATCACCCGAACGCGCGGCGATGCTCCCCGGGCGCATCCGTGAGCGCCCTTCCGGTGGAAGTGATGTCAGGGCCGGCCGCGACGCCGTCCCCCCGCCACCCTCCCCGGAGTCCGTCCATGAACGTCTCGGTCGTCCTGTTCACCTCCGACCTGCGGCTGCACGACCATCCGCCGCTGCGCGCGGCGCTCGACGGATCGCGGCAGGTGGTCCCGCTGTTCGTGCGCGACCGGGCCGTGGCCGCGGCCGGGTTCGCCGTGCCCAACCGGCTCGCGTTCCTCGCGGACTGCCTGCGTGACCTCGACGCGGGGCTGCGTGAGCGCGGTGGCCGGCTGGTGGTGCGTTCCGGCGACGTCGTGGAGGAGGTGTGCAGGGTGGCGGCCGAGGCGGAGGCCGACGAGGTGCACCTGGCGGCCGACGCCGGCGCGTACGCCCAGCGGCGCGAGGAGCGGCTGCGACGCGCGCTGGAGGCCGAGGGCGTACGGCTGCACGTGCACGAGACGGTGACGACGGCCGTGGATCCCGGCGCGGTGACACCGGCCTCGTCGGACCACTTCTCGGTGTTCACGCCGTACTTCGGCCACTGGTCCCGGCAGCGGCTGCGGGACGCGCTGACCGCGCCGCGGACGGTACGGGTGCCGGACGGGATCGGCTCGGAGGAGCCCCCCTCGCGGGCAGGGCTGTCGGGCCTGTCCCCGGAGCTGGCGAGCGGCGGTGAGACGGAGGGGCGCGCGCGGCTCACCGCCTGGCTGCGGTCCGGCATCGAGGCGTACGAGGACCGGCACGACGACCTGGCGGGCGACGCGACCTCCCGGCTCTCGCCGCATCTGCACTTCGGCACCCTCTCCCCCGTAGAGCTGGTCCACCTGGCACGCCGGGCGGGCGGGCCGGGCGCCGAGGCGTTCGTACGGCAGCTCGCGTGGCGGGACTTCAACCGCCAGGTGCTGGCCGTGCGGCCGGCGGCCGCGTCCGTGGACTACCGGGCCAGACACGACAGTTGGCGGTCCGCTCCGGACGAGGTCGAGGCGTGGCGCGAGGGCCGCACCGGCTATCCGGTGGTCGACGCGGCCATGCGCCAGCTGCGCCACGAGGGCTGGATGCACAACCGGGGCCGTCTGCTGACCGCGAGCTTCCTGACCAAGACGCTGTACGTCGACTGGCGCGTGGGCGCCCGGCACTTCCTGGATCTCCTCGTCGACGGCGACGTGGCCAACAACCAGCTCAACTGGCAGTGGGTGGCGGGAACCGGCACCGACACCCGCCCCAACCGGGTCCTCAACCCGGTCACCCAGGCGAAGCGGTACGACCCGGAGGGGGAGTACGTACGACGCTGGGTGCCGGAGCTGGCGGACGTCACAGGGCCGGCGGTGCACGAGCCGTGGAAACTGCCCGGGTTGGACCGGGCCGCGCTGGACTATCCGGAGCCGATCGTGGAGTTGGCGGAGGGACGGGAACGGTTCTTGCGAGGGCGCAAGTCCTGACGCTCCGGGTCCTCTGGTGCCTGATGCTCCAGGTCCTGATCCTCCAGGTCCTGATGTTCCGAGTCCTGACGCTTCGGTTCGGTCGGTCCGGCGTCGGAAGGAATCCGGTCCGGCCGGTCCACCCGTCCGTGCAGCCCCGCGAGCATCTCCACGGCGTCCCCCAGCGAGGACGGCCGGACGGTCCCGGGGGCGGGGTGTCCGTGCCAGCCGGGGCCACCGAGCACGACGAGCGGCTGTCGGCGGGCGCCCTTCACACCCCAGCGGAGGGCGGCCACGTGCCGGGCGAGGGGCAGGCTCGCCGTGGAGCGGGCCTGGGCCCACAGCACGACGGCCGCCGGACCGAGCCGGTCGACCGCCGCGGTGAGCGCCTCGGCGGGAACGGCCGCGCCGAACATCCTGGTGGGCAGGGCGAGTTCACCGAGGGCCGCGTTGAGGGCCTCCAACGGAAGGGTGTGCTGTTCGCCGGGCACACAGGCGAGCACGACCGGTCCGGGCGCGGTGGCGTCGTGGCGGGGTGCGGGCGGGCGGGCATGGCGGCGGAGGGCGGTGGAGACGTGCCAGGACAGCAGATGCTCGACCTCGACGTAGCGGTCGCCGGACGAGGCCCATTGACGGCCCACCGCGTGCAGGGTCGGCACCATCACCTCCTGCCAGGCGACCGTGAGCCCGTACCGTTCTACGGCCTCGGCCAACTGGTCCTCCACCGCCGGGGCGTCGAGACGTACGGCGGCCCGGGCGAGGCCCCGGCACTCCCTGCGGAGATCCCCCGGCTCGGGCGGGCCGGGTGGGCGTGCCGACCGGGGCCGTTCCCCGTCCGGTGTTCGCGTGGCTCCGGGGCCCTCCTCCGCGCTCAGGACTCCGGCCCCCTCCTTCGCCGCGCGGGCCGCCTCCGCCGGTGGCACCCCCGCCGAGGTGAGCCGGCACATCGCCTCGACCATCGTCACGTCTGTCGGAGTCCAGCGCCGGTGGCGGCCGTCGGCCCTGACCGCGGGTCCGATGCCGTAGCGGCGGTCCCAGGAACGCAGGGTGGTCGGCGACACGCCCAGCCTGCGGGCCAGCGCACCGCTCGTGAGCCCTGGATCGGCAGGGTTTTCCTCCCCGTATGCACCCATGCGGGCGACTATACGACGCGGAAGCGGTGCGAGCCGAGGCCCGGTCCGACGGGATCGCCGCCGCGTGCATCCGAGGGACCGGTTCCCACGGAAGTGGCGAATGGGCGGGGCCGAACGACCGGGCCACTGCCGGTCGAGGGCGCGGCCCCGTCCAGGCCCGTCTCCGAGGAGCGGTCGGCGCTCCTCGGAGACGGACGCCGACTCCACACTCCGCTCCGACCCCTACACATAAAGGGAAAATAAGCGCAGAATGAACGTACGCGGCGCTTACCGCATACCCCACCAGACGCGGTCAGGCCTGCAGAGTTCAAAGGAGTCGACTCATGGCCAACGTCTCACACAGGAGTGACATCTCCAGTCACCCTGACGCACCCGAAATGCAGGCTCGGTACGCCCGCATGCTCGGTGGTCGCGACGTGGCGCTCGTGGACGGACCGGTGTTCCTGCTCGGTCTGTACTGCGCCGTGTCCCCGTGGATACTCCACTTCACGACGAGCCAGCCCGCGCTGGTGCCCCACAACCTGATCGTGGGCATCGCGATAGGTCTGCTGGCTCTCGGCTTCACCGCCGCACCGGAGAGGATGTACGGCCTGAGCTGGGCCATGTGCGCGATAGGCGTGTGGATGATCATCTCGGCGTGGATCGTGGGCGACAGCCCGGACGCCGGTGTCGTGGTCAACAACATCATCATCGGCTGCCTGGCTCTGCTGCTGGGGCTGGTGTGCGCCGGCGCCGCGGCCAAGGGCGGCACCCGTGGGGGCCGCACACCGTAGGTGCGGACAGAAACGCCCGCGAGGGGTAACGGCGGCCGATCCGCTCAGGCGGATCGGCCGTCGCCGTTCACCCTCGGACCCCCCACCGGGGTGAACTCCGGCCCCAGGGCCTCACCCGGTACGCGGCACGTCCCAGGGCTCCTGCGGCAACACACGGCCGGTCTCCAGCAGCGACTTGAGGTTGGACAGCACCGCGGGCCAGCCGAAGGACACCTCGGCGAGCGCGCCCTCGTCCTCCAGGTCCTCATGGGTCACGGTGAGCCGGACGATGTCGGCGTGCGCCTCGATGTCGAAGGTGACCCGCGAGGAGGTCTCCTCCCTGCCCTCGTTCTCCGGCGAGGTCCAGGTGGTGACCAGCCGGGTCGGGGGCTCGCTCACCACGACCGTGCCGACGACGTCCTCGACACCCGAGCCGTCGGTGCGGACATGGGCCCAGCGCGACCCCTGCCGCCAGTCCGACTCGTTGCGGTGCCCCCAGTACTCGGCGGTCAGGTCGGCGCTGGTCAGTGCCTCCCAGACCTTCTCGGGCGTGCTCGCGATGTAGGTGACGTACACGAATGCGGGTCTGTCGGTCATGGCTTCCTCGGCTCGTCGTCTCACGGCCCCGAGCGCTCTCAGCCGGGGCCGCTCGAACTTGTCGATCCATCGCTCCTGCATCTCGTGGAGCGGGACCGGATTGAGGTAGTGCAGCTTCTCCCGCCCCCGCCGCACCGTGCTGACCAGGTTGGCGGCCTCCAGGACGGCCAGGTGCTGCGTCACGGACTGCCGCGCCATGTCGATCCGCGCGCACAGCTCGCCCAGCGTCTGCCCGTTGTGCTCGTGCAGCCGGTCCAGCAGCCTCCTGCGGGTCTCGTCGGCCAGCGCCTTGAAGACCTTGTCCACTCCCGGGTCGCTCTCTGATCGCACACTCCACGTTATGCAGGTAATTACCTGCATGTCAATCACCCGAGGGTCGGCACACACTGACGCCGTGAGTCGGACTTTCAGCGCATGGGTGACCTCCGGTGCGGAGCTGCTCGGTGTCACCGGCCCGTTCCCCGTCGACGTTCCGTGGTGGGCCGAGGTCGCGCCCGTCGTGGAGCGGCTGGAACGCGCACTCGGGGTGAGAGTGTTCGTGTTGCGGATGCTGGCGGTCGACGGGGGTGAGAGCGGGCGCGACGGTCATGTCACGTACCACGTGGAGGCGTTGGAGCCTCCCGGGCCCGGCAGGCTGGAACGATGCCCCGAGGACCGCGGACCGTTGGACACGGACGACCCCCTGCGCTCCCCGTGGGCACGCGCCGACGGGCTGCGGGAACTGCTCGGCTGGGCCTCGGGGGCCCTGGCCGCGCTGGGGCGGCCGGTGACGGGACCGGTCGACCAGCAGCGGACCTGGAACCTGGCGGGCCTCTTCCGGCTGCCCACCGGGCAAGGACCGGTCTGGCTCAAGGCGACACCGCGCTTCGCCTCCGACGAGGCCGCCGTCATCTCCGCGTTCGCCCGGGTGGACCCGGGACTCGTTCCGGCTGTCCTCGCCGCCGGTGAGCGGCGGGTGCTGCTGGAGCACATCCCCGGCGAGGACTGCTGGTCGGCCGACGCCGCGACGGTCGAGGCGGGCATACGCCGTATGGTCGCCGCACAGGCGGCCCTGGCCGGCCGACGGCCACCCGGACTGCGGGACCGACGGGATCCGGTCCTGGGCCAACTGGCGCACGACCTGCTCGACGGGCGGGCCGCACTGGACATCACCGAACAGGAACGGGACAGCGCAAGGGCGTTGGCGGGCCGCTGGGACCGACTCGCGCAGTGCGGCCTCCCGGACACGCTGGTGCACGCCGACTTCCATCCGGGCAACTGGCGCAGCGACGGCCGGCCACCGGTCGTCGTGGACTTCGCCGACGCCCACTGGGGCAACCCCGTACTGGACTGCCTGCGCCTTTACGACTTCCTGCCCGAGGCGGTACGTCCCACGGCCGTCCGGGCCTGGGTCGACGCCTGGAGGGCCCACGCTCCGGAGAGCGACCCCGCCCGCGCACTCAGCCTGGCCGAGCCACTGGCACACCTCGCCTACGCCGTGCGCTACCAGGAGTTCCTCGACGGCATCGAGTCCTCGGAACGGCCGTACCACGAGGGCGACCCGGCGACGGTGATCCGCGAGGCCCTGCGCCGCGCGACGCGTCCGAGCCTCGGCTCGGCGGAAGTGGCGGGCTAGATGGATCGTGCCGAAGTACTGCTCATCGGCGGTCGGGCCGGGGTCGGCAAGTCGACGGTGGGCTGGGAGATCTCCGATCGGCTGCGGCTCGCCGAGGTGGCGCACGCCCTCATCGAGGGCGACTTCATGGGGCAGGTGCACCCGGCTCCCGCCGACGATCCGCACCGCGCCGCGATCGTCGAGCGCAACCTCGCCGCGGTCTGGGGCAACTACGCCGCCCTCGGTCACCGGCGGCTCGTCTACACCAACACCCTGAGCGTGCTCTCCGAGACCGCGGCCACCTTCCGACGCGCCATGGGCGCCGACGTCCGCATCGTGCGGGTGCTGCTGACCGCCTCCGACGCGACGACCGAACGGCGGCTGAGGGGGCGGGAGATCGGCTCCGAGCTGGAGCGGGAACTGGCCGGCAGCGCCCGCAAGGCACGGCTGCTGGACGAACGGGCACCGGCGGACACCCTCCGCGTCGCGACCGACGGGCGCACCGTCATGGACATCGCGGCGGAGGTGCTCGCCGTCACGGGATGGGTGCCGGAGGCCTGACGCGCGCCGGGCGCCTGACGGGCCGGCAGGCACCGGACGGATGGCGGACACCGGACTGGTGGCCGACACCGGACTGGTGGCCGACACCGGACTGGTGGCGGACCCGTGAAGAAGATGAAACGGAAACGGACTGCACTCGCGTTCGAAGGGCACTCGCACGGTTGCGGGGATCCCGACGACAAGGGGCGGAGTTCAGATGGAGATCGACGGCATCATCAGTGCCATCGTCATCGGCATTGTCATAGGCGTACTCGGCCGACTCGTCGTACCGGGTCGCCAGCGCATCGGCATCCTGCTGACGATCCTCGTGGGCATCGTCGCCGCGCTGATCGGCAGCGCGCTCGCCGCGGGGATCGGTGTGGCCGACACCGGCGGCGTCGACTGGATCGAGTGGCTCATCCAGATCGCCCTGGCGGCCCTGGGCATCTTGGCACTGGACCGTACCCGGGCCCGCCGCTGAGCGGACCCGGGAGCGACGGCGGGCGCCCGCGCCCGTCCGGAATCGCGTTGCGGACGAACGCGCCCGGCGGCTAGCGTCGCCGGGCGCCGCCGTTCGTCCGTCGACCGCCCCCCGGAGCCCCGTTGCCGCCCCGCGTCACCCACCTCACGCACCTCACCGATCCCACGGTCACCCCGTCGAGCCGTCGGTCGGCCTGGCTGGCGTCCGGGGAGGACGGCACACCCCTCGGGACGGCCTTTCTGCGGCTGTTCACCAAGGACGGGCAGGCCCATCTCGCGGAGCTGGACATCACCGTGCACCCGGCCGAGCGGCGGCGGGGCGTCGGCACCGCGCTGCTCGACGCGGCGATCGCCTCGGCGCGCGACGAGCGGCGACGTGCCGTCATCGCCCAGGCCGACCGGGACTCCCCCGCCCACGCGTTCCTCGCGGCACGCGGCTTCCGCCAGGTGCTGTCGCTGGTGTACGCCCGGCTCGAACTCGCCGGGATCGACCAGGACCACTTCACCCGGATCCTCGAACAGCTGTGTCCGGGCTACCACTTGACCCACTGGACGGGCGTCGTACCGCCGGAGCTCGCCGACACCTACGCCGCCTCGCGCCGCGCGATGGACGACATGCCGATGGGCGACACCGACTACGGCACGGTCGTCTGGGACGTCGAGCGGGTCGTGGCGGCCGCCGAGGCGATCGCGAAGCGCGGCGACGTGCTGCACACCGTGGCCGCCGTGCACACGTCGAGCGGCACGATCGTCGGGTTCTCGGAGCTGGTCCTGCCGGGGCTGGTCCTGCCGGGCGACGGCAAGGGCGAGGGGCAGCACTACGGCACGGCCGTGCTGCCCGAGCACCGCGGCCGTGGTCTGGGGCTGCGGATGAAGGCGGAGGCGATCCGCCACGCCCACGGCCTGGCCCCTGAGCTGGCCCTGCTCACCGACACCGCCGAGGAGAACCTCCCCATGCGCCGGGTCAACGACGCCCTCGGCTACCGGCCCACGCACACGGCGATCGAGTACCAGCTCGACCTGTGACCGGCGGTCAGGCGGCCGCCGTGCTCCCCACCGCGTACTCGTACGGCGTGGTCGTCGTGAGCGGCTCGAAGCCCAGGCGGGCCAGGATCGGGCGGCTGCGGGCCAGCGCGTCGACCTGGACGTAGCGGTAGCCGCGGTCGGCCGCGACCCGGGCGCGGTGGGCGACCAGGGCCCGGTAGACGCCCCGGCCGCGCCAGCTCTCGACGGTGCCGCCGCCCCACAGCCCGGCGAAGCGGGTGCCGGGCAGCAGCTCCATCCGGGCGGCGCTCACCGGTACGTCCCCGGCGAGCGCCACGACGGCCACGACCGTCTCGGTGTCGCCGGTGAGCTGGGCCAGCAGCTGGTGACGCATCCGGGAGCTGTCGGTGCCGAAGGCCTTCTCGTGGACGTCGGCCACCAGATCCACGCCCGCGCGGTCGGTGACCGGCAGGATCCGCACACCCTCGGGCGGCTCGACGTCGAGAGTCAGGTCGGCGACCTCGGCGACCATCAGCGTCTCCTCCGGAGCGGGTGTGAAACCGGCCGTACGCAGACGGTGTCCCAGGTCGACGGGGAGATCGTGGCCGTACAGCTTCCATTCGAAGTCGCGTCCGAGGCCGGAGAAGTACCGGATCTGCTCGCTGATCGCCGCGTCGGCGCCCGCCTCGTCCAGGTCGGACCAGACGACGCCGCTCCAGCCCTGCTCGGAACCGACCTGGCGCACCACCCCGCCCACGCGCTCGATCCGGGCTCCGGGCCCGTCGGGGCGGGCGCCCTCTCGCATGTCCCGGTCGAACAGTGCCAGCACAGCAGCGTGATCCATGTGCTCACTCCATCATCAGTCGTTCACCCTGGCAACGGAATTCGACCGTTCTCCCACCACTCGGGCGCGTTGCGGGCGTACGCCCGGCGCCCCTCGCCGATCCGGCCCGGCGAGGGCCGTACGGGTGTCGTCGTGGGACCACGTGCGAGGCGGGCGCACGCCACGGGGTGCGGGCGCCGGGCGAGGGGTCGGTGGCCGAGCCGGTCGGAAGGCGCGGGTGACCCGCGTCGACGATTCCGCGCCCTGTGCGTCGGTACTGTCGTCGAGGACGACTGAGACCGGCGTGAGCGGGCAGGCGGTCCGGGTTCAGTCGTCGTCGTCCGGAGACTTCTCACCGATGCCCGAAGACGTGGTGCAGCAGACCCGCCCCTCCCCCGCCGCCCCGCCCCACGGGGAACGGCCCCGGGCGAGGCAGACCTCGCGGGACCCGTACTTCGACAACGCGAAGTACCTCACCATCGTCCTGGTGGCCTGCGGGCACGCGTGGGAGCCGCTGACGTACGGCAGCCGGACCGTGACGGCCGCGTACCTGACCGTCTACGCCTTCCACATGCCCGCCTTCGCCCTGATCTCCGGGTACTTCTCGCGGAGCTTCGACATGGCGCCCGGCCGGCTGAAGCGGCTGCTGACGGGCGTGGCCCTGCCGTACGTCGTGTTCGAGACGGCGTACACCCTCTTCTACCGGTGGGCGCAGGACGACCCGGGCTATCCGCTGAGCCTGCTGGACCCGTGGTACGTGATGTGGTTCCTGGTCGCGCTCTTCATCTGGCGGCTGACCACGCCCCTGTGGCTGATGCTGCGTCACCCGCTGCCGGTCGCACTGGGTTTGGCGACGCTGGCGGCGGTCTCACCGGATCTCGGCGGCGACGTCTCCATCCAGCGGGTGCTGGGTTTCCTGCCGTTCTTCGTCCTGGGACTGACCCTGCGGGCCGAGCACTTCGAACGGCTGCGCACCCGCCGGGTACGGCTGCTGCTCCCGGTCGGTCTCGGGGCGTTCCTGGTGGCCTACCGGGTGGCTCCGTGGTTCGACGCCGGCTGGTTCTACCACCGGGGCAGCGTCACCGGCCAGGGTGTGACCCGCTGGGCCGGCCTGCTGACCACGCCCGCCCTGTTCTGTCTGGCGGTGCTGCTGACGGCGTGCTTCCTGGCCTGGGTGCCGCGTCGGCACCTGTGGTTCACGGCGCTGGGCGCGGGCACGATGTACGGCTATCTGCTGCACGGCTTCGTGATCAAGTGGGCGCGCTTCCGGGACTGGTACGCCGTCGAGTGGCTGCACACCCCGCTCGGGGAACTCGCCGTCACGGCCGTGGCGATCGGCGGCATCACCCTGCTGTGCACCTCCCCCGTGCGAGCCGCGCTCCGCTGTGTCGTCGAGCCACGCATGGAGTGGGCCTTCCGCCCGGGCGCCACCGCCCCGCCCGCCGAGCCGAGCGACGCCGCTCCGTCCTCCCCGGAGACCCGGCGCAGCGCCTCCACCGGACGTCCCGCGGAAGGCCCTTAGAGCTGTTCAGATGGATCTCCGCGGCGTCCGGCACGCACGCTCGCTCGCCGCACCGGACGCCGCTCCTTCTCTCACGGAGATCATCAGAAGGGCCCCGGGTCCTGCCGCCCCATTCCCGGGAGGGGCCGTGCGGGGCCTCGCCGCCGTCTGCCGGGCGTGAGCATCCTCCTCAGCGCGCCGTCGGCCGCCGTAACCCCGGCGCCCAGGCTCAGCGGGAACCGCCGGGCTCTCCGCCCTGGCGTTCCTGCCGGTCGGCGGCGTAGTGGTCGTACAGCAGCCGCCCACCGCCGGGGCCGTCGGTGATGCCGTCGCCGCCGGCGTCCTCGCCTTCGGGGCACTCCCTGCAACCTACATGGACACTTGCTTGTTTATTGACAAGTGTCCATTATCGTCGTCATGAAGCAGGAACCCTCCGAGCCGACGACACCCCAGCCGCCCATGGACCGCCGGGTCCGCCGTTCCCGGTCCGCGTTGATTCGCGCGGCGATCGCCCTGGTCACCGAGCGGGGCACCACCGCCGTCCCGGTGTCGGAGATCGCCGAGGCCGCGGATGTCAGCCGCCAGGTGCTGTACCAGCAGTTCGGGGACCGCGACGGACTACTGCTCCAGGCCGGGCTCGACCTCGCCCGGCGCGAACTGATCGAGAGCCCCCCGTACGACTCGGCGGACATGACCGATCACGCCGGAGTGCTGGCCATGGCACGGCACTTCGCGGAGCACCGGGGCTTCTACCGCGCGATGCTCACCGGGTCCTGCGCGTTCGACCTGAACAAGGCGCTGACCGAGCTGCTCGTCCCGGTCAACCGGGAGTTCGTACGACAGCGGTACGGCGGCCACCTCGACCCGGAGTTGGTCGACGACCTCGCCACGTTCCTGACCGGCGGCGCCTCCGCCGTCGTCAACACCTGGGTCGTGGAAGGCGAAGAACCGCTCGACCCCGAGAAGTTCACCGACCGGCTCCTGCGGATGGCGCCCGTGGTCGCCGCCGCGCCGGGCCGGTCCACCCCACCCCCACCGCACCAGGAGCGACACCGGTGAACCTGAGCAGCCATCTGATCCAGCGCGCGGTGAAACTGCCCCCGCCGCTCACCCGGAACCTCGTCGTCGAGCGCGACATACGGGTACCGATGCCCGACGGAGTCGACCTGCTGGCCGACCGCTGGGCGCCGCGTACCGGCGCCGAGGGCCTGCCGACCGCGCTGATCCGCAGCCCGTACGGCAGGCGGGGCCTGCTCGCCGCCGGGACCGTCAGGCCACTGGCCGAGCGGGGCTACCAGGTACTGATCCAGAGCACCCGCGGCGGCTTCGGCTCCGGCGGCACCTTCGACCCCTTCCTGCGAGAGCGCGAAGACGGCCTCGCGACCCTTGAGTGGCTGGTCGAGCAGCCGTGGTGCGGCGACGCGATCGTGCTGGTCGGCAGCAGTTACATGGGCTACGTGCAGTGGGCGGTGGCCGACCGGCTGCCGCCGCAGGTCAAGGCGATGATCCCGCACGTGACGGAGTCGGCGCTGACCCTGGAGTTCTTGCGCGGCGACGGGATGTCCCTGCAGACGCCGTTCGGCTGGGGCGCCATGGTCGCCAAGCAGGAGCGGCCCTTCGGGATGCTCCGGCACACCTTGGATCTGAAGCGGGTCCGCCGCGCCCTCGACACCCTGCCCCTCGCCGACGCCGACCTGGCCGCCCTCGGCCACCGCTCGGACTACATCCAGGCGATCCTCGCCCACGACGCCGACGACCCGCACTGGACCGGCCTCGACCACCGCGACCGGGTGGCCGACGTGACCGTGCCGGTCAGCTCGATCGGCGGCTGGTACGACATCTTCCTGCCCGGCCAGATACGCGACTTCACGACCCTCCAGGCAGCCGGCCGCCCGGCCCGCCTCACCATCGGTCCCTGGACGCACATGTCGGTCGACAACACCGTGATCCGCGAGGCCCTCGAGTTCGGCCTCGCCCACGCACGCGGCGCACAGCCGCCCGAGCGCGCCACGGTACGGCTGTACGTCACGGGTGAGGAGGCCTGGCGCGACTTCGAGTCCTGGCCGCCGAAGGGGTACCAGGAGCAGCGCTTCCACCTCCACACCGGCGGGACCCTGGCCGTGGAACCGGCCGCCGCCTCGCATACCGACACCTACCGCTACGACCCGGCGGACCCCACCCCCTCCGTCGGCGGAGTGGTCATGGTGCCCGGCGCCGGACGCACCGACAACACCGCGCTCGAGGCCCGCACGGACGTGCTCACCTACACCACCGCGGTGCTGGACGAGGACGTCGAGGTCGTCGGCGAGGTGAGCGCCGAGATCTGGTTCCGCTCCAGCCTGCCGTACGCCGATGTCTTCGTCCGCCTCTGCGAGGTCGACGCGACGGGCCGCTCGACCAACGTCTGCGACGGTCTGACCAGCCTGAGCGGCGCCGACGAACTCGGCCGCGCCACCGTCCGGTTGTGGCCGACCGCCCACCGCTTCCGGCGCGGCCATCGCATCCGGGTCCAGGTCTCCAGCGGCGCCTTCCCGCGCTACGCCCGCAACACCGGCACCGGCGACCCCCTCGCCACGGCCACCACCCTCCGCGTGGCCGACCAGAGCGTGCACCACGGCCCGGAGCACCCCTCGGCGGTGATCCTGCCGGTGCGCGCGGCCTAGGGGGAGTGTCGAAAGTCCCGCACAGCACCCACACAGGGCTTTCGACACACCCCCTAGCCGAGTTCCAGCGTGGTGACCCCGAAGACGCGCTCCGCCGCGTACGGTCGGATCGGGCCGGTGTACATGCGGGCCGTCTCGAAGGAGGGCGTCAGGCCGTACTCCTCGACCAACGCCACGGCCTCCGCGTTCGGCTCCGGCACGTCGACGGCCAGCTCTCGGCCCGCGGCCTCGGCGGCCAGGCCGGCGAACAGCGCGCGGGCGTCGTCGGCGGTGTCGGCGAACAGGGGACCGATGCGCAGGGCGTCCCGGCCGGGCCTGATGACGCCGTAGCCGGTGAGCCGCCCGTTGACGATCCGCGCGAGGGCCCGGTGTCCCTCGGCGGTCAGCCAGTGCTCCAGGAAGCGGGGTCGGTCGGCCGGGTGACAGGTCCCGTCGTACGCCGCGAGGAGCCCGGCGTCGCGCACGGGCCGGACATCGGCGGGTACGGCGGGCTGCGGCACCACGCCGGAGTAGCGGAAGGTGCGGTGGGCGGGCTCGAAGCCGGACTGCCGGTAGTTGTCCTGCTGCGCGACCACGCCGTCGAGGCCCACGGTGCGGTCGCCCGCGTGGGCGAGCGCGGTCTTCCAGGTGGCGAGGCCGTGGCCCTGGCCGCGCAGGTCCGGGCGGACCAGGTAGAAGCCGAGGAAGGCGTAGTCGTCGCCGTAGGTGACGACGGAGACGGAGGAGACCGGCTCCCCGTCGAGCCGGCCGATGAAGAAGCCCTCGGGGTCCTGTGCGAAGAAGCAGGCCGGGTCCGAGAGGCCCGGGTTCCAGCCCTCGTCCCCCGCCCACCGGGCGACCACCGCCCAGTCGTCCAGCGTGGCCCGGGTGACGACGAGGTCCTGATGGCCCGGAGAGGTCATCTCTGCGCTCCTTCGCTGAGGTCGCGAGTGCGCGGCCGCCGTGCGACCGCGGGCCCGGTGGTCGGCCGTGCCCCGCAGCATCCTCGCCGAAGCCCGATCACGGCCGCGACGCCGGAAACGGCCGACCTCGCGGCACGCCGGGCCGGTCCGACGGCCCGGTTCACGCGTACGGGCTACTCGCACGCCGCGGGGTACGTCCCGGGACGGCGGAGAGTACGACGCCTGCGGGCCGCCCGCTCGCCGGGAGGCGTGGCCCCGAGGGGCCGCCTATGGTGATCCGGGGGTCGTCCCCGGCCGCCCTGGCCGGGCTTCCCTGGAGGCACGCATGCGGTCAACGCACAGACGGCGCCCTCTCACCGGAGCCGCGGTCGCGGTGCTCGCCCTGCTGGGGGCCGGGCTGCCCGCCCTGACGGCGGGCGCCGACGACGACAGGAACGCCGGCCGGTCCGACCTGAGCCGCTTCTACGACCAGAAGATCAAGTGGTCGAAGTGCGAGGGCATGGAGATGCCCCGGGATCTGCGTTGCGGCAAGGTCACCGTGCCGATCGACTACACCCGGCCCCAGGCCGGGACCCTCGACCTGGCGATGGCCCGCTATCGGGCCACCGGCGACTCACGCGGCTCGCTGCTGCTGAACTTCGGCGGCCCCGGCGGCCCCGGAGTGCCCGAACTCGCCTACGCCGGCGAGGACTTCATGGACCTCACCAAGGGCTACGACGTCGTCTCCTTCGACCCGCGCGGCGTGGGCCGCTCCTCCCCGGTCAGCTGCGGCGACGGCACCGACGAGGCCCTGGAGGCGACCGACGGCGGTGAGGACGCCGACGACCCGAAGGCCGCGCTCGAACGGCTGCGGCGGGCGGCCGCCGAATGCCAGGAGAACTCCGGCCCGGTGCTGCCGCACATAGGCACCCTCAACGCCTCCCGCGACCTCGACGTGATGCGCGCCGCCCTCGGCGACGAGAAGCTCAACTACCTCGGCTTCTCCTACGGCACCCGGCTGGGCGCGGTGTACGCCGCGCAGTTCCCCGAGAAGGTGGGCCGGATGGCCCTCGACGGGGTGGACACCCTGAGCGAACCGCTGACCGAGCAGGGTCTGGTGGGTGCCCAGGGTCAGCAGACCGCGCTGGAGGACTACCTGGACGCCTGCACCGAGGAGCTGACGTGCCCGTTCGGGCAGGACTCCCGCTCGGCCCGTGAGCAGGTCGTGGCGCTGGTCGACTCGCTGGACGAGAACCCCCTGCCGTCGGACTTCGGGCCGGACTTCACGGGCCAGGACCTGGTGGGCGCCATCAGCCACGCCCTCTACAGCGAACAACTGTGGCCCATGCTCACCCAGGCGCTCAACATGCTCGTCCACGACGGGGACACGCGAGGCGTCATGGCGCTCACGGGCGGCGGCTTCGCCCCACCGTCCACCCCCTACCGCGGCTCGGCGCCGGCCCGCCCGCACGAACCCGTCGACCCCACCCCGTCCGGCAGCCCGACCCCGCACGACGGCCTGGTCGACATCGAGGAGATCCCGCTGGACAACCTCCCCGCCGCGCTCATGGCGATCAACTGCGCCGACGACCCCGACCGGCCCACCGCGAAGAAGATCGCCGACAATCTGGAGGACCTGCGCGCCGCCTACGAGGACGCCTCCCCCGTGTTCGGCCGGTACCGGCTCACCCAGGTGCTGATGTGCTACGGCCGCCCGCCGGGAACCGATTTCATCCGCGAGGAGGTGCGGAACGTCGACACCCCGAAGATGCTGCTCGTGGGCACCCGGGGCGACCCGGCCACCCCGTACCGGTGGACGGTGGAGACGGCGAAGCGGCTCGGCTCGTCGGCGGTCGTCCTCGACAACAAGGGCAAGGGGCACACCGGGTACGGGTCGTCGAAGTGCGTGCACGAGAAGGTCGACGACTTCCTGCTGTTCGGGACGCTGCCGGACGACGGGAGTTCATGCGGAGTCGACGATTGAGCATCGGGCGTGCAACACGCGCGCATCCGGCACAACCCCGGGCGCATCTCGGCCGTCACACTGGGCAGACGTCACGTTTGCCCGTGCCGTACCCGTATGTGACCGAAACTGGGGGATTCCACCGATGCGTATCCGCTCCTTGCTCACCGTCTCCACCGTCGCCACCGCCGGCGCCGCGCTCCTCCTCACCGCCGCCCCTCAGGGGCTCGCCGCACAGCCCGCCGCGAAGACCCCGGTCTGCAAGTCGAAGGTCCTCAAGCTGGCGGCCAAGCAGGCGAAGGACGCGCGGATCGTGCACATCAGCGTCCAGAACACCGGCACCCGCGCCTGCACGATCGACCGCCTTCCCGTCGTCACCTTCGGCGACCTCGACGGGGCGGCCCAGCCGGTGCCGTCGGGCGAGAGCGGCCCGTACAAGGTCGGCGCGGGGAAGACGGTGTACGCCGCGGTCCGCACGATCGCCGACCTCAAGGACCCGGAGGCGCGTCGCGTCGGCACGATCACGGTGTCGGCCAACCCCAACCTCTACGGCCGCACCTTCACGCTGAAGCAGCTGGGCGCCGCCAAGAAGGTGAAGGTCTGGGAGCCCGTGACGACCTGGTGGAAGCCGTCCAAGGCCGCCGCCGACAAGGCGCTGAAGAAGGAAGTCGGCTGACCCCCACCACAGGCGTCACGTCGATGAGCCCGTCGTGCGCACCCTCACCGGTGCGCGCCGACGGGCTCTTTCGCCGCACCCGGCCGCCTGTGCGAGCGGCCCGCGCGGGGCAGCCGATTACCCCAAATGCCCGATGCGTGAATCAGTCCTATCGTGAAGAGATGGAGCATGCCCTCAGTCCCACGACCCTCATCGAACTGCGCCGTCCGCGGCCCTATCCCGCGGTCTCGGTACTGACGCCGACGCACCGCCGGGAGCCCGAGAGCGCCCAGGACCCGGTCCGGCTGCGCAACGTCGTGGCCGAGGCGAAGAAGCGGCTGGAGCACGATCCCGCCGTCACCCGGGAGCGGCGCAACGACGTCGTCGAGCAGCTGGACCGGGCACTGGCCGAGGTGGATCTGACGCACGCCGAGGACGGCCTGGCCATCTTCGCCGCGCCCGGTGAGCACCAGGTGTGGTCGCTGACCCGCCCGGTGCCGGAGCGTGTGGTGCTCTCGGACACCTTCCTCACCCGGAACCTGGTGGCCGCGCAGGCCGCCGAGCGGCCGTTCTGGGTGCTCGCGGTCTCCGCCGACCGGGTCACCCTGTGGAACGGCGCCGGCCACCGCGTCACCGAGGCGCGTGTCGGAGGGTTCCCGATGACCAGGGACCGCGACAACTTCGACGCCGAGCGGCAGGAGCGGATCGGCGATCTGCCGTCCACCTTCCGCGACGAGGACATCCGGCACTTCCTGCGCGACGCCGACACCGCGGTGGCCCGGGTGCTGCGCACCCGGCAGCGGCCCCTGTACGTCACCGGCGAGACGGCGGCACTGTCCCTGCTCGACGAGATCGGCACGGTCACCCGGGACGCCGCCCACATCCCCCACGGCGGTCTCGCGCACGGCACCCCGGAGGCGGTGTGGCAGGCGGTCCGGCCCATGGTCGCCGCCGAGGACCGCAGGAACGTCGACACCGTGGCGCGCCGGCTCGAAGCGGCGCGCGGCCACAAGACGTTCGCCGCCGGGGTCGACGAGGTCCGCCAGAACGCCCAGCAGGGCCGGATCCAGCTGCTGGCCGTCGAGGAGAACTTCCGGACGGCCGTCCGCGCGGACGGTGACGGCGGCGGGCATCTGGTGCCGGCCGACAGCGGCGACCTCGACGTCCGCGAGGACATCGTGGACGAGATCGTCGAGCGGTGCCTGGACACCGGCGCGGAGGTCCGCTTCGTCCCCGACGGCACGCTCGGCGACGCCCGGGGCATCGCGGGCGTCCTGCGCTACTGAGCCCCGCCCCGGACCCGCCGCGGCGCCGCCGCGAGGGACCTCAGACACCCCGCAGGAGGGATGTCAGGCCCCGGTCGAGCGCGGGGCCCACCTCCTCGCTCCCGGCGGCGACGACGGCGTAGCTGCGCAGCAGAAAGCGCTGGATCGCCGCCCTCTCGAACCGGAGCAGGGCCATGCCGTACGGGGAGTGCAGCTCCACCACCGTGCGGAACCGGCCGCTGGGCCGGATGCGCACGTCACCGGCGCCCGCGGGGGTCCGTACGCCCTCCTCCAGCAGTCCGCGGGAGAACGTCCACGTCACCATGGAACCGTTCAGCGAGATGTCGGCCGGGAAGTCGAGGTGCACGGCCAGCGGATCGTCGGAGGAATAGCGCAGGCTCGCGGGCACCGGGACCTCCCGGTCCTCGTCGGTGACGAGGAGCGCGCGGGCGGGCTGTTCCAGCGTGACGGTCATGAACGGTCTCCGTTTCGGATGAAGCTCTTCCTGCCGAGAGGTTTCGCAGGACGCGGCCTCCTGGATTCACCTCTGTGACCCATGTCACTCATCGACCCGGGGGAACGCTCGTACATATGCCCCTCGAACAGGGGAATGAATGAGGTGTGAATGCGGTCGACGGTCCGTCAAGTCACGTACGATTCCTACGACTTGGGCCCTCGGGGCGCGTATGGACCCGCAGTGGGCGACCCCGACCGCGAGGACGCTGGCATATGCCGGAAGCACCACCGTATCGTGTCTTGCCAAATCCCTTACAGCGCGTCGCGGGCTGTGCAACAGTCGTAATCGGCCCTTACGTCAGCGTTGGTCGTACCGTCCCCCATCGGAGTACGTGATGCCGTCCCCTCTCTCTGCGGATCGCCCCGCCGCCCAGCCGCCCCGACGCGGCACGGTCGACGCGCTCATCTCGCAGACGCGACGGCTGCGAGGCGATGTGGACGCCGTACGACGTGACGCGCCCGCCGACGAAGCCGATCCCGAGATCCGCTGGCAGCGGGCGCTCTACGATCTGGCTCTGCATCAACTGAGCGATCTCGACGACCACTTGGCCCAACTGCGGGACGGCCCCGCCCCGCCCCCCGTCCCCCCGGACACGGTCGGCGTCCCGGTCGCGCCTCCCCCGGCCCCCCGGCGCGAATCGCTGCTCAGCCGCGTCGGCAGCGCCGAGTGGAACCTCCTGACGGACGAGGCCAGCTGGTCCGGCGAGCTGTTCCAGATCCTCGGCCGCGACCCCACCGCCCCACCGCTCACCCTGGACGAACTGCCGTCGCTGGTTCTCGACGAGGACCGTCCACGACTGACGGCGATGGTCACGGACTGCCTCATCGACGCGCAACGCATCGACGGGGAGTTCCGGATCGTGCTCCCCGACGGCGCAGTGCGCACCGTGCACATGATGGGCGAGCCCGTGCTCGACGACGACGGCGGTACGGCCTCCATGTGGGCCGTCCTGCGGGACGTCAGCGAACTGCGGCGCAGCCAGCGGGTGGTGAGCGAGACCCGTGACTCGCTGCACCGCCAGCGGCACGTCGCACAGACCGAGCACCGGCTCGCGGTCGAGCTGCAGGAGGCCGTGCTGCCGCCGTGGCGCGGCTCCCTGCGGCTCCCGCAGCAGGGCCCCGAGAAGCTGGACCTGGCCGCCCACTACCTGCCCTGCTCGACGAGTTCGCTGATCGGCGGCGACTGGTACGACGCCCTCGAACTGCCGGGCGGTGAGAGCCTGTTGAGCGTCGGCGACCTCACCGGGCACGGCGTCAGCGTGACCTCGGGCATGGCGATGCTGATCGGCGCGCTGCGCGGCATGGCGATGTCGGGCACCGAACCGGGCCGGCTGATGGCCTGCCTCAACCAGTTACTGGACACCACCGTGCAGCCGGCGCTCGGCAGCGCGGTCTGCTGCCGCTACCGGCCGGCGACCCGCACCCTCGTCTGGGCGCAGGCCGGGCACCCCGCCCCGCTGCTGTTCCGCGACGGGACGGGGCGCGTGCTGCCCCCGCCGGAGGGTGTGCTGCTCGGAGCGACCTCGGGTGCCGTCTACGGGCAGGCCGAAGTGACGCTCGAACAAGGCGATCTGCTGCTCCTGCACACCGATGGGCTGGTCCCCCGGCGGGGAGGAGAGGCAGCCGTCCAGCGGCTGTTGGACCTGGCCCCCCGGTTCGGCGAGGCGCGTACGGCCCAGGAGTGCGTACGGACGGTGCTGGAGGAGTTCGGCGAGAGGGAGCGTACGGACGACGCGTGCGTGCTCGTCGCCCGAGTCAGCTCCTGAGGAGCGGGCCCCTCACGGTCACGCCAGGGCGCCGCCACCCTTGTTCTTCGACTGGGGCTTGGGCAGGGAGAGCTTGATCTCCTCCCGCAGGTCCTGGATCTTCGGATAGCTGGAGTACTGACCGGTGAGCCGGTACATCTCACGCAGCCGGTCCCAGGTGCGGTGGGAGGAGTTGGAGCCCATCGACGCCAGCGCCAGCCGCGCGTACCCGCTCGCCTGCTCCGGGTCGTCGCCGATGAAGCACGCCGAGGCCATCGACAGGTAGTCGAAGATCTGCGACCTCCCCTGGGCGTTCGTCCTGAGGTCCAACGCCTTCTCCGCGTAGTGCCGGGCGTGCTGGGCCGCGGCCGGTTCGTGCTCCGCGAGGGTGCGGTAGGCCAGGGCCTGCATGCCGTACAGATCCGCCTCGTTGAACATCTGCATCCAGCTCGGCGGCGGCACGTCCCCCCGTTCGGAGACGAACAGGTCCTCGGCCTGGCCGAGGGTGCGGCGCATGGCCTGGCCCTTGCCCATGGAGGCCTGCGCCCAGGCCTCGACGGTGTGGAGCATGGCCTTGGTGCGCGGCAGGACCTGCTCGCCGGATCCGGACTGGGCGAGTTTCATGAGGTCCAGCGCCTCGTCGGGCTTGCCGAGGTGCACCAGTTGTCGGGCCGCCCGGGAGAGGGCCTCGCCGGCGCGGGGCCGGTCACCGCCCTCCCGGGCGGCGTGGGCGGCGATGATGAAGTACTTCTGGGCGGTGGGTTCGAGGCCGATGTCGTGCGACATCCAGCCGGCGAGGACGGCGAGGTTGGCGGCGACGCCCCACAGGCGCCTCTGGAGATGTTCGGGGTGGCGGTAGGAGAGCATGCCTCCCACCTCGTTGAGTTGTCCCACGACTGCCTTGCGCTGCAGCCCGCCGCCGCGGGCCGCGTCCCAGGCCCGGAACACCTCGACCGAGCGCTCCAGTTCCTCGATCTCCTGCGACCCGATGGGGGCGGCCTCGTAACGGTCGAACCCGGCGGGGTCGGCGTGCAGGGGGTCGTCGATTTCCGGGGCGTCGGCCGCGAGGGCCGGATCGGTGTGCAGCCAGTCGTGCATGGCGCTGCTGAGTGCGGATCCCGCGGTGAGCGCGACGCCCGCACCCACCAAGCCGCGTCGGTTGAGCATGAGGTCCATTCCCGTGAATTCGGTGAGGACCGCGGCAGTCCGTTCGGGCGCCCACGGCACACCGTCGGGATGTTCCACACTCCCGCCGCCCTGCCGTTTCCCCGTACGCCCGTGCCGGACCAGACCGAGGTCCTCGATGGTCACGACACGGCCGAGACGCTCGGTGAACAGCGCCGCCAGCACCCGTGGCACGGGATCGCGCGGGATCTCTCCCATGTCGATCCACCGCCGTACCCGTGAGGTGTCGGTCGCCAGCTGGGGGTGGCCCATGGCCGCCGCCTGCCGGTTGACCAGCCTCGCGAGCTCTCCCTTGGACCAGCCGGCCAGGCCGAACAGGTCTGCGAGTCGGGTATTGGGTTGTCCGCTCACGTCAAGCCCCCAGGTTCTCGGCTGAGTTGAATGTAGCCCGCTGTCAGTTGCTCGGGGACTATTCGCCAGGCTTCGCCAGGGTGCGCTAGATGGTGTGCCAGGGCCCATCCGGTGTCAGGTAGGAAAGCGCCACCCCGACCCGGTCGCCCCGACGGGCACTCCCCAGGGTGTCCCCGGTACGGCCGGGGCGGGTAGCGCGTGACATCGCCGGCACACGAAGGGATCTGTCTTCCCCCATGTACGCAGCATCGTCCTCCGTGTCCGCCCCTCCCCGGTCGCTGCACCCCCGCCAGCCGGGCAGCGGCGGCCCCTACCTCGACCCCACGCGTACGGCGGCCCCGATGCTCGGTGGCGGCCGGACGCGGCGTGTGCCGGGGCTCGGCACCCAACCGCTCAGCGGGAGACTCGACTTGTCCGGCCCTCAGGGCGCGCAGCTGCGCACGGCGATCGCCTCGGTGCATCGCATCTGTCCGGAGTTCACTCCGGTCCAGGTGCTGCGCCGCAGCGGCCGCTCGGTGCTGCTCGTCGGCACGACAGGGCGCAGCACGGCCGTCGCCAAGTGTTTACTGGACCATTCCTCCATCTGGGAGGAGCGGCTCCGGCACGAAATAGCCGCGTACCGCTCGTTCGTCCGGCACCGCCCACCCGTGCGGGCGCCGAGGCTGATCGCGGCGGACCCGGACAACTGCACCCTGGTCATCGAGCGGATGCCCGGCCGGGTGGCGGCCCTGCAGCGGCATCCGGTGGAGGCGCCGCCGCGCGCCGACATCCGGGCGGCGCTCGGCGCGATCTGCCGGCTGAACGCGTGGCGGCCACCGGCGGGGACGTTCGACGCCCCGCTGGACTACGCGGAACGGATCTCCCGCTTCCATGAGCTGGGTCTGCTCACCGACCGGGACATGGGCGATCTGCAGAAGCTCCTGCACGGCATCGCCCACGCGTCGGGCCGTCAGGGCATGGGCCAGTTCTGCCACGGCGACGCCCTCCTGTCGAACATCCTGCTCTCACCGGCCGGTCCAGTGCTGGTGGACTGGGAGCACGCGGGCTGGTACCTGCCGGGGTACGACCTGGCGACGCTGTGGGCGGTGCTCGGGGACGCACCGGTGGCGCGGCGGCAGATCAGTCAGCTGGCGCAGTCGGCGGGCCCGGCCTCCCGGGACGCGTTCCTGGTGAACCTGATGCTCGTGCTGACCCGCGAGATCCGTACCTACGAGACGGTCGTGCAGCGTTCGATGCACGACTCGACCCCGGCGGCACCGGGTCAGGCCCACCCGGCTGCTGCGCCGTCCGGCGAGGAACAGCGGCTGCTGCTCAGGCGGCTGCACGACGACTGCCAGCTGGCCCGCAAGGCCGTACGGGCGGCGGTCGGCACTCGCTGAGGGGATACGAAGGCCCGCGGTGTACCTGCGCAAGGGCGCACCGCGGGCCTTCGTCATGACCCGGGGTGGCCATGCACCCGGCAATCACCGGGGAAACCACCTCCCGGGGGCATGATTGACGGATCGTCGGCCGACCGATAGCACTGACGCACTCTTCCACGCTCGGCTTCGCCGGCAGGAGGGGTCCATGGTCCGCCGCTCCGCCAACGCCCCACCGTTAGAGGAGGCCGCCTTGCGAGGATCCCCCACCGACCGCAGGCCCACCCCGCGTCCCAGACGTGTCCGCAGAGCGGCGCTCGCCGTGGCTCCCGGTGTCCTGCTGCTGCCCCTGCTGGGGGCCGCGCCGCCGGAGAGCCGGCCTTCGGCCTTCACCGGGCTGCAGGGCGCGTTCACCGCCGCGGCCGAGAAGTACGGCGTACCGCGCAGCGTCCTGCTCGGCGTCTCGTACCTCCAGTCCCGTTGGGACGCACACGGCGGCGCGCCCAGTGTGACCGGCGGCTACGGGCCCATGCATCTCACCGACGCCCGCACGGCCCTGGCCGAGGCCCCGCACCACAGCGAGGGCGCGGAGGACGCGCGCGGCGACGAGTCCCGGCCGCTCCCGGTGCCCGAGGCGAAGCTGCCTGAACGGTCCGAACTCCCGGCCCGGCTCCGGACGTTGACGAAGGCGGCCGAGCTGACCGGTCTGCCCGCGCGGACGCTGCGCACGGACGCCGGGGCGAACGTGGCGGGCGGTGCGGCGCTGCTCGCCGCCGCGCAGCGGCAGCTCGGCGCGGAACCGAGCGCCGACCCGGCGGACTGGTACGGGGCGGTGGCGCGCTTCTCGGGCGCCGACGACCGGGCCACGGCGGCGGCGTACGCGAACGACGTGTTCGCGGTCATCCGCGCCGGAGCGGAGCGCGTCACGGACGCCGGCCAGCGGGTGACGCTGGCCGCCGATCCGGACCTCGCCGCCGACACCGGGCAGCTGTCCCGCGCGGGACTGCGCAAGGCCGCCGCCGGCGCCCAGTGCCCGACCACCGTGTCCTGCGAGTGGATCCCGGCGCCGTACCAGGAGTTCGGCGACAACGACTACGGCAACCACGACCTGGCGGACCGGCCGAACTCGCAGCCCATCCGGTACATCGTCGTCCATGACACCGAGGGCTACTGGGACACCACTCTGGAACTGGTCCAGGACCCGACGTACGTGTCGTGGCACTATTCGCTGCGCTCCACGGACGGGCACATCGCGCAGCACATCAAGCACAAGGACGTGGGCTGGCACGCCGGCAACTGGTACGTCAACGCGGGATCGGTCGGCCTGGAGCACGAGGGATTCCTCGCCTCGCCGGACGCCTGGTACACGGAGGCCATGTACCGGACGTCGGCGCGGCTGGTGAGGTATCTGGCCGACAAGTACGACGTCCCGCTGGACCGGCAGCACATCCTCGGCCATGACACCGTGCCCGGTCCGACGACGGCGACGATCCCGGGGATGCACACCGACCCGGGCCCGTACTGGGACTGGCGCCACTACTTCGAGCTGCTGGGCAAGCCGCTCGGCGCGACGTCCGGCAGCGACAGCACCATGGTCACCATCCTCCCGGACTACGCCGCCAACCGTCCGGCGTTCACCGGCTGCGGGTCCGGCGGCGCGACCTGCGCGGTGCACGGTTCCAGTGCCGTACGCCTCTACAGCCGGCCCGACGTGACCTCACCCCTGATCAAGGACATCGGGCTGCGGCCGGACGGCAGTCCCTCGACGATCGATGTGAACGACCTCGGTTCCCGGATGTCGACCGGGCAGCAGTACGCGGTCGCGGAGCGGCAGGGCGACTGGACGGCGATCTGGTACCTGGGGCAGAAGGCCTGGTTCCGGAACCCGCAGGGCAAGCCGACGGCGGTCGGCGCGTCCGGGCTGGTCGTGACGCCCCGGGACGGCCTGGCGGACATCCCGGTGTACGGTCGCGCCTACCCGGAGGCGGCGGCGTACCCGGCGGGTGTGCCCGCGCAGGCGGTGTCCCCGTGGCCGTACAAGCTCCTCAAGGGCCAGAAGTACGTCACCGGCGGCCTGGTGCCCGGTGAGTACTACTACGCCGTCTCCTTCGACACGAGCGGCCATCGGGTCGTGGTCGGCAAGGACCTCTACTACGAGATCCAGTTCGGCCACCGGGTGGCGTTCGTGCGGGCGGCGGATGTGCGGGTGCTGCCCGCCGCGTGAGCGCGAGGACAAGGGGAAGGGCCGGGTGTGCGCGCCCGGCCCTTCCCCTTGTTCGTCCTCTTCGTCCCTCAGGCCTGCTGGAAGAGCTCCGCCGGGAGCGGCTTGAGCAGCGCGTACAGGTCGTCGGTGATGGGGCGGTCCCAGGCGGCGATGGTCACCAGGACGTTGTCGCTGCGGTCGAACTGGACGCAGCTGATCCGGGACTCGGAGAGCTTGAGGCGGCGGACGATCAGCAGGTTGTCGCCCTGCATCACCGGCATGTCCTCAGAACCGACGACGGTGATGTCCTCCTCGTTCTCCAGCGCGACCAGCAGCTGGGCCACCTCGAAGGGGATCTCGTCGTCGCCGACCTCGCGCGCCGGGGAGCCCTCCGGGAGGTTGCCGATGATCATCGCGGGGCCGCGGCCGCCGTAGAGGTCGTAGCGCAGGAAGACGCCCTGGCAGCTGCCGTCGGGGGCGGGCAGCAGACCGGCACCGAGATTGCCCGGCCAGTCGCCCGGATCCATGGCCAGTACGTCGAAATCGGGCCCGGCGGGGGTGGCACTGCGGCGGCGGAGGAAGGACATGCCGCAATGGTACGGCGTGGCGTCCGCAGGTGGAGCCGAGGGAGCGCAGGGAACGACCGTCCCGGTTGTCAGACCGGGGTCTTCTTGTGGCGGTCGTGGTGGCGGGCCACTCGGGCCCGGTTGCCGCAGGAGGGTTTGCACCACTCCTGGCGGGGGTGCTCCTTGAGGAAGTAGCGCACGCAGCGTGGTGCGTGGCAGGCACGCAGCCGCTGTCGCTCGGGGCTCGCGAGGAAGGCGAGCGCGGCGCGGGCGAGGGCGGCGGTGAGCGGGTCCTCACCGGTGGCGGGCCGGTGGTGCACGACGGGGTCGGCTCCGGGGCCCCAGGTGAGGACCGGGACGGTGGGGGCGAGGGCGGCTGCCTCGTTGAGGCGCGCCAGGGCCTCGGGGACGGGCAGCAGCCGGGCGGCGTCGGCGGGGCTGGGCTCGCCGGGGCTGACGGCGCGGGCGAAGAGGGAGCGGACGGCGCCGCGGAGGTCGCGTACGGCGGTGAGCGTGGCCTCGTCGACGAGGGGGCCGACGGTGGCCGGCAGGTCGTCCGCGTGGGCGCGGACCCAGGTGGCGAGTCCCATGACGTCGGTCAGGTCGTCGGTGACATCACCGCTGCCGCCGTGGCGGACGGTCAGGGCGAGATCCAGGGCGAGCCGTGCGTCCCCGCTGATCGAGTACTCCATGTCGCTAATGATAAGGGAGCCGTCATCCATTAATTCGAATCGGGTGGCGTGCGAACGAGGAATTCCAGCACCCCGCTCCCGCTCGCGAATTGTGGACAATTGCGGGTGAATTTTGGCACGGTGAGGCGGAGCGGCCCGTAAATCGAACACGTGGCCGATTCCTTCTGGGGGTTCGCTCATGCCACCCGTCCACCTCGCACCGGATGTCGCCGCCTTCTACACCGGGCAGAGCGCGTTCACCGACCCGGGCGACCTCGCCCCGCTCTACGCCGATCTCCCCCGCGATCCGGCCCGACTCGCCCGTGTGGCACGGGATCTGATGATCCATCGGGGCGAGGGCGGCACGTTCGGCCACGCCGTGGCACCGGACCGGCTGCACGACGACGCCGAGACGCGCTACCTCGACGACATCCTGCGGCTCGTCGTCGAGCGGAACGACGCGCCCCTGTCGCACCGCCGCGAGCCCGGGGACCGGTTCGTCGGGGTGTGCCGCGACTTCTCGCTGCTGCACTGCTCGCTCCTGCGCCACATCGGCGTGCCCGCCCGGTTGCGGTCGGGCTTCGCCACCTACTTCGGCGAGAACGGATTCCACGCCGACCACGTGGTCACCGAGTACTGGGACCCGGCGCGGGGCTGGCTGTTCGCCGACGCACAGCTGACGGAGCCGCTGATCGCCGACGCGTGGAGCATCGGCTTCGACCCGATGGACGTACCGCGCGATCGTTTCCTGGTCGCGGGCAAGGCGTGGCGGGCGATCCGGGCGGGGGAGGCGGACCCCCGGGCGTTCGGCCTGCACCCGCCGGAGGAGGGGCCGCTCAACGGGGAGTGGTTCGTGGCCGGGAACGTCCGGCTCGATCTCGCGGCCCTGAACAAGGTCGAGACACTGCTGTGGGACATCTGGGGCACCGAGACGGAGCCCGGTCAGGAACTCGTGGACCCGGTCCGCGAACTGTACGACGAGGTCGCGGTCGTGGCGGGCGACGAGGTGCGCTTCGCGGCGGCCCGCGCGTTGTTCGCGGAGCGCGAGGGGCTGCGCACACCGCGGACCGTTCTGTCGCTGGCGCCGTACAACGGCCCGCGCGAGGTCACCCTGCGCTGACCCGCCGGTGGTGGGCGGCTCCGGCCGCCCACCGACACGGCACGTGCGGCGGCTCAGGTCAGGTCGAACTCGCCCTCACGGGCCCCCGACACGAAGGCGCCCCATTCGGCGGGGGTGAAGATCAGCGAGGGGCTCTCGGGGCTGCCGCTGTTGCGCATCGCGATGAAACCCTCGACGAAGGCGATCTGGACATCTCCCCGCCCCTGGCTGCTCGACCGCCAGTCCGCGTTGCTCAGGTCCAGTTCCGCCGGCTTGTGCCAGCCGTCGAGGGATCGCTGCTGCATGGTGGTCTCGGCCACGTCCGTGCTCCTCCCGGTTCGTCGTCCGCCCGCCAGACTAGCGATCGGCCCCCACCGCCGACAGGCCGTGTGAGGGGCGGGTTCAGGAGGCGGGCGGCTCGGCGCCCACGAGCCACATCGAGAAGAACTGCGAACCGCCGCCGTAGGCGTGCCCCAGCACCCGACGGGCGCCGTCGACCTGGTGCTCTCCGGCGAGGCCCCGCACCTGGAGCGCCGCCTCGGCGAACCGGATCATGCCGGAGGCGCCGATGGGGTTGGTGGAGAGGACCCCACCGGACATGTCGACCGGAAGATCTCCGTCCAGCTCGGTGACACCGGACTCGGTGAGTTTCCAGCCCTCCCCCTCGGCGGCGAACCCGAGGTTCTCCAGCCACATCGGCTCGTACCAGGAGAACGGCACGTACATCTCCACCGCGTCGATCTCCCGGCGCGGATCCGCGATGCCGGCCTGCCGGTACACGTCGGCGGCGCAGTCCCGTCCCGCGCGCGGCGACACGCTGTCCTTGCCCGCGAACAGGGTCGGTTCGCTGCGCATCGCGCCGCCGTGCATCCACGCGGGTGGCCGGGGCGCGCGAGCCGCGCCCGCCCGGTCGGTGAGGACCATCGCCACCGCCCCGTCGGAGGAGGGGCAGGTCTCCGAGTAGCGGATCGGGTCCCACAGCATGGGTGAGGCCTGGACCTTCTCCAACGTGATGTCGTGCTCGTGGAGATGGGCGTACGGGTTCTTCAGCGCGTTGCGGCGGTTCTTGTACGCGACCAGGGAACCGACGGTGTCGGGGGCGCCGCTGCGCCGCATGTACGCGCGCACGTGCGGGGCGAAGAAGCCGCCCGCGCCCGCCAGCAGCGGCTGCTGGAACGGGATCGGCAGGGACAGCCCCCACATGGCGTTGGATTCGGACTGTTTCTCGAAGGCGAGGGTGAGCACCGTGCCGTGGACGCGGGCGGCGACCAGGCTCGCGGCGACCAGTGCCGTCGAGCCGCCGACGGAGCCGGCCGTGTGCACCCGCATCATGGGCTTGCCCACCGCGCCGAGCGCGTCCGCGAGGTACAGCTCGGGCATCATGACGCCCTCGAAGAAGTCGGGCGCCTTGCCGATGACGACGGCCTCGATGTCGGACCAGTCCAACTCGGCGTCGTCCAGGGCCCGTCGGGCGGCCTCCCGGACGAGCCCGGCGATCGACACGTCCCGGCGCGCCGCCACGTGCTTGGTCTGGCCGACGCCTACGACGGCCACGGGCTCCTTGCTCATCGGGGATCCCCTTCGAGTACGGCGACCAGGTTCTGTTGCAGACACGGGCCGGAGGTGGCGTGTGCCAGCGCCCGGTCGGACTCGCCCCGGTGGATGCGGGCGGCGGCCTCGCCGATCCGGATGAGCCCGGCGGCCATGATCGGGTTGGCGGCGGACGCCCCGCCCGACGGATTGACGCACACGCTCTCGTCGAGCCCCAGCACCTTGCGCAGGATCACTTCCTGGGAGCTGAACGGGGCGTGCAACTCGGCGGTGTCGACGGGCCGTTCATGGACTCCGGCCCGCTCGGCGGCGATCCGGGTGGACGGGGAGTCGGTGAGGTCGCGCACGCCGATGCCGTGGGCCTCGATGCGGTGGTCGATGCCCCGGATCCAGGCGGGCCGCTCGCACAGTTGCCTGGCCCGCTCCCCCGCCGCGAGGATCACGGCGGCGGCCCCGTCACCGATGGGCGGGCAGTCCCCGGTGCGCAGCGGCCGTACCAGGTACTCCCCCTGCGGCACCGAACCCCGTAGCTGCGCGTGGGGGTTGCCGGCGGCGTCCGCGCGGCTGCGGGCCCCGATCGCCGCGAGCGCCGGCTCGTCCGTGGCACCCGTGTCGATGAGGGCCTGGGCCTGGAGAGCGGCGAGGGCGACGGAGTCGGGCCACAGCGGGGCCAGGTAGTACGGGTCCAGCTGTCGGGTGAGGACGTCCCGTACGGAGCCCGGTGAGGACTTGCCGTAGGAGTACACGAGCGCGGTGTCGGCGTCCCCGGTGCGGAGTTTCACCCAGGCCTCGTACAGCGCCCACGCCCCGTCCATCTCGACGTGGGACTCGGAGATCGGCGGCCAGGCGCCCACGCCGTCGAGGGCGAGGGTGAAGGAGAAGGCGCGGCCGGCGAGGTAGTCGCTGGAGCCCGAGCAGGTGAAGTCGAGGTCGGCCGTCCTGAGCCCGGTGCTCGCCATGACCTCGTGCAGCACCGGCATGAGCATCTCCACCTCGGAGAGTTCCTCGCTGGTGCGCCGGTGGTCGGTCTGGGCGAAGGCGACGACGGCGATGTCACGGTCTCCCGGGGCTTCTTCGCGCGTCACAGCAGCTCCTTGTACGTGTCGTAGTCCGCGTCGGGTTCGCCGGTGGGCCGGTAGTGGTCGGGGTAGCGGGCGCCCTCCGTCCACACCGGCTCCACGCGCAGCCCCATGCGCACCCGGTCGTAGGGGATGCCGGCGATCCGGCCGTGCAGGGCGAGTCCGGCACCGTCGAGGGCGATGTGGGCGTAGACGTAGGGGACTTCGATGTCGAGATTCGCCGTATGAGCAGCCTTGATGTTGACGATGCAGAAGGTGGTGACCGTGCCGGCCGGACCGACCTCGACCCGCTCCTCGGTGGCCACCCCGCAGGTCGGGCAGGCGCCCCGGGGCGGGACGTACACCTTGCGGCAGGACGGGCAGCGTTCGCCGACGATGCGCCGGTCGCCGAGGGCCTCGATGTAGCCGGTCTGGGCACGGCCGGGCGAGTAGGCGTAGTCGAGGCGGGCGGCGGCGACGATGCCGGTGACGGCGTCGTCGAAAGCGCCGCCGTGGCCCGCCGGTTCCGCCGGTTCGCCGTCGTACGGTTCGAAGCAGGCGATGTCCGTGATGGCGCCGGACCGCTCCTCGGCCCACCGCACGCGGACCCGCATGCCGGTGCGTACGGCGTCGGGGCCGGGCGCGTCGAGGGCGTGCAACAGGGCCGTGTCGGCGCCGTCGAGCCGCACCAGCACCCAGGCGAAGGGACGGTCGAGGGGCTGGCCGCGGCGCGGCTCGTGGTTCCAGGCCCAGGTGGTGACGGTGCCGGTGGGCGCGACCTCGACGAGATCGCGGATCTCCTCGGCGGTGACGGGGTCGTACTCGACGGGCGGCACCAGAACCCTGCCGTCACCGGTACGCACACCGAGCACGACCCGCTCCCTGAGCCCGGTCAGAAAGGCGCTCTGGACGGGCCCGAGGGACCGGGTGAACGGGAACTCGACGGTGAGGGGCGCTTTGAGGATCGCGGACATCGGGGCTTGCCTCCTTCGAGAGGGGGGCGACAGGAGCGCCCCTTCAGGGGCGCGGGGAACCGCGCGAGCAGCCACAGCCGACCCGCAGCCGAAGCACGGCCGCCCCAGGGGGTGCTAGGGCGCTTCTGATGGATCTCCGCGGGTGAAGGAGCGGCGTCGTGGGGGCCCCTCCCGGTCGAGCGAAGCCGAGACTGGGGGAGCGTGCTCTCGGCGTGCCGCGCGGAAGCCCTCGTACTGGACGTACTTGGGCTTTCGCGCGGTGCGGCGAGAGGCGTGCCGGGCGTCGCGACGCCGCGAAGATCCATCAGAAGCGCCCTAAGCGCGCTTGTAGACGGGGGGCCGCTTCTCGGCGAAGGCACGGGCCCCTTCTTTCGCGTCGGCCGTGTCGAAGACCGGCCACCCCCGCTTCAACTCGGCGGCCAGCCCCTCCGCTTCGGTCATCTCGGCCGTCTCGTAAACGGACGCCTTCACCGCCTCCACCGCCAGCGGCCCGCACGCGTTGATCTGTTCGGCGATCTCCAGGGCCTTGGCCAGGGCGGTGCCGTCGGCCACGACATGCCCGACGAGACCGATCCCGGCGGCCTCCCGCGCGCTGTAGGGCCGCCCGGTGAGCAGCATCTCCAATGCGTGCGTCCGGGGGATCTGCCGCTGGAGGCGGACCGTGGAGCCACCGATGGGGAAGAGCCCGCGCCTGACCTCGAAGAGGCCGAACGTCGCCGACTCGCCCGCGACGCGGATGTCCGTGCCCTGGAGGATCTCCGTACCGCCCGCGACACAGTGCCCCTCGACCGCGGCGATGACCGGTTTGCGCGGCCGGTGGTGGCGCAGCATCGCCTTCCAGTGCAGATCGGGGTCGGCCTTGAGCCGGTCCCGGTACTCCTGCCCCTCCATCCCCTTGCCCGCGAGGGCCTTCAGGTCCATCCCGGCGCAGAAGGCACCGCCGGCTCCCGTGAGGACGATCGAGCGGACCTCCTCGTCCTCGTCGGCCTGGACCCAGCCGTCGTACAGGCCGACCAGCATCGGCAGCGAGAGCGCGTTCTTCGCCTCGGGCCTGTTGAGCGTGAGCACCAGTGTGGCGCCTTCGCGTCGCACGGTGAGGTGTTCGGTGCCGCCCATCCGCTGTCCTCCGTCCGCAGGAAACGAGAACAGGTTGCAGGAGTGGGGTCGGCACTTCAAGGGTTTTCTGACAGACAGTCAGATTTCTCTGCGGGGACCCTTCACAGTTGCGCCGCCCTTTGCTCTGATGACCGGCAACCGAGGGGCAGCGGGGTCAGGAGGAGTGCGGTGGAGTACAACCTTGCCGACCTGTTCGAGTCGGTCGTCGACGTGGTCCCCGACCGGGCGGCACTCGCGTACCTCGACATCCCCGGCACGGGCGCGGAACACCGGCTCACGTACGCGGAACTCGACGCGGCGGCCAATCGGATCGGCCACCATCTGCTCGACCGCGGGATCGAGCCCGGCGAGCACGTCGGCCTGCACCTCTACAACGGCGTCGAGTATCTGCAGACCGCGCTCGGCTGCCTCAAGGCGCGGATCGTGCCGGTCAACGTCAACTACCGTTATGTGGAAGAGGAGTTGGTTTACCTCTACCGGGACGCCGACCTGGCCGGTCTGGTCTTCGACGCGGAGTTCACGGGACGGGTGGCGGCCGCGCTGCCGCGGACGGAGAAGCTGCGGCACCTGGTGCGGGTGGGGACCCCCGCGCCGGACGCGCCCGTCCTCGACGCCGTCGCCTTCACCGAGGCGGCGGCCGCCGCCTCCGAGGGGCGGGGCTTCCCGGCCCGCTCGGGCGACGACCAGTTCATCATCTACACCGGCGGCACGACGGGCATGCCGAAGGGCGTGATGTGGCGTCAGGAAGACCTGTTCTTCTCGGGACTGGGCGGCGGCGCGCCGACCGGGGAGCCGGTGAAGTCGCCGGAGGAACTGGCCGAGCGGGTCGCCGCCGGGGGCGACGGGATCACGTTCTTCCCCACGGCCCCGCTGATGCACGGCACATCGACGCTCACCGCGTTCATCGGCTTCAACTTCGGTCAACGGGTCGTGATCCACCGCAAGTTCGTGCCCGAGGAGGTCCTGCGCACGATCGAGAAGGAGAAGGTCACCAGTGTGTCGCTGGTCGGCGACGCGATGCTGCGGCCGCTGATCGACGCGCTGGGCGGCCCGATGAAGGGCACCGACTGCTCGTCGCTGTTCAGCGTGTCGTCCTCCGGGGCGATCATGTCGGAGACGGTCCGGCAGCAGTTCCAGGCCCTGGTGCCGAACGCGATGCTGCTGAACAACTTCGGCTCGTCGGAGTCCGGATTCAACGGCACGGCCACGCAGGACGCGGGCGCCGGCGACGGTTTCCGCATCCGCGTGCACTCCCGTACGCAGGTCGTGGACCCGGCGACGTACGAGCCGGTCCCCGTCGGTGTGCCGGGCCGGGTCGCACAGCGCGGCCATGTCCCCCTCGGCTACTACAACGACCCGAGGAAGACCGCCGAGACCTTCTTCGAGCGGGACGGCGAGCGCTGGGTGCTGCTCGGCGACATGGCGACCGTGGACGAGGAGGGCGTCGTCACGGTCCTCGGCCGGGGTTCGCAGTGCATCAACACCGGCGGCGAGAAGGTGTATCCGGAGGAGGTCGAGCAGGCGCTCAAGGCCCATCCCGACGTCTACGACGCGCTGGTCGCCGGGGTGCCGGACGTCCGGTGGGGCAACCATGTCGCCGCCGTGGTGCAGTTGCGCGAGGGGGCCGCCCGGCCGTCGCTGGAGGACATCCAGACCCACTGCCGCACCCGTCTCGCCGGCTACAAGATCCCCCGACAGCTGGTCCTCACGGACGCCATCCAGCGTTCCCCGAGCGGCAAGGCGGACTACCGCTGGGCGCGCTCGGTGGCGGTGGCGGCGGACGTGTGAGCAGCGCACGGGCGGTGCCCACCGCGTCGTGCGTTCGTCCGGGGTCGCGTCGGGGAACCGCGGGGGTCAGGGCCGCGCGAAGCGGTCCCGCAGCTCGCGCTTGAGGATCTTTCCGCTGGCGTTGCGCGGTAGTTCGTCGACGAAGAAGACCCTCTTCGGGGCCTTGAAGTGGGGGAGCTTCTCGCGGGCGTGGGCGATCAGTTCGTCCTCGGTCACCTCGTCCCGGGGGACGACGACCGCCGCGACGGCCTCGATCCAGTGGTCGTCGGGCAGGCCGATCACCGCGACCTCGGCGACCCGGTCGTGGGCGTAGAGCGCGTCCTCGACCTGGCGGGAGGCGATCAGGACGCCACCGGAGTTGATGACGTCCTTCACCCGGTCGACGACGGTGAAGAACCCGTGGGCGTCCCGCACCGCGAGGTCCCCGGAGTGGAACCAGCCGTCACGGAAGGCCTCGGCGGTCTCCTCCGGCTTCTCCCAGTAGCCCTCGCAGAGTTGGGGCGACTGGTAGACGATCTCGCCGGGAGAGCCGTCGGGCACCTCCTCGCCGTCCTCGTCGACGACCTTGGCCTCGACGAACATGACGGGACGCCCGCAGGAATCCATCCGGCCCTTGTGCTCGTAGGGGCCGAGGACCATGGAGAGCGGGCCGATCTCGCTCTGTCCGAAGCAGTTGTGGAAGGCCAGCTTCGGCAGGCGCTCCCGGAGGCGTTCGAGGACGGGCACCGGCATGATCGACGCCCCGTAGTAGGCCTTGCGCAGCCCGCCGAGGTCGCGGGTGTCGAAGTCGGGGCGGTTCGCGAGGGAGATCCACACCGTGGGCGGGGCGAAGAGGCTGTCGGCGCGGCCCTCCTCCACCAGGTCGAGGATCCGGTCGCCGTCGGGGCCGTCGAGGATCGTGTTGGTGGCGCCGACCGCGAGGTACGGCACCAGGAAGACGTGCATCTGCGCGGAGTGGTAGAGCGGCAGGGAGTGCACGGGCAGGTCGCCCGCCTGGAGGTCGAGGGCGGCGATGGCGCTGAGGTACTCGTGCACCAGCGCGCGGTGCGTCATCATCGCGCCCTTGGGGAGCGCGGTGGTGCCCGAGGTGTAGAGCAGCTGGACGAGGTCCTCGGCACGGGGCTCCGCACCCTCGTACGGCTCGGTGGCGGCGAGGCGGGCGAGGAGCGAGTCGTCCGTGTCGCGCAGCGCCAGGGTGCGCGTGCCGTCGGGGAGGTGGCCCGCCAGGTCCGGGTCGGTGAGGACGAGCGTGCTGCCGGACTGGTCGAGGATGTAGGAGAGGTCGTCGCCGGTGAGGTTCTGGTTGACCGGGACGTGGACCAGGCCCGCTCGGGCGGCGCCCAGGAAGGCGATGAGGTAGGCGTCCGAGTTGTGGCCGTAGGCGGCGACCCGGTCGCCCGGCTCGAGGCCGGTGTCGCGCAGCGCGCGGGCGGCGCGGGAGACGGCGTCGTCCAGTTCGGCGTAGGTCCAGGACCGTTCGCCGTAGTGGATCGCGACGCGGGCGGGGGTGCGCCGGGCGCTGCGCCGCAGCGTCCCGTCGACCGTCACGCTGCGACCAGCCGTCATGTCCCGCTCTCCTTCGTCCAGGGTCTGTCGTGATCCTCGGTCCGTCGCGCGAGCCAGGTCAAGCGCGACAGCCGTACGGCCGTATCCGGCACACATGGCGGGAAGTCGCTCAACCCGGGCCTGCGAACGGTGAGTCACCTCGAGAGAAGATCCATCACCCGTATGGACTACGCAGACACGTGTCGACACGCTCAACCCTTTCTTCCTCCAACGATGTTGGGAGTCGCCATGCGCACTCGTCTGAGACAGCTGGTGGTCTCGGCCGTCGCCCTCCTCACCGCCTCGGCCGTACTGCCCTCGGCCGGCGCCGCCACCGACGAGCGGGCCGGTGGGCAGCGCACGTCCCACGGCGGTCTGTCCGCCGTGATCCGCTACACGGAGTACGGCGTTCCGCACATCGTCGGCAAGGACTACGCCGACCTGGGCTTCGGCACCGGCTGGGCGCAGGCCGCCGACCAGGTCTGCGTGCTCGCCGACGGTTTCGTGACCGTGCGGGGAGAACGCTCCCGCCACTTCGGGCCCGACGCCGCCTCCGACTTCTCGCTCTCCTCCGCCTCCAGGAACCTCACGAGCGACCTGTACTTCCGGGGAGTCCGGGAGGCCGGCACCGTGCGGCGGCTGCTGGAGCTGCCCGAGCCGCTGGGGCCGAGCCGCGCGGTCAAGGATCTGATGCGGGGCTGGGCGGCCGGCTACAACGCCTGGCTGAGGAAGAACCGGATCAGCGACCCCGCGTGCAAGGGCGCCTCCTGGGTGCGGCCGGTCTCCACGCTCGACGTGTTCTCGCGGGCGTACGCGCTGGCCGTGCTCGGCGGCGAGGGGCGGCTCGTGGACACCATCGCCACCGCCCAGCCGCCCGCCGCCGGCGCCCCCGACACGGCCGCCGCCCCGGACGCGAAGAGCGCCGCCCGCGCCGCGAGCGAGCTGTTCGACGCCGCGAACGCCGACATGGGCTCGAACGCCGTCGCCTTCGGCGGCACCACCACGGCCGACGGCCGGGGTCTGCTGCTGGGCAACCCGCACTACCCGTGGGCCGGTGGGCGCCGCTTCTGGCAGGCGCAGCAGACGATCCCGGGTGAGCTGAACGTCTCCGGCGGGGCGCTGCTCGGCTCGCCGATCACCCAGATCGGCTTCAACGCGAAGGTGGCGTGGAGCCACACCGTCGCCACCGGCGTCCCCATGAACCTCCATCAGCTGACGCTGGACCCGGCCGACCCGACCGCGTATCTGGTGGACGGCGAGCCGGAGCGGATGACGAAGCGGACCGTCACCGTCGGGGTGAAGGACGGCTCCCCGGTCACCCGCACCCAGTGGTGGACGCGGTACGGCCCGGTCGTCACCTCACTCGGCGCCGACCTTCCGCTGCCCTGGACGGCCGGTACCGCGTACGCCGTGCACGACCCCAACGCGGCGAACATGCGCTTCACCGACACCTCGTTGGGCTTCGCCAAGGCGCGCGGCACCGCGGACATCCTCACCTCGCTCGCCCGGCACCAGGGCCTGCCCTGGGTGAACACCGTCGCCGCGGACTCCGCCGGGCACACCCTGTTCACCCAGTCGCAGACCCTCCCCCGGATCACCGACGACCTCGCGGCCCGCTGCTCGACGCCGCTGGGCCGGGCCACCTATCCGTCGGCGGGCGTCGCCGTCCTGGACGGCTCGCGCTCGGACTGTGCGCTCGGCAGCGACACCGACGCCGTGCAGCCGGGCATCTTCGGGCCCGCGAGGATGCCGACGCTCAAGGACGCGCCGTACGCGGAGAACTCCAACGACAGCGCGTGGCTCGCCAACGCGGACCGGCCGCTGACGGGGTACGAGCGCGTCTTCGGCAACGTCGGCACCCAGCGGTCGCTGCGCACGCGCGGCGCGATCGAGGACGTGGCGGCCATGGCCGACCGGGGCGGCCTGACCGTACGCGACCTCCAGCGGCAGCAGTTCGCCAACCGGGTGCCCGCGGCCGATCTCGCGGCCGACGACGTGGCGCGGGCGTGCGCCGCGCTGCCGGGCGGGACGGCGACGGCCGGTGACGGTGAGGTGGTGGACGTCTCCGAGGCGTGCCGGGTGCTGCGGACCTGGAACCGGACCGTCGACAGCGACAGTCGGGGCGCGCTGCTCTTCGACCGGTTCTGGCGGCGGCTGAACGCCATGGTGCCGCGCCCGCAGTTGTGGAAGGTGCCGTTCTCGGCGGCGGACCCGGTCAACACCCCCCACACCCTCAACACCGACGCGCCCGGCTTCGAGACGGCCCTGGCGGAGACGGTGACGGAACTGCGGGCGGCGGGCGTCGCGTTGGACGCCCCGCTCGGCGACCACCAGTTCGTCGTACGGAACGGCCTGCGCATCCCGGTGTCCGGCGGCACCGAGTCGCTGGGCGTGTGGAACAAGATCGAGTCGGCCTGGCGCGGGGCCGACGGCGGCTACGCGGAGGTCTCGTCGGGTTCCAGCCATGTGCAGGCGGTCGGCTGGGACGGCGGGCGCTGCCCGGTGGCCCGCACGCTGCTGACGTACTCGCAGTCCTCGAACCCGAATTCACCGCACTACCTGGACCAGACGCGGCTGTTCTCGGCGGAGAAGTGGGTGACCTCCCGTTTCTGCGAGAAGGACATCCTGTCCTCGCCGAAGCTGAAGGTGGTGCGTGTGAGCCAATGAGCGAGGGGATGTGGTGCCGTCCCGCCCGGGGCGGCACCATTCTTCTGGCAGCACCCATGCCATAGGCATATAACCGTTCCTCATGAGGAGGCCCCTCGGTGGCGCAGGACTCGTTACGTCGCGAGACGGATTCGACGACCATGATCGACACGTCGGTGCCGCACTCGGCCCGGATCTGGAACTACTGGCTGGGCGGCAAGGACAACTACCCGGTCGACCACGCGGCGGGCGACGCCTTCCGCGCGGTGTTCCCCGGCATCACCGACCTGGCCCGTGACTCGCGGGCGTTCCTCGGCCGGGCGGTCGCCTTCCTGGCCGGTGAGGCGGGGATACGCCAGTTCCTCGACATCGGCACCGGGTTGCCGACGGCGGACAACACGCACGAGATCGCGCAGCGGACGGCCCCGGACTCGCGGGTCGTCTACGTGGACAACGACCCGCTGGTCCTGACCCATGCGCGGGCGCTTCTCACCAGCACGCCCGAGGGGGCGACCGACTACGTCGACTGCGATCTGCACGACCCCACGACCGTGTTGCGGGAGGCCGCGAGGACCCTCGATCTCTCCCGACCGGTCGCGCTGACGATGATGCAGGTCAGCGGCCACATCGCCGACTACGCCGAGGCGCGCGCCATCGTCGGCTCCCTGATGGACGCACTGCCGTCGGGGAGTTGGTTCGCGTTCAACGACAGCGTGGACACACACGAGGCGAACGCGGAGGCCACCCGCCGCTACAACGAGAGCGGCGCCGTCCCCTACTACCTGCGCAGCCCCGCCGAACTCGCCGGATTCTTCGACGGTCTGGAGCTGCAGGAGCCCGGGGTGGTACCGCTGAACGACTGGCGCCCCGGCCCCGCGACACCGGTCCACGGCGAGGTCATCGCACTGGGCGGGGTCGCGCGCAAGCCCTGACCGTCGAAGCCGCCCACGAACGGATCGGCCGCTCGCGGATGCCGGCGTCGCCAGGCGACTCGGTTGCGGGCGTCGCTGGGCTGCTGCCCGTGACCGAACCCCCCGTCCCGGACCCGCTCCCGCCCAGCACCGTCATCGCACTGGGCCGGGGCGCGCCCAAGCCCTGACCGTCGAACCGCCCACGAGCGGGCCGGCAGGCATCACCAGGTGACGCGTCTGCGGGCGTCGCCGGACAGCTCAGCCGCAGGCAGAACGGAAAAGTCGACCGCGAGTGGACCGGAACGGCTCAGCTTCGGATGAGCCGGGTCGGGGTGGCAGCCGGTGGGCCCGCCGCCTCGGCGCGGACGGGCCAAGTCGGTCCCGACCGCCCGTGACCGAGCACCCCGTCCCCGGACCCGCGCCCCCGTCCACAGCAAAGTCATCGCACTGGCCGGGGCGCGCCCAACGCCCAAGCACTGCCTTCGAGTCGCCCACGAGTGGGCCGGGGCTCGCGGCCGCGGGCGTCACCGGGCCTCGGCTGACGGTGGCCCGGGGCCCGTCGGACACGGGTGGGACAAGGCGACTCGGCTGCGGTGACCGGGGCGCCGGAAGTCAGACGGCCTTCTCGCGGCCTTCCCAGTACGGCTCCCGCAGCCGCCTCTTGTAGAGCTTGCCGTTGGGGTCGCGGGGCATCGCCTCGGTGAAGTCGACGCTCCTCGGGCGTTTGTACCCGGCCAGTCGGCGGGTGCAGTGGGCGAGGATCTCCTCGGCCAGGACCGGTCCCGGGGTGAATCCGGGGGCCGGTTCGACCACGGCCTTGACCTCCTCGCCCCAGTCGTCGTGCGGGATACCGAAGGCGGCGGCGTCGGCGACGGCGGGATGGGTGAGCAGGGCGGCCTCGATCTCGGCGGGGTAGATGTTGACGCCGCCGGAGATGATCAGGTCGATCTTGCGGTCGCGGAGGAAGAGATAGCCGTCCTCGTCGAGGAGACCGAGGTCGCCGACGGTGAAGAAGTCCCCGATGCGGTTCTTGCGCGTCTTGCCCTCGTCCTTGTGGTACGAGAAGCCGCCGGTGCTCATCTTCATGTATACGGTGCCGAGTTCACCGGGCGGCAGCCGGTTGCCGTCGTCGTCGAAGACGGCGAGTTCGCTGATGGGCCAGGCCTTGCCGACCGTGCCCGGTTTCTTCAGCCAGTCCTCGGCGGTGGCGAAGGCGCCGCCGCCCTCGCTGGCCGCGTAGTACTCCTCGACGCACTCGCCCCACCACTCGATCATGGCGCGCTTCACATGGTCGGGGCAGGGCGCGGCCCCGTGGATGGCGTGCCGCATGGACGACACGTCGTAGCGGGTGCGCACCTCCTCGGGGAGCGCGAGGAGGCGGTGGAACTGGGTCGGCACCATATGGGTGTGGGTGCAGCGGTGGGTGTCGATGGCGCGGAGCATCCCCTCGGGCGTCCACTTGTCCATCAGCACCAGACGGTGCCCGATGTGCAGGGACGCGCCGGCGAACTGCAGGACGGCCGTGTGGTAGAGCGGCGAACAGACCAGGTGGACGTTGTCGTCGAACGGCCGGATGCCGAAGATGCCGAGGAAACCGCCGAGATAGGACTCCTCGGGAAGCTTGCCGGGCAGGGGGCGTCGGATGCCCCGGGGGCGGCCCGTGGTGCCCGAGGTGTAGTTCATGACCCAGCCGAGGGTGCGCTCCGCGGGAGGCGACGCGGGCTGACCGTCCGGGAGTTCGGCGTACGACCGGAAGCCTTCGACCGTGCCGACGGCGTACCGGCGGTTCTCGGGGAGCTTCGCCTCGTCGGCCGCGTTCCGGGCGGCCTCGGCGAACCGCTCGTGCGCGATGAGCACCTTGGCGCCCGAGTCGGAGACGATCCACGCGATCTCGGGTCCCACGAGGTGGTGGTTGACGGGGACGAGGTAGAAACCGGCCTGCGTGGCGGCCAGGTAGGCGACGAGGAACTCGACTCCGTTGGGCAGGACCACCGCGAAGGCGTCGCCGCGTTCGAGTCCGGCCGCGCGCAGTCCGTGGACCAGCCGGTTGGTCTCGGCGTGCAACCGTCCGGCGGTCCATCCCTCGCCGTCGGGTGCGATGAGCACCGTCCGGTCCGGGTCCTTGGTGGCCTGGGCCCAAAAACCCTGGGGAGATGAGCTCTGAGGAGATGAGCTCTGAGGAGACGAGCCCTGGGGAGAGGGGGCTTGAGGAGAGGGGGCTTGGCTCACTGTTCCGCGCTCCTTCCGGCGATCCGGTCGAGGCGGTCCACGGCCTTCTCGAAGCCTCGGGTGAGGTCGTCGAAGACGGCCTGGACGCTGCGTTCGCTGTTCATGCGGCCGACGATCTGCCCGACCGGGGTGCCGAGCAGCGGCTCCACCTCGTACTTCTGGATGCGGGACACCGCGTCCGCGACGAGCAGGCCCTGGAGGGGCATGGGGAGGGTGCCCGGTCCGGCCGGGTCGTCCCAGACGTCGGTCCATTCCGTACGGAGCTGGCGGGCGGGTTTGCCGGTGAGCGCACGGGAGCGGACGGTGTCGCCGGAACCGGCGGCGAGCAGCTTCTCGATCAGCCGGGGCGAGGGCAGTTCGGCCTCGGTGGTGGTCAGCCAGAGCGAGCCGAGCCAGACGCCCTGGGCGCCCAGCGCGAGGGCGGCGGCCACCTGCTGTCCGCTGCCGATGCCACCGGCGGCGAGCACCGGCAACGGGTCGACGGCGTCGACGACTTCGGGGGTCAGCACCATCGAGGCGATCTCGCCGGTGTGGCCGCCGGCCTCGTAGCCCTGGGCCACGACGATGTCGATACCGGCGTCCGCGTGCTTGCGGGCGTGGCGGGCGCTGCCGGCGAGTGCGGCGACGAGGACGCCCTGCGCGTGCGCGCGGTCGATGACGTCGGCGGGCGGGGAGCCGAGGGCGTTGGCGAGCAGCTTGATCGGATAGTCGAAGGCGACGTCGAGCTGGCCGCGGGCGACCTGTTCCATCCAGCCGGTGATGCGCCAGCCGGAGGCCTCCCCCTCAGCGAGTTCGGGCACGCCGTACTTGGCGAGGGTGTCCTGGACGAACTGCCGGTGCGACTCGGGGATCATCGCCTCGACGTCCGCCTCCGTCACGCCCTCGACCTTCTTGGCCGGCATCACGACGTCCAGTCCGTACGGCATGCCGTCGACGTGGGCCTCGATCCAGTCGAGGTCGCGTTTGAGGTCGTCGGGGGCCGTGTAGCGCACCGCGCCGAGCACCCCGAAGCCGCCGGCCCGGCTGATGGCCGCCGCGACCGCGGGGAACGGCGTGAAGCCGAAGACGGCGTACTGGACTCCGAGTGTGTTGCTCAGCTCCGTCTGCATGGTGCGCAGGATGCCGCAGTCCTCCGGACGAGGGAAGGGTTTTTCTGATGCTCCGTCAGATTTGGCTGGGCACGCGGGGTCACGGGCGCCTGGGCCGTGCCCCTGACAGGGCGCGGCCCTGCTGATCGCGGGCAATCAGCAGGGCCTTCCCCCGTGAACGGCCCCCCCGTCGCCGCTCGCACCATCGATTTCAGCGCACGCCGCATTGTTTGGCAGGGCTGTCCGGGCGACCGGACAATGGCCGCGGCCGCCAGGGGCGGCCCGGGGTGCTGCCGCCGACCGCCCTTTCCCTCACTCCCCCAGGACCGCCATGGCCGCGTTGTGCCCGGGCACCCCGCTGACCCCGCCGCCGCGCACCGCGCCCGCGCCGCACAGCAGGACGTTGGCGTGGCGGGTCTCCACGCCCCAGCGGCCGACGTCCTCCCGGGCATAGGGCCAGGCGAGGTCGCGGTGGAAGATGTTGCCGCCGGGGAGGCCCAGGTCGCGTTCCAGGTCGAGGGGGGTTCTGGCCTCGATGCAGGGGCGACCGTCGGCGTCGGTGGCCAGGCAGTCGGCGAGGGGCTCGGCGAGGTGGGCGTCCAGCTGGGCGAGGGTCGACTTGAGGAGTTCCTCGCGTACGCCGTCGTTGTCGGCCTCGAACAGCCGCGCGGGCGCGTGCAGGCCGAACAGGGTGAGCGTCTGATAGCCGCGCTCGACCAGGTCCGGTCCGAGGATGGTCGGGTCGGTGAGGGAGTGGCAGTAGATCTCGGAGGGCGGGGCCTCGGGGAGTGTGCCGGAGGCGGCCTGGGCGTAGGAGGCCGCCAGTTGGTCGTACCCCTCGGCGATGTGGAAGGTTCCGGCGAAGGCCTCGTGGGGATCGACGGACGCGTCGCGGAGCCTCGGGAGCCGCTTGAGCAGCATGTTCACCTTGAGCTGGGCGCCCTCGGCCGGCGCGGGCGGTTCGTCGCCGGTCAGGGTGGCCAGTTCCTGCGGCGAGGCGTTGACCAGGACGTGCCGGGCGGCGACCGTGCCCTCCGTGTCGGCGGTCCGGAACGTGATCTCGGCGGACCGGCCGTCCGTGGCGATCCGCCGGACCTCGTGCCCTGTGGCGATCACGGCACCGGCGTCGCGCGCTGCCGCGGCCAGCGCGTCGGTGAGGGCGCCCATGCCGCCGACGGGCACGTCCCAGGCGCCCGTGCCGCCGCCGATCACGTGGTAGAGGAAGCAGCGGTTCTGACGCAGCGAGGGGTCGTGGGCGTCCGCGAAGGTACCGATGAGCGCGTCGGTGAGGACGACGCCGCGTACGAGGTCGTCGGTGAACGTCGACTCGACGGCGGCGCCGATCGGCTCCTCGAAGAGGATCCGCCACGCCTCCTCGTCGTCGACGCGGCGGCGCAGATCGTCCCGGGTGGGGAGGGGCTCGGTGAGCGTCGGGAACACCCGTTCGGCGACATGGCCCGTCATCCCGTAGAACCGCTGCCAGGCCTCGTACTCGCGGCCCGAACCGGTCAGCCGTTCGAAGGCCTCGCGGGTGCGTCGCTCGCCGCCGCCGACCAGCAGACCGGTGGGGTGGCCGTCGCGTTCGACGGGAGTGTAGGAGGAAATCGTGCGGCCGCGGACCCGGAAGTCGAGGTCCAGGTCCCGCACGATCTTCCTGGGCAGCAGGCTGACCAGGTAGGAGTACCGCGACAGCCGGGCGTCGACCCCGGCGAAGGGGCGTGTGGACACGGCGGCTCCGCCGGTGTGGTCCAGCCGCTCCAGCACGAGGACGGAACGGCCCGCGCGCGCGAGATACGCGGCGGCGACCAGACCGTTGTGACCGCCGCCGACGATCACGGCGTCGTACGAGTCGTGCGGCCGGGGCCCGCTCGGGCGGCCGGACCGTGCTGAGGGTGCGGGGGTGGCAGGCATGGCTCTTGGTAACACGCCATGATCGAGGTCGGCCAGGGGGGCGTGCCAGGTGGATCAACGGGCCGCGACCGGGCTCCGGCCCCCGCCGGGGGCCGCGGTGGATGCGGGCGCCGGGGCCGGGGTGGGGCCGTCGGGGGTGCGCGGGCGGGCGGAAGGCTTCGGGGCCCGGACGGGCGGAAGGGCTGGGGGCTCGCGGGGGCACTACACGTGGGCATCTGGTCCGAGAGCCGGGGTTGCCGGGCAGTGCGCGAGCACCGACGGAAACCGAGGCCACCGAAGAACGGGGGCGCGGGGCCGGTGCCCGGCATCAGGGCCGCCGGGGTACGCGCCGGGGTGCGCGGGGTGGGGGCTGCTGTTCTCGACGGACGATGTGGCGCCCGGCGTGTGAGTGGGCACCGTTCCCGGGTCCCGGCCGGGGCTCAGCGGTGGCCGGTCGCACCTTGTCGGCGTAACGCCGCCACGCGTCGGTACAGCTCCACCGCCTCCTGGCCGCGGCCGAGTTGTTCCAGGCAGTGGGCCTCGTCGTTGCGGCTGCTGAGGGCGTCGGGGTGGTCGGGGCCGAGGACCCGTTCGCGGGCGTCGGCAACGCGGCGGTACTCGGTGAAGGCGTCGGCCCAGCGGCCGAGCCAGCCGAGGCCGACGGCGACCTCACGGCGGCTGACGAGGGTGTCGGGGTGGTCCGGGCCGAGGACGCGCTCGCGCAGGGCGCACACGTCACGGGACTCGGCGAGGGCCTCCTCCCAGCGGCCCAGGCGGCCGAGGTTGACGCCGAGGCCGTGGCGGGCGCGGAGTGTCTCGCTGTGGGCGGGGCCGTGGACGCGGGTGCGGTCGTCGACGAGCGCGCGATAGAGGGTGAGCGCGTCGGCGCTGCGGCCCAGTCTGCCGAGGCTGATGCCGACCTCGTGGCGGGCGGCGAGCGTGTCGGGGTGGTCGGGGCCGAGGGCCTGGGCCCGGGCGTCGGCGACCTCCTGGTAGGTCCGCAGCGCCTCGGGCCAGCGCCCCAACTGACCGAGGCCGTAGGAGACTTCGTACCGGGTGACGAGGGTGTCGGGGTGGTTGGCGCCGAGTACACGGGCGCGGGCGGCGGCCACGTCGTTCGCCAGGCGGTACGAGTCCTCCAGGCGGCCGAGCCTGCTGAGGTTGTAGGCGAGGTTGTGGCGGCAGCGCAGGGTGTCCGGATGGTCGGGGCCTGCGAGGCGCTCTCGGACGGCGAGGACCGAGGTGTAGGCCTGGTGGGCTTCGAAGTGCCGGCCCAACTGGCCCAGCACGTACGCCATCTCCTGCCGGGCGGAGAGGGTCTCGGGGTGTTCGGGGCCGAGGACGCGCTCGCGGGCGCGTACGACGTGGGCGAACTCGCGCAGCGCGTCGGCGGGGCGGCCGGTGCGGCTGAGGGTGAAGCCGACCTCGTAGCGGCTGGAGAGGGTGTCCGGGTGGTCGGGACCGAGGGCGTGCTCGCGTTCGGCGGCGACCGCGCGGTGCACCTCGCCCGCCTCCGTCCAGCGGCCGAGGCGACCGAGGCTCAGGCCCGCGTTGTGCCGGCCGACCAGGGTGGTGATCAACTCCGTTGGTGGGGCGGGGCGTTCGTCCTGTGCGGGGTGTTCGACGCCGCCGGTGACGGGGCGGGCGATCCACTCTCCGGTGAGCCCGGCCGAGGCGTCCGGCGGAGCGAGGCCCGGTCCGGTGCCGGTGGCCTTGTGGCCGGTGGTCATGCCCCGGGTCCACGAAGGCAGCCGGGGTTCGCGCGACGGCGGCCCTCCGGGTCGCGACCGGGGCCGGGGCGCGCCGGGAACGGCCTCTGGCGTGACCGGGGGCGGGACGACGGCCCGGACGTGGACGCGGGCCGGTGCCGAAGCCGTCGCCGCCCGCCCCTCGTCGACCCTGCGGCCCAGTTCGCGGGCGTCGTGGGGGCGTTCCTCCGGCTCCTTGGCGAGCAGGTCGAGGATGATCCGGTCGAGGTACTCGGGCACCTCGGCGCGGTGGTCGCGTGGGGGTGTCGGCGCGGTGTCGCGGTGGCCCATGAGCACGGCCCAGGCGTCGTCGAGGTCGAAGGGCGGCACCCCGGTGGCGATCTCGTAGAGCACACAGCCGAACGAGTAGAGGTCGCTGCGCCGGTCGACCTGCCCACCGACGATCTGTTCCGGCGACATGTAGTGCGGGGTGCCCATCGCGATGCCGGTGCCGGTGAGGCGGGAGGTGAAGGTGACGTCACGGCCCAGGCGCGCTATGCCGAAGTCGCAGATCTTCACGGTGCCGTCGGTGAGCAGCATGATGTTGGCGGGCTTCAGGTCACGGTGCACGATGCCCTGGTGATGGGTGTAGGCGAGGGCGGAGGCCACCTGGTCGGCGATCTCCACGACCGCGGGGACCGCCAGCGGATGGTGTCTGTTGTCCTCCAGGAGCTGGCTGAGGTTGCGGCCCTCCAGCAACTCCATGACGAGGAACAGCACCCCGTCGGACTCGCCGAAGTCGTGGACGACGGTCACCCCCCGGTGCTGGAGGGCCGCCGCCACGCGCGCCTCGCGCCGGAACCGCTCCCGCAGGACACGGGTGAAGGACTGGTCGGGCTGGGTGTTCAGGGGTTTGAGGCACTTGACCGCGACGTGCCGCCCCAGTGACTCGTCCCTCGCCCGCCAGACCTCGCCCATTCCCCCGCGCCCGATCAGATCGAGCAGCCGATAACGGCCCTGGATCAGCCTGGTGTCCCCCATCGCCGACGATCGCCCCCGTATCCGAACGGACCCGCCCACCCCTGGCCCGTCCAGTATGGCGGCCTATCTGCCGACTTTGTACGGTGCCGGGCGGGAGCCGGGGCCGAGCCGTGACATCGCGCGGAGGATGTGTTTGGGCGGGAGTTGCCAGCGCAGACGTGCGGGGACGGCGCGAAGAAAGGTCCCGGTGAGCCGCAGGCGGCGGGTGACCACGGCGGGTGCGGGGGCCGGTCTGCCGTACAACTCGTGGGCGTACGGCGGCAGGGAGGCGTACGCCAGGTTCGCCACGCGCCGCCACAGTGCTTCACGTGCCGGTACGAGCAACGGGTGCGTGGGCGGCCGCCGCAGGAAGTCGTCGACCTCCCGGGCCTCGGGGCCGACCGCCAGCTCGGGCCGCACCCTCTTGAAGTAGGCCGCCAACTCCGCGGTGTCCCCGGGCACTTCGGCGGGGTCGAGACCGACCAGGCGGGCGCTGACACGGTGTTCGTCGACGTACCGGTCGGCGGCGGCCTCGGTGAGGGGGTAGCCGGAGCGACGCAGGATGTGGAGATAGGAGTCGATCTCCGCGCAGTGCACCCACAGCAGCAGCTCCGGCTCGTCGACGCCGTACCGCTCCCCCGTGTCCGGGTCGGTGGCCGAGAGCAAACTGTGGATCTTCCGGACACGGGCACCCGCGTGCTCGGCGGCCTCGGTGGTGCCGTACGTCGTCGTGCCGACGAAGCTCGCCGTACGCATCAGACGACGCCAGGCGTCCTCGCGGAAGTCGGAGTTCTGCATGACGCCACGCACCGCGCGCGGGTGCAGGGCCTGGAGGTACAGCGCGCGGACCCCGGCGATCCACATCATGGGGTCGCCATGGGCCTGCCAGGTCACGGAGGTCGGTCCGAACAGCCCGGGGTCGCCTGTGACGGGGTGGCGGGAGGCATCCATTCCGTCAGTGTGACCAGGTTCGCCGGTCGGCACCAGCCACCGTTCGTGACTGGGCTGTCTGCCCCTGTCGGAAACCCAGGTGGCCTCGGCGCACGATCCGGATACAGTCGGGCGATGCCCGAGCTGAAGCGGCTGCACGCCGACCACGCCCCGGCGGTCCTCGCCTTCGAGCTGGCGAACCGCGACTACTTCGCCTCCTCGATCCCCGACCGCGGTGACGACTTCTTCGACCGGTTCACCGACCTGTACGACGCCTCGCTGGCCGAGCAGGAGGCCGGCGTCTGCGCCTTCTACGTGCTCGTGGCCGAGGACGGCTCGGTACTCGGAAGGTTCAACCTGTACGACTTGGAGGACGGCACCGCCAGGCTCGGCTACCGGGTCGCGGAGCGGGTCGCCGGCCGCGGCATGGCGACCGCGAGCGTCCGGGAGCTGTGCCGGACAGCGACAGCGACGCACGGCCTGCGCACACTGCGGGCGGCCACCTCCCACGACAACGCCGCGTCCCGGAGCGTCCTGACCAAGGCCGGGTTCGTCCCGGTCGGCCCTGCCGCCCCGGCCGATCTCGGCGGCAAGTCGGGCACGTGGTATCAGCGGGACCTCCGGGCCTGACCTCCGGCCCAGAGCACGGCCTAGCCGACTGCCTTGACCTGCTCGTGGGACGACCGCGGACTTGCTCGTGGGTGCCCCACGGGGCACAGCGCGGATCCCGCGCTCGTCGGCAGGAAGCGTTCAAGGGCAGTGTCTGCGGTTCGTGGAGTGATGCGGACGCCGCCGTCGGCGGGGGCTCAGTGCGACATCGAGGTCGTGCAGTGCAGCCAGGGTGGTACCTCCAGGGCGACCCGCCGACCTGCCGGTCCGGCGAGCCGCCGAGGCCGCCGTCCCCGTCGAGCGGGACGGATGAGACGCCTCCCGCACTCCGGTGCCAGCCGGAAGTGGACCAGAGCCCAACGCCGGCTTGCCGAGGGCGCCTTCGCGCACCCGCACGGGCGCCGCCGCCTGCGGATCCGCTGGGGATCCGCGACGACAAGCACGAAGCTTCCCTCACCCTCGGATGCGCGCTCTTCCGCTGCGCCGCCTGTCACGGCTTGTCCGAGCCTTCCCCCTTCTACGCGCACGAGGCGTTCGGGCCATTCGAAGCGGGCGACGCGAGCACGATGAAGCCGAGCGAAATCGGGATATCGAGTTCCGGGACGTGGACGCCCGCATCCCGGGCGTGACCCCGTTTCCGTGCTTTCCGCCGCCGTTCAGGACGCCGCGGTCGATCGGTGCTCAGCCCACCGGGGTCGCCCCGCCCGACGCGAGGTCGAGGGCGATGTCCACGATCATGTCCTCCTGCCCGCCGACCAGGCCCCGGCGGCCCACCTCCAGCAGGAGCGCGCGGGCGTCGACGCCGTGGCGTTCGGCGGCGAGCTCGGCGTGGCGCAGGAACGAGGAGTAGACGCCCGCGTAGCCGAGGGTGAGGGTCTCACGGTCGACCTGGACGGGGCGGTCGCGCAGCGGTCGTACCAGATCGTCGGCGGCGTCCTGGAGGGCGAGCAGATCGCAACCGTGCTTCCATTCCTGCAGGTTGGCCACGGCGATGAAGGCCTCGATGGGACAGTTGCCCGCGCCCGCGCCCTGCCCGGCGAGGGACGCGTCGACCCGTGTGACTCCTTCCTCCACCGCGACGACGCTGTTCGCGACCGACAGGGACAGGTTCTCGTGCGCGTGCACGCCGATCTCGGTGGCCGGGTCGAGGACGTCGCGGTAGGCGCGGACGCGCTCGCGCATGCCGTCCAGGGTGAGCCGGCCGCCGGAGTCGGTGACGTACACGCAGTGGGCGCCGTAGGACTCCATGAGCTTGGCCTGGGCGGCGAGTTCGGCGGCCGGGGCCATGTGGCTCATCATCAGGAAGCCGGAGACGTCCATGCCGAGGTCGCGGGCCTTGGCGATGTGCTGGGCGGAGATGTCGGCCTCGGTGCAGTGGGTGGCGATACGGACCGAGCGGACGCCCAGGGCGTGGGCGCGTGCCAGTTCGGCGATCGTGCCGATACCGGGCAGGAGGAGGGTCGTGAGGACCGCGTCCTCGATCGCGTCCGCCGCCGCCTCGATCCATTCCCAGTCGGTGTGGCTGCCGGGGCCGTAGTTGAGCGAACCGCCCGCCAGGCCGTCGCCGTGCGCGACCTCGATCGCGTCGACGCCCGCCGCGTCGAGGGCGGCTGCGATGCGGCCCACGTCGGCGGGGTCGATGCGGTGCCGGATGGCGTGCATGCCGTCGCGCAGGGTGACGTCCTGGATGTACAGGCTGCGGCTCATCGGTGGGCCTCCACGGGAACGACGCTGCGCCGGGTGATCGACTCGGCGACCCGCAGCGCGGCCGACGTCATGATGTCGAGGTTTCCGGCGTAGGCCGGCAGGTAGTGGGCGGCGCCCTCGACTTCGAGGAACACCGAGATCCGGGTGGTCACCGGACCGGCACCGCCGGGCACCAGGGTGTGCACCGGTTCGTCCTCGGCGACGGGGGCGAACTGCACCTCCTGCTTGAGGCGGTAGCCGGGCACGTACTGGGCCACGCGGTCGGCCATCTCCTTGACGGAGGCGCGCACGGCGTCCTGGTCGACGTCGCCGGTCAGGCAGAGCACGGTGTCCCGCATGATCAGCGGCGGCTCGGCCGGGTTGAGGATGATGATCGCCTTGCCGCGCGCGGCACCGCCGACGGTCTCGATGGCGTGGGAGGTGGTCTCGGTGAACTCGTCGATGTTGGCGCGGGTGCCGGGTCCGGCTGATCTGGAGGCGATGGAGGCGACGATCTCCGCGTAGTGCACATCGGCCACCGCGGAGACGGCAGCGACCATGGGGATGGTCGCCTGCCCACCGCAGGTGACCATGTTGAGGTTGTCGGCCCCCGCGTCGAGGTGCTCCTCCAGGTTGACCGGCGGCACGACGAACGGTCCGATGGCCGCGGGCGTGAGGTCGATGAGCTTCTTGCCGTACGGCACCAGCTTGTGGGCGTTGGCCAGGTGGGCCTTGGCCGAGGTGGCGTCGAAGACGATCTCGATGTCGTCGAAGTGCGGCAGCGAGATCAGGCCGTCGACTCCCTCGTGGGTCGTGGGGATCCCGAGGCGGGCGGCGCGCGCGAGGCCGTCGGACTCCGGGTCGATGCCGACCATGGCGCCGACCTCCAGGGTGTCCGACAGACGCAGGATCTTGATCATCAGGTCGGTGCCGATGTTGCCGGACCCGATGATGGCGACCTTGGTCTTCGTCATGCGTCTCTCTTTTCGCAGGGTGCGGCCTTCTCGGTGAAGGCGGCCGTGACCTCGCCGAGCGAGCTGATCTCGGCGCGGATCCGGGTGCCGGGCGGGGTGGGGACCATGGGGCCGAGCGCGCCGGACAGGACGACCTGGCCCGCGCGCAGCGGCTCGCCGAACTCCCGTGCCGTACGGGCCAGCCAGGACAGGGCGTTCAGCGGGTCGCCGAGGCAGGCGGCGCCGGAGCCCTCGGAGACGAGGACATCGTCGGCGTACAGCCGCATGGAGGCCTCGCGCGGCTCGAACTCGTCCAGGGTGAGCCGGTGTTCGGCGAGGACGAACAGTCCGCTGGAGGCGTTGTCCGCGACCGTGTCGGTGAGGGTGATGTCCCAGTCGGCGATACGGCTGTCGACGATCTCCAGCGCGGCGACCGCGTAGGCCACAGCCGCCCGTACCCGCGCCGGGGTCAGGTCGCCCTCGGCCAGGTCCTCCTTGAGCACGAAGGCGATCTCCGCCTCGGCCTTGGGCTGGAGCAACCGCCCGGACGGCACCTCGGGCAGATCCGAGACGTCCATGTCGGCGAAGAGCACACCGAAATCGGGCTGGTCGACGCCGAGTTGCCGCTGCACGGCGGGGGAGGTCAGGCCGATCTTGCGGCCGACGACGACCGCGCCGTCCGCCAGCCTGCGACGGTTGAGCTCCTGTTGTACGGCGTAGGCGGCGGCGATGTCGTGTTCGCCGATGAGGTCCCGTACGGGCGGGACGGGCCGGCCCTCCTCCAGGGCGGTGGCGAGCCGTGCGGCGGCGCGGACCACGGCCTGTGCCTCGACTGGCGTGTGCGTCATGCCGGTCACCGCCCCTCTGCCGTGACCACGGCGAACCCGGCGATCCACGCGGGGATGGCCTCGTAGAAGCGGGAGGTCATCTCGTACGGCCCGGTGGCGGCGAGGGAGGCGAACGCGGCGATCCAGGTGCGGACCTCGTGGGCGGAGCCGCCGGCCTCCTTGGCCATCGCGTCCACGGTCCAGGAGTCGAACTCCGCCAACTCGCCTTGTTCCAAGTGGTCGAGGAGACGGTTGTCCCAGGCGGGGTTGATCGGGATCATCGCGCTCGACCCCGCGGCGTAGTCGCGCCCCGCCTGGACGACCCGGTGCTCGCCCTTCGCGCGCTGCTCGGGCGTCGGCGGGTGGCCCTCGATGAGCGCGTCGGCGACTCGGGGCGGTGCCCCGTCCAGCACCGGTACGGGCGGGTCGTGCGAGAGGCCGCCGGAGGCGAGGAACAGCACCCGGCGGTCGAGGCGGGCGGCCGCCTGCCCGATCGCGGATCCCAGGGCCCTGATGCGGCTCACCGGACCCAGCGGTGTGGCCACGCCGTTGACGAAGACGGGCACGACCGGCACCTGGTCGATGCCGCCGAAGAGGACCTCGAGCGGCTGCGCGAAGCCGTGGTCGACGGTCATCCGGGCCGAGACAGTGAGGTCGATGCCACGGTCGAGCGCGCCCTGGGCCAGCGCCCTCGCGGCGGCGGTGTCGACCGACAACGGTCCGGCGGCCGTGCCGAAGTCGCCCACCGCGTGTGCCTCGGTGGCCAGGCAGAACGGCGGCATCTCCTTGTAGAAGAAGCCGTTGTAGTGGTCGGGTGCGTAGAGCACGACCAGGTCCGGCTCGAAGGCGCGGATGAAGGTCCGCGCCGTGTCAACGGCTCGGTCGACACGGGCCAGGACCTCCGGCTCAGGGTCGTTCTTGCCGATGAGGGGCGAGTGGGACAGCCCGACGGCTGCTGCGGGCATGGGCGTTCCTATCGGTGAGAGGGGGAATCCGACGGGTGGATGACGAGCTTTCCGGTCAGCCCGCCGTCGATCATGAGCTGGAATCCCTTGTGGATGTCCGTGAGCGGGAGGGTCCGGTCGATCACCGGGCGGACCCCGGTCGCGTCGAGCATGCGCAACATCGCCACCAGCTCGGCGCGGGTGCAGCCGGTGGAGCCGAGGATGCGCTGCTGGAGGTAGAAGACACGGCCCAGGTCGGCGGGCGGGTTGGTGCCGCTGGTGGCTCCGGCGATCACGACCGTGCCGCCGGGGCGCAGCGACTTCAGCGAGTGCGACCAGGTCGCCTCGCCGACCGTCTCGATGACGACGTCGACCTTCTCGGGCAGTCGCTCGCCGGTGGGTACGGCGGCCCGGGCGCCCCAGGTGAGGGCCTCGGCGCGTTTGTCCTCGCTGCGGCTGGTGGCGTAGACGACGGCGCCCGCGGCCACCGCGAGCTTGATGGCGGCGGAGGCGACACCGCCGCCGGCGCCCTGCACCAGCACTCGGTCGCCGGCGGTGATCCGGGCCTGGGTGAACAGCATGCGGTAGGCCGTGGTCCAGGCGACCGGGAGACAGGCGGCCTCGTCGAACGACAGCCACGCGGGCTTGGGGACCAGGTTGCGGGTCGGGACCGTGACGTACTCCGCGAAGGCCCCGTCGTGCTGCTCGGACAGCAGCGCCCGGTTCGGGTCCAGCGTCTCGTCGCCGCGGCCGGCGTCCGGGTCGCCGAGCACCGGGTGGACGATCACCTCGTTGCCGTCCTCGTCGTATCCGGCCGCGTCACAGCCGAGCACGATCGGGAGCCGCTCGGGCGGGTGACCGACGCCCCGCAGGGTCCACAGGTCGTGCATGTTGAGCGAGGAGGCCACGACCCGGACCCGGGACCAGCCGGGCTTGAGATCGGGCTCCGGTACGTCGCGCAGGACCAACCCGGACAGCGGGTCGGCGGCGCTCTGGGAGATGGCGATAGCGGCAAGCACGGGTTGAGTTGACCGTGGCCTGGTGCCGGGCTCCAGCTTGTGTGCCGCTGTGCAGCACGGAGGCCGTCGTGGTCGTATCCGGGGCTGCGCCCCTCTCGGTGAACGCCGATGGCCGACGGCCAGGTCTCGTACCTGTGCCGTCGGCCGTTGTGGAGGGAAAGTGGGCTCAGTGAGGCATGTCGTCCAAGGCCGTGGGGAGATCGGCCAACCAGGACGGTTCCGCCGTGAACAGGACGACGCTGCCGTTCGGCAGGTCCGCTTCCGCGACCCGGCGAAAGCCGCCCGCTTCGAAGGCGGCCTGGAGGGCAGTATCGTCCTCGGCCGGTGCGGCGACCACACGGCGGCAGTGCGGGTCGGCGGCGAACAGCGCGGGGACGAGGTCGTTCAGCAGCCGACCGGCCATGCTCTGCGTGTCCTGGACCAGGACGAGACCCACGGCGATGTCGTACGCGCCGTACGGGTAGCAGGCGCGCAGCGGATGGCGCTGGACGCGGTACAGCCGCAGCTCGACCGGTGGGCCGCCGCCGCGCGGGGCGACGGCGTACGCGCGGGCGCCGTGATCGGCGTCGACGAGGGGGCGCAGGGTCCAGTCGTCGCCGAGGAGGGGCTCGGGCGGCGGCTGCACGTCGAGGAACGTGGTCGTCACCACGGGCTCACACCGCTTCGGCCGGCTCGGCGTCCGCCTCGACCAGGCGGCGCAGTTCGCCCTTGGCCAGCTTGCCGCTGGCGTTGCGGGGCAGCTGGTCGACGAGCAGGAGCCGGGTGGGGAGCTTGTAGCGGGCGAGGTGCCCGCCGGCGAACTCCCGTACCTCTTCCAGCGTGAGCGAGGTTCCGGGCGCACAGGTGAGGACGGCCTGGACGGTCTCGCCCCATGTCGGGTCGGGGACTCCGATGACGGCCGCCTCCAGGACGCCGGGGCAGGCGGCGAGGACGCGCTCGACCTCGGCGGGGTAGATGTTCTCGCCGCCGCTGATGATCATGTCCTTCAGGCGGTCGACGATGTAGTAGAAGCCCTCCTTGTCGCGGTGGGCGATGTCGCCGGTGTGGAACCAGCCGGCGTCGTCGAAGGCGGCGTGGGTCGCCTCCGGGTTGTTCCAGTAGCCGGGGGTGACGTTGGGGCCGCGGACGCAGATCTCGCCGCGGGTGTCGGCCTCGGTGATCCTGGCGCCGGTGACGGGATCGGCGAGGCAGATCTCGGTGTACGGCATGGGGGCGCCGGCCGAGCCCGCCTTCTCCAGCGTCAGCCCGGCGGGGAGGTACGTGGCGAAGGGGGCCGTCTCGGTGAGCCCCCAGGCCTGCTGGAGCAGGATGCCGCGTTCGGCGTAGTCCTTGATCAGCTGCGGCGGGACGGGGGCGCCCGCGACCACCGCCGAGCGCAGGGCTCCCAGGTCGGCCTCGGCGAAGCCGGGTGTGCGGGCCAGCGCGCCGTACATGGCGGGGACCGCGAAGAAGGCGGTCACCCGGTGCCGGACGAGGTCCGCCAGGCACTGGGCGGGGTCGAAGCCGCGGCGCAGGACGACCGTGCCACCGCGCAGCAGGGTGCGCAGGGTGAGGGCGTTGAGGCCGCCGATGTGGAAGAGCGGGGCGGTGGCCAGGTTCACGTCGTCGGAGCGGGTGTCCACCATGCTGTCGACGTTGACGGCGTTCCACCACAGGTTGCCGTGGGTGAGCATGACGCCCTTGGGGCGTCCGGTGGTGCCGGAGGTGTACATCAGGGCGCCGAGGTCGTCGTCGTGCAGCGGCACCGGTTCCCGTTCGGGCCGGCCGGGGCCGAGCAGCCGCGACAGCGGTGTCCATGCGGCGGCGGGTGCCTTGACGGCCGGGCAGGCGGGGTCGGTGTCGACCAGGATGTGGCGGCGGGCGGGGATGTCGCCGAGGACCGACTCGACCAGTGCACGGTGTCCCTCCTCGACGACCACGGTGTGGGCTCCGCTGTCGGTGAGGATGTGGCGTACCTCGTCGGCGGCGAGGCGGAAGTTGACGGGGACGAAGACGGCCCCGAGGTGGGCGGCGGCGAACAGCGTGTGGAAGAAGGTGACGCTGTTGAAGCCGAGGTAGGCGATCCGGTCGCCGCGGCGCAGTCCCTGCTCGGCGAGTCCGGCGGCCAGTTCGACGGCGGTGCGGCTGAGCTGGGCGGCGGAGAACTCCTGGCCCTCGTAGACGAGGGCGGTGGGCGTCGGGTACTTGGCTCTGCGGTGCAGGGCGGCTGCGGGGCTGATGTCGACGGCGGCCATACGGCGGCTCCTTCGATGGCTGTCGTACGAGAGCGGAGGGTGTCGTACAGGGGGCGGAGGGGCTCTACAGGCCCGCGCCGCCGGCGGCGGTGCGGAAGCCGCGCACGGCGATGCCGCCGTCGGCGGGGATCACGGCTCCGGTGACGGTGCCGCTGTTGGTGCGGGAGGCGAGCAGGACGTACGGGCCGGTGAAATCCTCGGGCTCGACGCCGCGGTCGTACAAGGGGATGAGAGGCGGCTGCTTGTCGCCGGACGCCTCGTTCCTGGCGAAGGAGGCCTCCAGCGTGCGGTCCTGCAGACCGAGGCTCTCGGGGCCGCGCAGCTTGGTGCGCATGCCGCCGACGGCGACGCCGTTGACGCGGACCTTCGGCGCGAGTTCGTAGGCGAACTGGCGGAGCAGGCCGAGGCAGGCGTGTTTGCTGGCGGTGTACAGGGAGCCGCCGCCGTCGGTGTGGAAGGAGGCGTTGGAGAGGGTCATGACGATGCTTCCGCGACTGCGCACCAGTTCCCGCCAGGCGGCCTCCACGGCCAGGACGTATCCCTTGACGTTGATGCCGAAGATTTCGTCGAACGCCTCGGACAGTTCCTTGCCGGACAGCCGGGTGACGCTGCGGTGGTAGTCCCAGATCCCGGCGTTGGGAACGAGGATGTCCAGCTTGCCGAAGCTCTCGACGGTGGCCTCGACCGCTCGGTGCAGGTCGTCCGGGGAGCGTACGTCACCGGTGACGGTCAGCACCCCGCCCGGGAGGTCGCCCCACTGGTCCGCGTCCCGGTCCAGTACGGCGACGTGTGCCCCCTCGGCCAGATAGCGCAGAGCGACCGCGCGTCCGATGCCCGAGCCGCCGCCGGTGATCAGGGCGACGTCGCCCTCCAGCCAGCCGCCCATCACCGGGCACCGAGGAAGTCGGTGACCAGGCGCTCGAACTCGGCCTGCCGCTCCAGCTGCACCCAGTGCCCGCAGCCGCCGAACACGTGCAGCTGGACATTGCGGATCTGCTTGAGCATGAGCTGGGCGCCGTCGAGGGTGATGGTGCGGTCGTCGCGGCCCCACAGCAGCAGGGTCGGCGCCTTGATCCTGTGGACGCGCTGCCAGAGCGGGTCCATGCCGTGCCGCTTGGCGAAGGCGGCGTTGTAGGCGTGGTAGAAGGCGATGTGGGACTCGTCGAGTGAGGCCTCGTAGCGGGCCTGGACGGTGTCCTCCCAGCGCTTCGGCTCGGCGGTCATGACGCGGATGAAGTCCCGCATCTTCCTCACCGTCGGGCCTTCGCCGTGGTAGTAGCGGAACATCGCCTTCTGGCCCTCGGTCGGGGTCGGCCCGAACGGCAGCCAGCCGCCGCCCGGCGCCATCAGCACCAGCTTCTCGACGCGCTCGGGAGCGGCGAGTGCGGTGGCGATGGCGGCGGCGCCGCCGAGGCTGTTGCCCAGCAGGTGGAACCGGTCGATGCCGAGGGCGTCCAGGGTCTGCAGCAGCGCGTCGACCGTGATCTCGGTGATGCTACGGGCGTCCAGGTCCGCCTCGGTCGGACGGTAACTGCCGCCGAAACCGGGCTGGTCGGGCAGCACGACCCGGAAGTGCGGGGTGAGGGCGGCCAGGTTCTGGTGGTAGTTGGCCACCGCGCTCGCACCGGGGCCGCCGCCGTGCAGCATCACCAGCACCGGTCCCTCGCCGGCCTCGCTGACCGCGACGGTCCCGAGCGTCGTCCGCACCATGTGCTCGACGAGCTTCGGCTCTTCAGTCTGTGCAGTGCTCACGTGGGTCTCCGGTCGGTCATCACAGGAAGGTGCTGATGTTCTTGGCGAGCAGGACGTTCTGGTCGAGCAGGATCGTGCGGCGGGCGATCAGCAGACCGCCGTCCTCGGTGCGGCGCAGGACGTCGGTGCGGCCTCCGGCGTAGAGGTCGACCTCGCGCTCCAGCCGGTTGCGGTAGCAGAGGAACGCCGACTCGGCGACGTACTCACCGCTCGCCTCGCCCGGCCGTACCGTCACATTGGTGATCAGGTGCCGGGTCCGTGAGGGCGGGTCCTCGGCCCAGGCCATGCCCGAGTCGAAGCGGCGGATCCGCCAGGCCAGACTGGCCTTGGTCTCGTCGAAGATCGCCACCTCGCCGGGCGAGCCGTCGGCCAGGGCCTGCTGACGGCGCAGCCGGTTGGTGCGCACCGGCGCCCAGTAGTGCAGGTCGTCGGCGAACAGCTCCAGCCAGTCCGCGTAGCGGTGCTGGTCGAGGAGTCGCGCCTCGACCGCGTACAGTCGCTGCGCCTCGAAGTGGAGCCGGATGTCGTCGGAGGAGACCGTCGAGGCCTCGTCGACCGCCGGCTCCGGGTGAATACTCATCGGTGGGTCCTCCAGCGGGCCGCGCTCGGTGCTGTCATTCCAGCGCGGAGAGGGTGGTTCGGGGAGCGCGTGTGCCGGTGTGTGGCACGGCGGGGGTCAGCGCCTGAGCAGCGCCCGCAGGTCGGTGTCCTCGTCGGTCAGGTGCGCCGGGTCGACCGCGGTGCCGCGGTCGACGAGACGGCGGGCGGCCTTGATGTCACGGGCGCGGTCGATGGCGGCTGCGGCCACGACCCGATCACCGCGCAGCCCGAGGACGGTGAAGGCAGCGCTGTCAGGCGCGCCGCGCCGCACGGTCCGCTCGGCGTCGGCCATCGTGCCGACCGCTTCCAGGCGTGAGCCGTGCCGGTCGGACCAGAACCACGGTGCGCCGGGCTCCGGAACAGGGCGGCCTAGGATGCCGCGGGCGGCCGCCTCGCCCCCCTGCTGGGCTGCCTCCCAGTGCTCGTGCCGTACGCGTTGCCCGTCCCGACGGGCCACATCACCGACGGCGAAGACGTTCGGACGGGAGGTGCGCTGAGCGGCGTCGACCACGATGCCGTCGTCCACGGCGAGTCCGCCGGCCTCGGCCAGTTCGGTGGCGGGCCGGATGCCGATGCCGACCACCACCGTGTCGGCGGCGATGACCTCGCCGTACCCGTGGAGGTGCAGCAGAACGCCTCCTGTCCGGGCCTCGACGCGCTCGACACCGGCGGTGATCACTTCGATGCCCTCGGCGGAGTGCCTGAGGTGCAGGGCGCCCGCGATGTCGTCCCCGACCACCGCGGCCAGCGGTACCGGCACCGGGTCGACCAGGGTGACGCGGCAGCCCAGGGCGTGGGCGACGGCCGCGGTCTCGGCACCGATCAGCCCGGCCCCGACCACGGCCACCCGAGCGCCGGGCAGCAGGCGTTCCCGCAGCCGCTCGGCGTCCTCCCAGGTACGCAGCAGGTGTACGGCCGGGTCGTCGCCGCCGGGCACGGGCAGCGCGCGGGGTGTGCCGCCGGTGGCCAGCACGATCATGTCGGTGCCCACGACCGACCCGTCGATCAGCTCCAGGCCGCCCTCGTGCGGGCGGAGCGCCCGGACCCGGGTGCCCTCGCGCACCTGGACGCGCTGCTCCTCGTACCACCGCTCCGGCCGCAGCAGGACGTCCTCGCGCCGGGCCTTGCCGAGCAGGACGTCCTTGCTGAGTGGCGGCCTGTCGTACGGCAGTCCGTGCTCGGCGGAGAACAGCGTGAGCTCACCGTCGTAGCCCTGGGCGCGCAGGGCGTCGCAGGTGGAGACGGCGGCCAGGCCCGCGCCGACGACGGCGATGCGCCGCGGGTGGGTCATGCGGTGGCCTCCTGGCCGGGGTGCAGCCAGATGCCGCCGTCGCGGACCTCGACCCGGTGGGTGCGTGCGGCGACGGTGGCGGGCATGCACTGCGGTTCGCCGGACTTCAGGCAGAAGCGGGCACTGTGCAGCGGACACTCCACCTCGCCGTCCTCGATCCAGCCCTCGGACAGCGAGGCCCGGCCGTGGGAGCAGGTGTCGTCGAGGGCGTAGTAGGCGCCGTCGTCGTGGAAGACGGCGATGACGTCGCCGTGGCCGGTGGCCTCGGCGGGCACCTGGAGCGCCTCGCCGTCCTCGATGTCGCCCACCTCGGCGACGCGGATACCGGTACCGGTGGTGCTCGTGCTCATCAGCTGTCCTTCTCGTGCCAGGCCGGCGTGTTCATCAGGTCGCGCCAGCGGGTGTAGAAGCCGCGGGCGGCACCGTCGCTGTAGAGGTGGCCGGTGGTGCCGGGGTGGATGCCGTCCTCCGTCTGAAGGCCCAGCCCCATCTGGTAGTTGAGGGTCATGGAGCCGGACACGAAACCGTGGGCCGTGGCCTGGACCTCGCTCCAGTTCTCGCCGTCGTCCTGCTCGAAGATGCCGGTCGGCCCGAACGTCCGCAGGTTGTAGACCCGTTGGGCGTCCTTGACCTCGTCCGGCATGGACCTGTCGACGAGTGTCCAGGCCCAGACCTCCATCTTGTCCGGGCCCTTGGGGTGCCAGACACGGATGGACCCGTTGACCGGGAGGTAGGAGAAGTTCGGGAAGACCGTGCCGTGCCCCGTGGTCATCGGGCCCTCGACGCGGGCGTCACCGAGGCGTTCGCGCAGCACGTCGTAGTCGTAGTGGCCGTGTACGACCCGGTCGTCGAAGCGGCTCTTCGGGTGGGTGGGGAAGCCGTGGCCGTGGCCGAGCGGGTCGGTGTACTGCCTTCCCGGCGTCTGCACGATCTCGGCCTTGGGGCCCTTGCCGGTGGGGGACATGACCATCAACGCGGAGGCGTGCGAGATGTTGACGTGGTACCAGTCGGAGGCGAACTGCTCCGCCGCGAGCTTCCAGTTGCCCTCCAGCACCCACTTGTGCACCCCGCCGACCACCTCGGTGCCCTCCGGGTCACGGTCGAGCATCGCGTCCAGATACCAGGCGAGTCCGCCGAGCGCCTGGCGCAGCGGCGGGGCCTCGGGACTCCAGGTCGCGAAGACGAGTCCCTTGTACGTGTCGAGCTGGGCGACCTCGATCAGACCCCATTGCTCCTGGTCGAAGTGGGCGGGGTAGTCCTCGCCGTTGGGGACGTTGATCAGCTTGCCGGAGGTGTCGTACGCCCAGCCGTGATAACTGCAGGTGAACGCCTTCGTGGCGCCCGCGTCGGCGCGGCAGACCCGCATGCCCCGGTGGCGGCAGGCGTTGAGGAAGGCCCGCAGCTTGCGGTCGCGGCCCATCGTGACGATGACCGGGTCCTCGCCCATGTACGTGGTGAAGAAGTCGCCGGGCTTGCTGAACTGGCTCTCGTGCGCGAGGAACAGCCAACTCGGCGCGAAGACGCGGCGCAGCTCCTGTCGGTAGAGGGCGGTGTCGCTGAAGATCGTCCGGTCGATCAGGCCCCGGTCCAGGTCGAAGTAGGCGCCGACGTCGACGGACGGCTCGCGGACACGAGCCGGACGGTCCGCCGGACGGACAGGGGTGGATGTCATCGCTGGGCCTCCTCGCACGTGGGAATCCGCGGCGCTGAGGCGGTCGGGGCCGCGGTGCCATGTCGCTGCATGGGCACAGGAGACGTCGCCCGGCGATGCCCTGCCCAGTCATCGTGCCGAGATATGGAACAGCACCGAGGCTTCGTCCCGTTTACAACCCCGAAATGGTCACCTACATTGGACAGGCGTCCATTTTAATGTGTCGCCGGATCGTCATCGGAGCCCGCCATGCCCGTTCACTCCCCTCCTTCGCACCACAGCGAGCCCGCGCCCGGCTGCGGGCCGGACACCGCGTCGACACAGCAGACGGCCGTCGACAAGGCACTCACTCTGCTGAAGTCCCTCGCCGAGCTGGACGGCGAGATCGGTGTGAGCGAGCTGGCCCGCCGCACCCGCATGAGCAAGTCGACGACCTTCCGGCTCCTGGGCATCCTCCAGCGCAACGACCTTGTCGAGCGGGTCGGCAGCGACTACCGGCTGGGCGCGCAGCTCTTCGACATCGGCAGCCGGGCCTACGGCTCCCACACCCCACTGCTCCAGGAGCGGCTGCTGCCGCACCTGGCGGACCTGTACGAGCTGACCCACGAGACCGTGCACCTCGCCGTGCTCCACGGCACGCACATCGTCTACGTCAACAAGCTCAGCGGCCACCGGGCGGCCCGCTCACCCTCACGGATCGGCGCCCGTCTGCCCGCCTACTGCACGGGGGTCGGCAAGGCTCTCCTGGCGTTCGACCACGACGCCGCCGAGGCGGCCGTCGAGGCGGGGCTTGCCGCCCGCACCGAGTACACCCTGAGCGACTCCGACCTCTTCCGGGCCGACCTGCGCCGCATCCGCCAGGACGGCATCGCCTACGACCGCCAGGAAGCCGCCCTCGGCCTCACCTGCGTCGCCGTGCCGATCATGGGGCCCGCCGGTCGCCCCGTGGCCGCTCTGTCCATCGCCGGCGCGGACCGGCGCTTCGACCCCGCCCGCTTCGCCCCTGCCCTGCGCCGCGTCGCCTTCGAAGCGGCCCGGACGATCACCGCGGCGAAGGCGCGGCAGGCGGCACCGGCCGGGCTCGGCGGTCTTCTGGGGGCCTGACTCACGCCGGGGTCGCCGCCCCAGCGGCCTGTCCGTCCGTGACCACGCTCCCGGCCCGGGCCGTACGCACCCAGCAGATGTGCCGACCGACGGCGCACCATCCGGCGCTCAGTGCCGACCGCCGCCATGAGTGCGCGCGACGGTCGTTCCGCCGGTACCGGGCTGCACCCGCGGCACACTCACCACGATGTGCACCAGGCTCTCGCCGTCCAGCGACTCGTACACATGCGGGCGGTCGCCCGGATAGCGGACGAAGTCGCCTGCCGACAGCTCCACCGGAGTGTCCGCGGGGCCCACGCGCACCCGGCCGCTGATGACGTACAGATGCTCCAGGGTGCCCACCGGGTGCGGCTCGGACGCCCTGCCCGCGCCCTCGGAGTCCCGGCTGACGCGCACCAGATAGTTCTCGATGACACCGGATCCGTAGACGTGGTCCAGCGAGCGGGACTCGTAGCCCGCGTGCCGCTGCCAGACGACGTCGTCGCCCCGCTGCACGGTCATCATCTGTTCGCGCTCCGCCACGAGCCTGGTGACGGGCACGCCGAGCGCGGTCGCGATGGAGAACAAGGTGTCCACCGTGGGGTTACCCGCCCCCTGCTCCAGGTTCGACAGGGTCTGCTTCGCCAGCCCCGCCTGCCGGGCCAGTTCGGCCAGGGACAGACCCCGCTGCTCTCTCAGAAGGCGCACATTGCGTGCCACCACGGCGTTTCCTTCGGACACGCCCTCACTCTAAGCGCAGGTCGAAAACCGGCGGCCCCCGGCCAGGGCGAGCACTCCGGCGAAGCGCACATATCGCAGCCGCCCGCGGTGTGCCGGAGGACGGCACGACCGCGTGCACGACTTTCGGCCAGGCGACACCTTTCTGCGCATCACGTCCCCGCTGTGGCGTGGATCACCGGCACCCCATGCCCCAGTCCAACCGGAATCGAGCCGCTCATGTCCGAAGCCGTCAGCAGTCCGCCCACGCACCCCGACACACGCACGAACGGCCCGAGCGACACACGCACGGTGTCGCGGGTCGCCGTCGCGAGCCTCATCGGCACCACGGTCGAGTACTACGACTTCGCGGTGTACGGCACCGCGGCCGCGCTCGTCCTGGGCCCGGCCTTCTTCCCGTCCGGCAGCGCCACGGTCCAGACCCTCGCCGCCTTCCTCACCTTCGCGGCCGCGTTCCTGGCCCGTCCCGTGGGCGTGGTGCTGTTCGGCACCATCGGCGACCGGCTGGGCCGCAAGCGGGCACTGGTCGTCTCGCTTCTCCTGATGGGCGTGGCGACGGTGGGCGTCGGCCTGCTGCCGACGTACGAGACCGCCGGCCTGCTCGCCCCCGTCCTGCTGGTGGCACTCCGGCTTCTCCAGGGCGTCAGCATGGGCGGCGAGTGGGGCGGCGCGGTGCTGCTGGCCGCCGAGCACGCACCCCCCGGGCGCCGGGCGATGTTCGCGTCGATCCCCCAAGTCGGCCCTCTGCTGGGCTTCCTGCTCTCCAGCGCCGTCATTCTGCCGACCCTCTCCATCGCCGGGCGCGACGGCTTCGCGGCCGGGGCATGGCGCGTGCCCTTCCTGCTGAGTGCCCTGCTGATCGTCATCGGTCTCTGGGTGCGTACGAGGGTCACCGAGTCGCCGGTGTTCGCGGAGCGGGGGCGCACCGCGGGCGCCGCTCCCCGCTTCCCGCTCGGCACACTGCTCAAGGAACACCCCCGCCGACTGGTGCTCGGCATCGGCGCCGGGATCGGCGGCTCCTCGGTGTACTACCTGACGGTCGTCTACAGCCTCTCGTACGGGCCGAAAGCCCTCGGCATCCCCCAGAGCACGATGCTGACCGCCGCGAGCGTGGGGGCCGTCGCCGCCGCGGCCACGACCGTCCCCGCCGCCCGGCTGGCCGACCGGGTCGGCAGACGACCCGTGATCCTGGCGGGCGCGATCGGATGTGTGCTGTGGGCACTGCCCATGTTCGGGTCACTGAACACCCGCAACGGGCTCGTCATCACCGGGGCGTTCACGGTCGGCCTGACCCTGTTCACCCTGATGTTCGCGCCGATCGCGGCGTTCCTGCCGGAGCTGTTCCCGGCCCGGCTGCGCTACACGGGCGCCTCCGCGACGTTCATCCTCGCCAACACGCTCGGCGGCGGCTTCGCCCCGCTGGTCGCCACCTGGCTGAACAGCCACTGGGCATCGCCGCTGGCACTGGGCGCCTACGCGGGCGGCCTGTGCCTCGTCAGCCTGGCGTGTGTCCTGGCTCTGCCGGAGACCCGGGACGGAGAGTTCGAGCTCTGACAACCATGGGCGACCGCTCACCCGGGCGGCCACCGTCAGCATCGCCCAGCGTCGCGTGCTCCCGCGGCGGGGCCCGCGCAGCCGCGGAGGGCAGCGATTGATCCACCGCTGCATGTGTCCGGGGCAGCGATCCCCGCGGACATCGACCCGGTCGGCCGCCTCGGTGATCTCCTCCAGGTCCTCCTGGGTGAGCTCGACGTCGACCGCGTCGGTGTTCTCCAGCAAGCGGTGGATCTTCGTGGTGCCGGGGAGCGGAAGTGCTTGGCCTTCCCGGCCCCGATGAGCTCCCTCGCCACGCCGACGACCCTCAGTGGTCTGGCGGGGTTACTTACAAATCCCCGCCCGCCCAAGACTCTCTCCCAGCCGGTGACGCCCACGTCACCCGCACCCCACCGCAAGCGGCCCCAGGCACTCCCCCTTGCCCGGGGCCGCTTCGTGCGCCGACGCGCGCCACGCACCTCGTTGACCGGGGAAGAGAGAGCTCCTTTGCCGAACAAGCACAGACTGCCCAAGCGCCGCATCCGGGCCGTGCCGTACGGCTCAGTCTCGCTCCTGGCGGTAGCCGGGCTCACCATCACCGACGTACCGGCGGATCCCTGCGGATTCCCGCTCGCCGGCCTGCTGCCGCACAAGGCCACGTACCGCCTCGGCATCGACAGTTCCCATCCGGCCGGTTCCGTGACCGTCGGCGGCCGGGTCTCGGCGGAGTGGACCTTCACCTCGTCCCCCACGGCCGACAGTCAGGTCGAACGCCTCCCCCTCTCCGTGGTCCGCTTCACCCCGAAGCTGTCCCTGACCAGCACCGCCAGGGCGGGCAACCGATTCACCGTCCCGATCGGCATCCAGGGGCCGGCGGAAAAGAAGGGCGCGGTCAGGTCCCTGACCGTGAAGGTGTCGTACGACGACGGCCGCACCTGGAAACACGCCACCGTGCACCGCGGCGAACGGCAAGCGGTACCTGACCCTCACCCACCCGACCCGGCCCACCACAGTCGGCCTCAAGGCCACTCTCGTCGACCGCGACGGCAACACGGTGACCGACACCTTGCCGAGTGCGTACCGGACGGTCAGGTGACCTGACCCCGAACGCGGCGCAACGCCCGCCGGTCCGGCCCACAGGGCTCTTTGCCCGTGCCGGCCGGACCGGCGGCGTCAGTCGCTCCACCACAGGCCAGGACGCCCCCGGCCCGGACGCAAGACCAACTGCGTATCCCCGTAGGCAGTCTCACAGCTCGGGCAGGATTGCGAGGGGATGGGCGGATACATAGCTTGTACGCCTGCTGTTCGGGTCAATGCATGTGAAAGGTGTCCCGGTGGGACGACGTGAGAAGCCGGTCGACCCCGACGCCGGTCCCATCCAGCGGTTCGCGCACGATCTGCGGCTCCTTCGGGAGAAGGCCGGTAAGCCGCCGTACCGGGAGATGGCCAAGCGGGCGGGCTACTCCATCACCGCGATGTCCCAGGCCGCAGCCGGTGACCAGCTGCCGTCCCTGGCGGTGGTGCGGGCGTACGCCGAGGCGCTGGACGCCGACCCGGACGAGTGGGAACGGCGTTGGCGGGAGACGGACGCCGAGGTCCGGGTGCCCGCGCCGCACGAGAGGCCGCCGTACCGGGGCTTGGCCCGTTTCGAGCCGGGCGACAGCGATCTGTTCTTCGGCCGGGAGACGCTCGTCGCCGACCTGGTGGAGCTGGTGCGCGAGCACCGGTTCGCGGCGGTGTTCGGACCGTCCGGCAGCGGCAAGTCGTCGCTGCTGCGGGCGGGACTGATTCCGCGGTTGCGCCAGGCGGCGGGTGAGCAGCGGCCGGCGGTGGTCCGCGTGCTGACCCCGGGGAATCGGCCCGCGCGCACGCACCAGAAGGCGCTCGTTCCGCGCGACGACGGGGAGACCTGGGTGATCGTCGATCAGTTCGAGGAGCTGTTCACCCTCTGCGGGGACCGCGCGGAACGCGACCGGTTCCTGGACCTGCTGCTTTCGGCCCGACGGCCGGAGAGCCGACTGCGTGTGGTGATCGCGGTCCGCGGCGACTTCTACGGCCACTGCGCCGGCCACCGTGAGCTGGCCGAGGCCGTCTCCCGGGCCAATCTGCTGGTCGGGCCCATGAGCGCGGACGAGCTGCGCGAGGTGATCACCGGCCCGGCCGCCTCCGCCGCCCTGAACGTGGAACGCGCTCTCACCGCCCGGATCATCGACGAGGTCGTCGACCAGCAGGGTGCGCTGCCCATGCTCTCCCACGCCTTGCTGGAGACCTGGCACCGTCGCCGGGGACGGCTGCTGACCCTGGCGGCGTACGAGGAGACGGGTGGCGTACGCGGTGCGATCGCCGCCACCGCCGAGGACGTGTACGGAGGGCTGTCGGCGGAGCAGAGCCGTGCCGCTCGGCGCATCCTGCTGCGGCTGATCGCGCCCGGCGACAGCACGGCCGACACGCGCCGTCCGGCGTCCCGCGCCGAACTCGGCAGCGGTGCGCGGGATGCGCTGGAACGCCTCGCCGCCGCCCGTCTGGTCACCCTGGACGGCGACACGGTGGAGCTCGCGCACGAGGCGCTGATCACCGGCTGGCCACGCCTCGCCGGGTGGATCGAAGAGGGCCGGGACCGACTGCGCGCGCAGCGCCGGCTCGGCGAGGCGGCTCGTGGCTGGGAGGAGCTGGGAGGCGACCCCGGCGCGCTGTACCGGGGCACGCGGCTGGACCAGGCCGAGGAGCTGTTCGCCCGGCAGGAGAACGAGGACCGGCCGGAGAACGAGGACCGGCCGGAGAACGAGGACCGGCCGGAGCCGTCGGACGACGATCTCACAGGCCTGGAGCGGTCCTTCCTCACCGCTTCCCTCACGGCCCGGAAGACGGAGCGGGAGGCCGAGACCCGCGCTGCGCGACGGACGCGTTCCCTGGCTGTCGGTCTGTCCGTGTTCCTCGTCCTTGCGCTGGCCGCCGGCCTGGTGGCCTGGCAGCGCGACCGGGTGAGCGAGGCAGAGGCCGCCAAGGCCGCCGCCCGGCGCCTGGCCACGGTGGCCGACAGTCTGCGCTCGACCGATCCGCGCACCGCCGCCCTGCTCGGGGTCGCCGCGTGGCGGATCGCTCCGCTCACCGAGTCCCGCTCGGCGCTGCTGGGCGCCTTGGCGCAGCCGGACCGAGACGCCTTCACCGACCCGCGGACCGGAAAGGACGTCCGGCGTTTCCTCACCGACGGCGGCCGGACCCTGCTCAGCGTCGACGGCCACACCGTGACCGCCCGGAACGTGGCCGCCCGCAGGCTCACCGCCACCTACCACCTGCCGAGCGGGACAGAGGTGGGCGACGTCGGTCCCGGCTCCCGGTTCCTCGACGTCCTCGGGCCGGACGGAGGCGAACAGCTGTGGAACCTCCCGCTGGGCAGATCCGCGGCCGAACTGGGCGAAGCCTCGTTGCGGGGCAGCGCGCCCGACGGCAGCGCGTATCTCACCGGGCCGACGGACGGCCCGGGCGCGGTGCGGCTGCACCGGACGGACGACAGCAAGGTCCTCTTCAGCACCGGCCTCGCGCGCACCCTCTCTTCGGCGGCCGTCGGCCCAGGCGGCCGTCTGCTCGCCCTCTGTCCCGCCGAAGGGCCGCTCCAGTTGTGGGACACCGCCGCAGCCAAGCGCCTGCCGGGAGCCTGGGAGAAGGCGGACAAGACCTTGTGCGGCACCGGCTCCGGCGCGGACAACGGCTCGCGTCTGCTGCGGTTCAGCGCGGACGGCAGGCGGCTGACCGCCGCCTACGGCACGGCTGTCATGGTCTGGGACGTGCGCAGCGGACGCGCGCTCGCCGACTTCGCCAGTGGCGGGGTCACCGGCTTCACCCAGGCCGCGCTCTCCCCCGACGGCGAGTTCCTGGCCACGGCGGACGACCACGAACTCGCCGTATGGCGACTGGCCACCGGGGGCACACAGGTCTTCCGCCGACCGCTCTCCAAGGACGAGGCCACCGGGCTGACCTGGGACCCGGGCGAGCCTCGTCTCCTGCGCTACCTCGACGGCGCCACGGTCCACACCTTCGACCTGGCCGACCGCCTCACCCCGCGGTGGCAGAGCACTCCGGCCGACGCGAGCGTGCTCAGCCCGGACGGCGCGACCCTGGCCGTCGTCACCCGGTCCGGCAGCGACTACCGCCTCGAGCTGCGCTCCACGCGCACAGATGGCGTCCTGGCCCACTCGACGCTCGGCGCGCTGCCGAGCATGTCCGACGAGAACGTCCCCCGGCTCGCCTTCAGCCCGGACGGCGGCACGCTGGCTGTCGCCGACACCGTGTCCTCGCACGGCTCGCTGCGGCTGCGCGCCACCGTGTGGGATGTACGGACGCACCGGGTCCGTACATCCTTCGACACCTCCGGCGCGGCCGACCGCCCGGCCGTCGCCCTCGCCCTGGGGCCCGGCGGCCGCACGCTGCTGACCGTCCGCGCCACCTCCGACAACTACACGACGGAAGTCTGGGACACCGGCGACCACCGGCGGTCCGGGACCGTGCGTGGCCTCTCCGGGGAGGAACTGGCCGCGCGGCCGGACGGGCGTCTGCTCGTGAGCTCGGACGACCAGTACGCCGATCCGGGAACCGGAAACGTCACCGGGCGCGCGCTCGCCGACGGCCGGCAGGTCACCGCGCTGGCGTTCAGCCCCGACGGCACCCGGCTCGCCGTCGGTGACTCCACCGGGCACGTCACGCTGTGGGACGGCGAGGTCCGTCACCGTACGGGTGCGCTGACCGGTACCTCCGACACGGCCTCTCAGGGCGAGCCGGAGGCGGTGGGGGCGCTCGCCTTCTCCTCCGACGGCGGCACGCTGGCCGTGGGCGGCACGCACGGGACCCTGCGGCTGTGGGACACCGAGGGACAGCAGCTCCTCGGGACGGACCTGCCCACGTCCGGCGACGAGATCCGCTCCCTCGCCTTCGCCGAGGACGGCGGCACGGTCTACGTCGGTGGCCCCCACGTACCGCTCCAGCGTCTCGCCATCGCACCGGACCAGGCCGTCAGCGCCATCTGCGCCCGTGCCGGCGGCGGACTGACCGAGGCGCAGTGGCGGACCTATGTCCCTGACGCGCCGTACGAGAACGCGTGCGCCAAAAGGGGATGAAGTTGCTGAAAGCGGAAGAAACGCCTGGGGAGCGGATTGTTCAGGGTGGCTCTGTGCGTCGCTGAAAAACGCCTCTGACCTGGACGATCGGTGACCAGAACGACCGCGGCGTCCCGTCGGCGGCGTCCGGACATCCCCTCAGTCAGGTTCTGGTCTCATGCGCACTCACGCCCTCGTCCCCTCGTTCCTTCTGCTCGGCGCCCTCTCCTTCACGGCGGCCTGCTCGTCCGGATCGGACGGCTCCTCGGGTACGGCATCCGACGCCCGACCCGGCGCCGCCCCCGCCCCCTCACCGGTCCGCAGCGTCGATCCGTCGAAGATCAACGGGCTGGAGATCGTCAGCGACAGCAGCGAGCAGAGCTCCTGCCCCTTCGCGACGAGCTATCCGGACGTGCCCGGGGCGGAGGCGATGACGGCCGCGATGAAGAAGGACGTGGACGAGCGCCTGACCGGCTTCCGTTCGGGAGCGTGCGAGGGCGGCGGGAAAGGCCTCGAACTCAACGTCAGCCATCAGTTCCTGGTCGCGTCCGGCGACGTCCTGGGCGTCCGGCTCAGCACCCACGACCACAGTGGCGCCGGGTCCGGGCTGTCAACCAGGACGTACTGGTACGACGGCAAGGCCGGCGCATACCGCACGGCTCTCGGCCTCGTCGCCGACGGCTCCCGGGACGCCTTCATCGCCGCGTTGAAGGATCAGCTCAAGGGGCGCGAAGGCATCGACGCCACCGCCCTCGACGCCACGTTCTCCGACCCGGCCTCCCGCACCGCCGCCCTGGACGACATGGCCTTCACCACCGACGGTGGACTGCGCGTCACCTTCGACCGCGGCGAGGTGGGTGTCCCGCCCGCCGGAACCTACCTGGTGGCCCTCCCCAAGGAGACGATCACCCCCTGGCTGTCCGCGTTCGGACAGCGTGTCCAGCAGCAGACCATGACGCCCAGCCGTTCGCTCGACCTGGGCGCGGCGCACACCCCCGCACCGGCCGTCCCCACCCACACCGCCTCCGGCGACGACGACACCGACTGCAAGAAGGTCACGTGCATCGCGCTGACCTTCGACGACGGACCGGCGGCGCCGGAGACCGCGACCCTGCTGACCTCCCTGGCGCGGTACAACGCGCGCGCCACCTTCTTCACCGTCGGCCAGAACGTCGCCGCCCACCGCGAGCTGGTCCGCGCCGAGGCCCGCGCCGGACACGAGGTCGGCAACCACTCCTGGAACCACCCCGATCTCACCAAGCTCACCCCCGAGCAGGTGGCCTCCCAGCTCAACCGCACCAGCGCCGCCATCAAGGCCGCCACCGGCAAGGCCCCCACCCTCTTCCGCCCGCCCTACGGCGCGGTCAACGCGCAGGTGAAGGCCGCGACCACGCTCTCGCCCGTGCTGTGGGACGTGGACACCGAGGACTGGAAGTACCGCGACGCCGACAAGGTCGCCCAGAGCGTCATCGACAAGGCGCAGCGCAACGACGTCGTCCTCATGCACGACATCCATCCCACCTCGGTCGCCGCGGTCCCGCGGATCCTGCGCACGCTGACCGCCCGCGGCTACCACTTCGTCACCGTCAGCCACTTGCGAGCCACCCTCTGAGCGCCCGACGCCCTCAGCGCCGTACGCCGAAATCGCTGGGACAGGGACCAGACCCCTTCCACCCTCGCGGCCGAGGACGCGTCTTCCTCGTCGGCGACGCCGCGCACGTCCACACCCCGGCCGGCGCCCAGGGCCTGAACACCGGCATCCAGGACGGCTACAGCCTCGGCTGGAAAATCAGTCAGGCGCTCGCCGGCGCGAGCGCGGCACTGCTGGACACCTACGAGGCGGAAAGGCAGCCGATCGCCGCCGGGGTCCTGGGCCTGTCCACCGCGAAGTGGGGAGGCATCGCCAAGCTCGACCCGTCGAGCATGAAGCGGGGCAAGGACGAGCAGCAACTCGCCCTGACTACTACGGCGGTCCGCTCGCACCCGCCGACGGCATGCGTACCTCGTCGCTGCGCGTGGGCGACCGCGCCCCGGACGCCGAGCTGCTCCGCGCCGACGGGACCGGAACCCGGCTGTTCGACGTCTGCCGCGGGCCGCACTTCACCGCCCTCGCCTACGGCGCGGGTGCCGCCCGCGACCTCGCAGCGCTCGCCTGGCCGACAGCCGGCGCTCAGCTGAAGCGGCTGGCGGTCGGGGCGCGTGCCGCCGACAACCTCACCCTTTCCGACCCTGAGAACACGCTGAATGACGCCTACGGCTTGGACGGCGACACGCTGGTGCTGATCCGTCCCGACGGCTACATCGGGCACATCGCCGTCCGGGACTTCCTCACCACCACACAATCCGCCGCGCGGGCAATGACGCCGTGAGCAAGGAGCCGCACCATGTCCCAGCACAGCCACACCTCCCCCGGCTGGAGGTCCACCGCATGAGCCGCGTACTGCTGCGCGGTGCGCAGGTCATCACGATGGTGCCGGGCCGTCCGGACGCCGAGCACGCCGATGCCCTCATCGACGGTGACCGCCTGCGGCTGCACGACTACTCACGCCGCCGGGACCTGGAGGAGGCCGTGCGCGGCGGGCAGGGCGACATCGCGGTCGGTCCACGACCGCACCTCTGGGAAGGGCCGGTCCATTCCCTCGGGTACGAGGAGATGGTGGTGATCGGCTACGCCGAGTACCCGCCGGGCGCATCGGCGAGCCCGGCCGAACTTGCCGCTGCCGACTGGGTGCTCTAGGAACCGGAACTGGGCATGAGCGAAGTGGTGGACCGCCTGGCGGGCCACTTCGGGTTCACTCCGCGTGCCGTGGCGCGCACGGGCCAGGTGTCGGCCGCGCTCCTGTTCGCGGTCGGGGGGATCGGGGTGACGGTGGCACCGGAGAACGCGGTACCGCTGCGCTGGTCGCGCCATGTGCGGCGGATCGGGTCCGGCTACTTCCGGGAGCGGTGGTTTTCAGCAGAAAGCTCCCTTCCCAACTGGCGGAGCGTTACCGGGACATGCTCATCTCCATGGAGCTGCCACTGACCGCGGAGCGCATCTGCCCGAAGGGGGCGGTCCGCTTCCAGAACTCGTCCGAGTGATCACGTCGCTCGGTCAGACCTCGTCGCGCAGGCGGGCAAGCCCGCTGGGAAGCAGGTCGAGGCCGAATGAGAACTCGTCCTCGATCGGAACCGGCATCACCCCGGCAACGGCGACGGTGGCCGGGAACAGGTCCGGATCCACACTCCGAAAGGCGGCCTCCGCCTGTGTGTCGTCGGGTGGTCCTGCGCCGCCATGCCCGTTGACCTGTACGGCGAACCCGAGGACGTAGCGGGCCAGAGTCGCGTACGTGTACGCGGCAACTCGCGGCGGGAAACCACTGTCGAGCAACACCGCGACACAGCTCTCCCGCAGCGCCATGGCGTTCGGCCCCAGCGGAATCTGCTCGACCATCAAGCGCGTCGCGTTCCGGTGCCGGGCCAAGGCGTCGAACATGGCGTGCGCGACGTCCGCAGCGCCCGCTCCCAGCCCATCGCGAGGAGCTCGTCGCCGTTCAGCTCCACGACGCCGAACACGGTCCACGACTTGAGCGATCAGGGCCGCCCGGTTGTCGAAGTGCCGATACGGCGTCGCCGTGCCCGAACCCGCGCAGGAACAGGTTCTGCCACGGAACGTCCCACCTCCTCAAACTGCCATAACAGCAACACCGTAACCGATATGAAGACCAGCGATCCGACGACGAGTCTGATCATTCTCCCAGCACTCGACGTAGGTGCAGGCTGGTGAAGCGCCGGTCCCGCAGTGCGATGAACCTTGCCGGCCAACACGCCGGGCAGCGCGACGACTCCGGCCGCCAAAGCCGCGGTCGTCTAGAACTGTCTGCGGTCGGGCGGAAGATCGGAGGGGCTGGTCGCGCCGGCTCCGGTCCGGGCCCACGAGGTGAGAAGAGGGCGCAAGGAGTGTGCCCGACCGTGGCGAGGGACCGGTGCCGCAATGCGGCGGCACCGGTCCCTCACTGGACGCCGTCCACAGGACGACTACAGGGCGATGAGCTGCCATTCCTGGTTGGAGCCGCTGGTCGAGGGCCACTGGATGACCTGGGCGCCGTCCGCGATGGAGGCATCCTTGACGTCGGCGCACCATCCGTTGCCGACGTTGACGAGCCGGTAGTAGCCGCTGGTCGCGGCGACCAGCTTCCACCACTGGTTGCCGGAGCCGGTGTCGGCCCACTGGTCCAGCTGCGCGCCCTGCGCGGAACTGCCCGGACTCTCCAGGAGTTTGCCGCTGCGGACGTTGGACAGCCGGTAGGAGCCGTCGGTGTTCGGCAGCAGCTTCCACTGCTGGTTGGTGCCGCCGGTCGAGGGCCACTGGATGATGGCGGCGCCGTCGGTGCTGGAGGCGCCGTTGACGTCCAGCACCTTGCCGCTCTTGCGGTTCACCAGCTTGTAGGTGCCCAGGTCCGCGGTGAAGGGCCGGTCGTAGAGCTCCAGGTTGCGGATGGACGCCCAGACCCCGGTGGGCAGGCCGGTGACCGTCACCCGTACGTACCGCGCCTGGGCACTGAGCACGACGGTCTGCACCTGGCTGGTGCTGGTGGTGTCGGTGCGGTCGACGAGGGTGGTCCAGGTGCTGTTGTCGGTGGAGCCCTCGACGCGGTAGCGGTAGTTGGTGGCGTCCAGCTCCCATGCGATACGGGCGCCGGTGAGGGACTTGGTCGCTCCCAGGTCCACCTTCAGCCAGTTCCCGGTGTTGCCGTTGTTGGCACACCAGCGGGTGGTGGTGGAGCCGTCGACGGCCTTGGCCGCGGTGTTGCCCTTGGAGGACTCCTCACTGCTCGCGGTGGCGGTCTTGCCCACCGCGATGTCGGTCGGCTGCACGGTCCGGTCCAGGGTCACGCCGACCACGCCGTCCTCGGGGATGCGGGTGCGGTTGATCCCGGTGATCGTCACCCTGCCGTCCGAGCCGACGGTGTACGACAGGTCGGTGCCCGAGGCGACGTCGAAGACCCGGGTCACGTTCGCGTCCCCGATGGACGGGGTGGTGAAGGAGGTGCCGCTGTAGCCGGGCAGCAGGTGGACGTAGAAGGTGCTGCCCTTGTAGGTGTAGCCGTACTTGCCGTCGAGAGGCTGCCAGGGGCCGCCGGTGGTTCCGTAGACGGCCTCCCCGCAGGTGGTCATGAAGGAACCGATCCGGCGCACCAGGTCGGCCTGGGCGGTGGGGACCACGCCGGTACGGTCAGGACCGACGTTGACCAGGCAGGTGATGTTGCGAATCCAGGCGTTGACCAGGATGTTCATGGCCGTGCCGAAGCTCATGACGCTGGTGCCGGCCTTGTAGCCCCAGGCGCCGCCGATGGTGAAGCACTTCTCCGCCACCTTGCCGGTACGGATCGCACCGGACGGCACGGAAGGGCCTTCCTCGCTGGCGAAGTCGCCGATCCAGCCCGAGCGCAGAGTGGTGACCGCGTCCGGCTGGTACTTGCGCACCAGGCCGGTCAGGCCCAGCGGCTTGCCGGTGGCGGTGTCGGTGTCGCCGGAGGCGGAGTCCACCGGCCACTCGTTGGCGGTGTCGCGGAACTTGCCGGGCTCCCAGAAGAACGCGGCGTCCCTGTCGGAGCCCCGCTGGCCCAGCCAGCCGCCGTCCCACCAGATGTCGTCGATCTTGCCGTACTGCGTAACCAGCTCCTTGACCTGCTGGTACACCTCGTCTTTCATGATCCGCGCGTTCTCCTTGTGCGCGGGATCGGTGACATAGCCCCACTTGTTGGGCAGGCAGTTGGTGCCGTTGACGTCGTAATAGCCGGGGTAGCGCCAGCTCAGCGGCGAGAAGTACAGTCCCACCTTCAGCCCGGCATCGCGCACGGCGGTCACGTACTGGCCGACGAAGTCCTTCTGCAGCGGTGCCTGCCCGGAGTGCCAGGCGTTGGCGTGGGTGGAAGGCCACAGAGCGAACCCGTCGTGGTGGCGGGTCGTGAGGACCGTGTACTTCGCGCCCATGTCCTTGGCCAGTTGCGCCCAGTCGGCCGGGTCGTAGGCGCTGCCGGTGAACTGCTCGTTCGTGGCGTCGGTGACGTACTTCTTGTAGTTCTCCGGGGTGATGGCGGCGTTCTCCATGTACCACTCGCCCTTGGCCGGGCCGGAGTAGGGACCCCAGTGGATGAACATGCCGAGCTTGGCATCCTGCATCCACTGGATCTTCTCGTTGGACTGCTGCTCGACGCCCATGTCGAGCTTGGGAATGCGCAGGGGCGGGAGCGGCAGCGGCTCACCGGAGGTGGTGGCAGCGTGGGCAGGTATCGCCAGTGTCGGGGTAATGGCGGCGGCAACCGTCATGGCCGCCATGCCGGCAAGCATGCTTCGTCGAGTGAGCGACTCTGACAACTCGATCTCTCCTCATCGGTCCGCGGCACGGACCGTTCGCGGCTCAGCATCCGGGCCGAACGGATGGGATGTTCACCCACAGGTGGCGGGTGCAGGGGAGCCGCTCGGCAGCGTGCAGTCCGCTTGGATGACATCGGATGTATTAACGAGCACGTGGCCTGACTGTGTCCAGAGCCAGGGGAGAAAATCCTGATCAGAAGGCAATACCTGACCGCACAGGCTGCCTCGTCCATCAAACATAGGATGTTCAGTGCACCAGGGGCAGTGAGATGTCTCTCGCCGCTCCACCCGGCCCGCAAGCCTCCGGCCGGCACCGCCGATCCCGTCCGGATCATTGACGAAGTGCGACGTGCACCTCTAGCGTCCCCCGACGGAGCCGCACACAACCCAACAATTCACACCGCGCCGACACGGTCGACCGTGCCCTCGCCCCGGTCCGCCGGCCGTCCGCGGATCGGCCCCACGAATTTTCGCCCGCCCCGGCCCTTCCCCGCCTCACGAAATGTGTCCGCACTGCTCATCAACAGCTCCCCCGCGCAAGCCGCCCAGGTCACCGACGGGACGCAGTTCACCGACACCACGGGAGCCTTGGTGCCCGCCCACGGCGGCGGTCGACCATCCCTCTTTTGTGCCAACTGAAAATCCTCGTCACCGCAGGCTAACGCCGCACCCGAGGCATCCCCAGGCCGATCCACGAGATGATCTCGCGCTGGATCTCGTTGTTGCCGCCGCCGAAGGTGAAGATGACGGCCGAGCGGTAGCCGCGTTCGAGTTCGCCGTGGAGGACCGCTCCGGCCGAGCCCTCCTTGAGGGCGCCGGCGGCGGCCACGATCTCCATGAGCCAGGCGTAGGCGTCGCGGCGGGCCTCGGAGCCGTAGACCTTGACGGCGGAGGCGTCCTGCGGGGTGAGGGTGCCGTTCTGGACGGCGCTGACCATGCGCCAGTTGAGGAGCTTGAGGGCGTCGAGCTTCGTGTGGGTCTGGGCCAGGCGGCGGCGCACCCAGGGAAGATCGACGACTCGGCTGCCGTCGGCGAGTTTCGTCTCCATGGCCCAGCGCTGGACGTTGTGCAGGGAGCGGATGGCCATGGTGCCGTGGGCGGCGAGGGTGACGCGTTCGTGGTTGAGCTGGTTGGTGATCAGCCGCCAGCCCTGGTTCTCCTCGCCGACGCGACGGGAGACGGGGACGCGGATGTTCTCGTAGTAGCTGGCGGTGGTGTCGTGGGAGGCAAGGGTGTTGATGAGGGTGCAGGAGTAGCCGGGTTCCGTGGTCGGGACGAGAAGCATCGTGATGCCCTTGTGGGGCGGTGCGTCGGGGTCGGTGCGGGTCGCCAGCCACACCCAGTCGGCCGTGTCGCCGTTGGTGGTCCAGATCTTCTGTCCGTTGACGACGTACTCGTCGCCGTCCCGGACCGCGCGGGTCCTCAGCGACGCCAGGTCCGTGCCGGCGTCGGGTTCGCTGTAGCCGATCGCGAAGTCGATCTCACCGGAGAGGACGCGCGGCAGGAAGTAGGACTTCTGCTCCTCCGTGCCGTACTGCATGATCGTCGGCCCGACGGTGTTGAGCGCCATCAGCGGCAGGGGGACGCCGGCCTGGGCGGCCTCGTCGAAGAAGATGAACTGTTCGATGGCGGTCAGGCCGCGTCCGCCGTACTCCTCGGGCCAGCCCACGCCGAGCCAGCCGTCGCCGCCGAGGCGGCGGATGGTCTGGCGGTAGAAACGCTTCTGGGCCGCGGGGTCGGCATGACGGGTGTTGGCGCCGTCCGGGACCAACTCGGCGAAGTAGGCGCGCAGTTCCGTGCGCAACCGCTGCTGCTCGGGCGTGTATTCGAGGTGCACGGCGCCTCCAGGCTCCCCAAGGCCGACCTGACGGCGCACACGCTAGAACGTGTTCCAGTAATTGGGAACAGGCGGGGGCGGCCTCCTTTCTCGGCACGGCCGGGTACCACGCAGCGGATCAGCGGAGGATGGCGAGGAAGTCCGTGCAGGCCTGGGCGCACTCGCGGCAGGACTTGGCGCCGTCCTCGGCGCCGGGGGTGTCGTCGAAGACGCGGGCGCATTCCAGGGCGACGGTCCGGCACCACTCCACCTGGAGGCGGATGGCAGCCTCGTCGAGGCTGGTCTGCTCGGAGAGCACCCTGCACGTGGCGTCGCACACCTCCGCGCACATGATGCCCTTGCGGCGCATCTTCTCCTGGTCTTCGGGGCCGTCCGGATCGGCGAGGCTCGCCCGCAGCGCGCACGCACGCGCACACTCGGTGCAGGCCTGCGCACACGCGAAGCGGTCCTCTAGGAACCGGATGAGTTCCTGGTGGGATGTCGTCGTCGAGGTCACCCCGGGCGGGTAGCCGGAGGCGCCCCCACCAAACACGGGGCGCGACGCCCGCCCCGCACGCGGTTCGCCTGATTCCGTTTCCCCCGGCGCGAGGCTGGGCACCCGTCCGCTCCCGGACCGCTCGTGCGAAACGGGGCCGGTTCACTCGACATATTGGGGGTATTCATCCCATATGAACATGGAATGGACTGATATAGCCGCAGAGCGCAGCGTACTGGGCGGTATCGCACCGTTCCTGGCAGGCGTCGTGGTGGTGGCCATGCTGATCGGCGCACTCTGGCTGGGCGCTCGCGTACGCGCCCGCGAGCCGCGCCGCCCGCGCCCCGACGAGCAGCCCCGGATCCCCGAGGGGGGCCCTGTTCACGAGGAGCGACTGCTCCGCGAACCGGACGAGATCCCCCAGAGCGACCGCCGGCTGACCCCGTACGAGGTACACGGCAACCAGGGGACCCGGCCGAGCCCGGACAAGAAGCGGCCGCGCTGGAGCAAGAACAGCAGCGGCGGTTTCGGCAGCGGCGGTCTCGGCGCCCACTGACACCGACAGCTCCTCGGGCGCTCCCCCTGCCGCGAGCAGGGGGAGCGCCCACAGCTGCGCGCGGCCCCGGGACTCACGGCGACTGGAGACCGGCGTCGAGCGGCAGCCCCGTGTAGTTCTCGGCGAGTTCGGCCGCGGCGTGCCGTGAGGTGGCGACGCGGTCGAGCTGGGAGAGCTGGAGCCGGGTCTCGAACGGGGACTGCCCCGGGTCGGCGTGGAGGGTCGTGGTCATGAAGTAGGAGAAGTGCTCGGCCCGCCAGACTCGGCGCAGACAGGTGTCGGAGTAGGCGTCGAGCAGGTCGGTCGAGCCGGTCTCCTTGTACCGGGCGAAGGCGCGGGCGAGCACGATGACGTCGGTGGCGGCCAGGTTGAGGCCCTTGGCGCCGGTGGGCGGCACGATGTGGGCGGCGTCCCCGGCCAGGAAGAGCCGGCCGTGACGCATCGGCTCGGTGACGTGGCTGCGCATCGGCAGGACCGCCTTGGACGTGATCGGCCCCCGCTTGAGGCGCCAGCCGGGGTGGGCGGTGAGCGCGAACCGGGCGTCCAGTTCGTCCCAGATCCGTTCGTCGGACCAGTCGGCCGGGTCGGTGCCGTTCGGGACCTGGAGGTAGAGGCGGCTGACGGACGGCGACCGCATGCTCGCCAGCGCGAAGCCGCGCTCGGAGTGGGCGTAGATCAGCTCCTCGTAGACGGGCGGGGCGTCGGCGAGGATGCCCAGCCAGGAGTAGGGATAGGTCCGCTCGTACGACGTCCGCACCCCCTCGGGGACCGCGTCCCGCGCCACGCCGTGGAAACCGTCGCACCCGACCACGTAGTCGCAGGTCAGCGTCTGCTCGCGGCCCTCGTGGGTGTACCGGATCACGGGCCGGTCGGTGTCGGCCCCCTCCACCGCCCGCACCTCCGCCTCGAACAGCAGGGGTCCGCCCTCGGTGAGCTGGAGGGCGATGAGGTCCTTGACCACCTCGGTCTGGGCGTAGACCCAGACCCGGCGGCCGCCGGTCAGCTCCGGGAAGTCGACGCGGTGGGCTCGGCCGCCGAAGCGCAGCTCGATACCGTCGTGGGGAATGCCCTCGGCGTCCAGCCGTGCGCCCGCCCCGGCGGAGCGCAGGACGTCGACGGTGGCCTGCTCCAGGATTCCGGCGCGCTGGCGCTGCTCGACATAGGTGCGGTCCTTGCGCTCCAGAACCACACTGTCGATTCCCGCGTTGTGCAGCAGGCGGGCCAGCAGCAGCCCCGCGGGGCCGCCGCCGATGATGCCGACGGTGGTGTGCATTGAGTACTCCTCGTCGTTGAGGACGAGCCGTGTCCCGACCCCCGGGCCCCGACCGTGTTCGCCTGGTGAAAATCACTTCACTTTTCGAGGACGAGTCTGCGCCGGACCCGTCCGCCTGTCAACGGTCACACTCCCCCATCGGCCGGGGCGAGGAAGTGGAAACCGGGCCGCGGATGCATCAGGAAATCGTGGTGCGAGATGTTCCAGGCGTACGCGCCCGCGAGGCCGAAGGCCACCCGGTCCCCCGCACGCAGCCCGGGAGCTCGGGTGTCGCGGGCGAGCAGGTCCTTCGGCGTGCAGAGCTGTCCGGTGAGGCTGACGTACTCCCCCTCGGCCGCCGGGCGCGGCCAGGGGTGGGGCCACTCCTCCACCGCCAGCACCGAGCACGGCTGGTCGTGCCCCTTGGTGGCCGGGGTGCGCAGATGGTGCGTGCCGCCCCGGACCACGGCGAACTCCTCGCCGTGGCTGCGCTTCACGTCCAGCACCTCGGTGGCGTACCAGCCGCAGTAGGCGGTGAGCGCGCGGCCGGGTTCGATACGCAGCGTCAGTTCCGGGTGCCTGGCGACGAGTTCGGCCAGCCCTTCACCGTACGTCTTCCAGTCGAAGCGGCTCTCGGGGCGCGTGTAGTCGACGGCCATGCCGCCGCCCACGTTCACCTCGGAGACCGGTACGCCCAGACCGGTCGCCCATCGCACGATGGAGCGGGCCACGGAGAGTTGTCGGGGCGCGTCGAGACCGCTCGCCAGGTGGGCGTGGACACCGAGCAGTTCGAGGTGCGGGTGGGTGCCGTCCGTGAGGGGGCGGAGGACGTGCGGTGCCCGGGTGGGATCCAGGCCGAACGGGGTGGGCCGTCCGCCCATCGCGAGCGAGCTGCCCGCGAGCGAACCGTCGGCCACCGCGAGGTTGAAGCGGAGCAGCACCCCGACCCGCGCGGGCGGCGCCACCCTGCGTGCCAGCTCGGCGAGCACGCGCAGCTCGTGCTCGCTCTCGACGTGGAAGCGTTCGACCCCCCGCTCCAGGGCGGCCCGGATCTCGTCGGGGGTCTTTCCGGGCCCGCCGAAGGCCAGGGGGCGGCCCGGGACCGCCTCGGCGACATGGGCGAGCTCACCGCCGGAGGAGACCTCGTAGCCGTCGACGTACGGGCCGAGCGCGGTCAGGATCTCCGGCTCCGGGTTGGCCTTGGCCGCGTAGTACAGCTCGACCCGCTCGGGCAGCGTGCCGCGCACCTGCGCGGCGTGCTCCTGCAGAGCCGTCAAGTCGTAGACGTAGGCGGGCAGTTCGGTGGGCGACAGGGTCAGGACGCGGTCGCGGACGGCGGGGGTGGGAAAGGTCATCGGGGACTCCTGGCTCATGACGTGCCCGTGGCTCGTCGAGGGCTCGTGGTTCACCGGGGGCTCCAGCGCAGGACGTCCTCGGCGAGGGGTGAGGGGAGACGGACGTAACCGGCCTCGCGGTCGGCCTTGCGTTCCCAGCGGGTGAGGAGGTTGGTCTTGGCGGGGAGCGGGACGCCCGCGAGGAGGGCCGCGAGGCGGGGCGGGCAGCCCTGCTCGTCGGCGTGGTCCCGGAGGGTCGCCCGGACCGCGGCCCACAGGTCGGCCTCGGTCTCCGGGTGCAGGTCGGCCAGCGCGGCGAGCAGTTCGGCGACGTGGTTGACGAGCAGGCAGTACACGACACGGTCCCAGCCGCGCCGCGCGTCGTACGACATCGGGCCGGCGACCTCGGACGGGAGCGCGGCGAGGGTGTCGGCGTGGTGGTCGGGGACGAGCTTGGTGCCCTCCAGGTCGCGGAAGAGGACCTGGGCGGGCATCCCGTCGCCGTCGACACAGATCAGGACGTTCTGCAGATGGGGTTCCAGGACGAGGCCGTGGTCGAAGTAGGCGGAGAGCACGGGCGGGACGAGCAGGCGCAGGTACGCCCGCCACCAGTGCAGGGCGGTCCGCGGGCCGGCTCCGTCGAGGAGGCGGGAGACGTGCGCGGCGCTGGTGGGGTACTCGTCGGCGACGGCGGCCGCGAGCAGCGGGGTCGTGCCCGGCAGCAGCCGCCGGGACAGGCCCTCGCGGACGATGACGCCGAAGCCTTCGAGGAGGGCCCGGTCGGGGGTCCCGTCGGGGCCGGGGAGGGCGAGGCTGCGGTAGGCGGGTTCGCGGAGCATCGCGCTGCCGGGGAAGCGGGTCTCCAGGTCCGTGAGGGCGGGGGCGAGCACACGCGTGAGGGCGACGGCGCCGGAGAGTTCGTAACTGGCGTTCTTGCGCAGGCAGTTGGTGATGCGGACGTTGAGGCTGAATTTCAGGAAGGAGTCGCCGTCGAAGAGGGTGCGGACGGAGGCGGTGGCCGCGTACTCCCGGCCGCCGGGTCCCAGGTCGAGGATGTCGCCGCAGCCCAACGCCTCCCGCAGCAGCCGGTGTTCGCGCAGCATCGCGTACTGCCAGGGGTGGGCGGGCAGCAGTCGGTAGCCCTCGGGGACGTCACCGTGTTCCCGGTCGAACACGGCGGTGGCGCCCGCCTCGGCGGTCTCCTCGGCGATCAGGTGGTCGCGTACGGCGAGGTGACGCAACGCGAAGGCGGCGCCGGCCTCGGGGGCGTACGACTGCCAGGCGTCCGCGTCGCCCGTGCGGGCCTTGGGGGTGGGGTGGAAGCGGTGACCGAAGAGCAGGGACTGCTCGGAGGCGAGGTAGTCCGGCAGCCCGTGGGGGGCGGCGCTGTCGTGCGGGCCGGGCGTGGCGGCCCCGCGACCGGTGGGCTTGCCCGTCGCGCGGGCCGCGAGCGCGGTGGCCACGGTGCGGTGGCTGGAGTCGATCTGGTGCAGGAACTCGTCGTTGCGGACGCCGGTGCGCAGGGACAGTTCGTCGTGGGTGTACTCGGCGACGCGGCGCCAGTCGAGCGCGGTCCAGCCGGTGGCGGACTGCTCCTGGACGGGGCCGGTGAAGCGGTGGGCGCCCAGCAGCGACGTGCGCCGCAGGGCGATCCGGAGGAGGAGGCCGCGGCGGGGCAGGCGCAGCAGGAGGTGACCGTCGATGACGGCGGTCTGGTGTTCGGGGCCGGACACCTCCCGCAGCAGGCAGTTGAGGAGGGTGTGGACCACCGCGTCGTCGGCGGTGGGCAGGTGGGTGGTACCGAGCGAGTCGGTGAGCGGGGACATTCAGTGGCTCCAGCGGGTACGCGGGTGTGGGGGCAGGAGGGTCGCGCAGACGGTGAGGGCGGCTGTGCCGCCGCCTATGAGCACCGGGGCGGCGGGCCCGAACCGGGCGCTGCCCACGGCGGCGGTCACTCCGGCGGCGACGGCGCCCGCCTTGGAGAAGAACTCCAGGGAGCCGAACATGCCTCCGGGAGCGCGGCCCCGGGCGCAGTCGGCGGCCAGGACCGACAGGCCGACCATGCCGAGGGTGAGACCGGCACCGAGGAGCAGCCGTACGGCGACGAGGGTCGGCAGGGTGTCGGCGACGCCGTGTCCGGCGAGGCCCAGGGCGATCAGCGCGAACCCGAGGGCGATGCCGTGCCGGGGGCGGGTGCGGACGGCGCGGTGCACCGCCAGGGCCGTGAGCAGGTAGCAGAGGTGCGGCAGGGCGAAGAGCAGGCCGGACAGGGCGGCGGAGGCGCCGGGGAGGCGTTCCTCGACGAGGGCGATGAGGTAGGGGAAGGAGATCACCGTGGAGAACACGAAGGCGAACTCCAGGGCGTAGAGCCGGCGCAGCGCGGCGCCGGGCGCGGCGCCGGCCTCCGCCTCTCGTTCCGCCGTCTCCTCGGCCTCGGGTGGTTCGGGCAGCGCGGCCAGCAGCAGGGCGGCGGCGAGCGGGAGCACCGCGAGGAGGGCGTACTGGCGGTGCGGGGACAGCCACGGCGACAGCGTGCCGACGACGATCGGCGCGAGGACGAGGGCGGCCCGCGCGCTGCCCTGCATCAGCGTCAGCGCCTTCGACAGTCGCGGGCCGTCCAGGGCGGCGCCCAGATAGCCGTTCGAGGCGGCGAAGGTGCCGCCCAGGATGCCCTGGAGGACCAGCGCCACCGTGAACATGGTGAGCGAGTCGGCGCAGCCCGCCAGCAGGAAGGAGAGGGCGAGGCCCAACTGGGCCCGCAGCAGCAGCCGTTTGCGTCCGAAGCGGTCGGCGAGCCGCCCCCACAGGGGTGCCGCGAGCGCGCTGAACACGGTGGGCACGACGTACAGGACACCCGCCCAGCCGGCCGCGCGGTCGCCCAGTTCGGGCAGTATCTCGGTGAGGTACGGCGGCAGCCCCAGCGCGGCGAACGACGCCACGAAGTAGCAGGCGGCCACGGCGTGCACCTGTCGGCGGCCGAGCGCGGGGCGCGGGACCGCGAGCGCCTCGGCGGTCATGCCGAACCACCCTCCCCCAGGAGGTAGTTGGGCCCGGTGGTGTAGTGCTTGTTGATGTCGGCGGCACCCGACCGGGCCTTGCTGAGCAGGGTCCCGGCGGTCACCATCGCCTTCACCGGAAGCTCGGGCGCGTTCAGCACCCGCTCGCGCAGCACGGCGGCCGCGTCACCGCCGAGCCGGTCGACGGCCTCGGTGAGGCGGTCCCGGACGAGGCGCAGCAGCTCGGCCAGCGGGGCACGGCCGTGCCGGGCCAGGCCGAACGCGTAGGCCCCGGCGCACAGATGGACGGTGACGGTGGTGAAGAGGTCGGCCACCGCGCGGTCGTCGGTGGTGAAGGTGCGGCTGTCGTCGAAGCCCAGGCTTGCCCCGTCCGCACCGAGCCTGGCGGCCAGGCGGGCGCGGTTGACTCGGGGCCCGTCGTTGTCCTTCAGCAGCAGCCGCAGGTCGCCGGGGTCGGGGCCGAACACCAGGGAGACGTTCTGCTGGTGCGATTCCAGGGCGATGCCGTAGCCGAAGAGCGTGGTCTGCCAGTCGAACAGCAGGGTGAGCACGGCGTCGAGCAGCGCGATCGGGTCACCGCCGTGGAAGCGGTCTGCGAGGTGGTCGACGACCAGTCGCCCGCCGGGGGCCTCGGCGAGGAGGGCCGCCATGGGGACGACGGCACAGTCGTCGAGGTCCGTCGGGTAGCGGCGGCACAGCACGGCGAGGAGTTCGTGTCCGGCGTGCGCGTGCACCGTCTCGTCGGCGTGCAGCACCCGGCCCCGGAAGCGGGGCTCACGGTCGGTCACCTGCGCGAGCAGCCACTGTCCGGCGGCGCCGTCGAGGAGGGTCCCGGGCTTGATGGACCGCTTGTTGCGCAGGCCCAGGGTGGCGGTGGCCAGGGGGAGTTTGAGGTGCAGGGAGGGAGCGGCGGTGGGTGCGACCGTACGCATCGACAGGGTGGGTACGACGGGGAGGTACGGCCGGTCGGCGAGCACGGCCCGGTCCGCGAGCCCCGCCTCGCGCAGTGCCGCGTCCAGGGGCGCGCCCACGGTCGACGGGTGCACGGGCAGGGCGACATGGGTGTGGTCGAGGTCCGCGAGTCCGAGCCCGGAGGGGGTGGGCCAGCCGTCCGGGAGGTCCCCGGCGACGGTGACGGACGCCCTGGGCAGGGCGAGCCACCGGAGCGCGAACGTCGGGTGGAACTCGGGCGCGTAGCGGCGCAGTTGCTCCTCGTCCAGTCCGGAGCGGCCGCGTGCGGTCGGGTAGACCGGGTGGTCGAGGCGCGCGGCGAGCGTCTCGTACGCCAGGCCGCCGCGCAGCCCCGTCCAGTCGGCGAGGTCGGCGCCGTACAGGTCGGTGAGCCCTTCGGCGATCTCCTGCGCCGTCGCCTCGTGCAGCCGCATCGTCGCGAGGGTCTGGCGGCACTCCTCGGCGAAGGCGTCGAAGCCGTCGCGGTCGACGGGGTCGGCGAGGGCGCGCAGCGCGGCGAGGACGGTGTCGCAGGTGGGGAGGTGTGTGCCGTCCGACTCCCGGACGAGCAGGGGCAGTCGGGCGGCGACGGTGTACTGGAAGCCGTCCTCGGTGACCGGGAGGAGGAGGGCGTCGCCGTCGGGGGTCGGCAGGCGCAGCCAGCGGCCGTCCGGCTGGTCGAGGGGCGTACCGCGGGTGCGCAGGCCCACGACGTCCTCGCGGAGGAGCGCGCCGAGCACACGGGTGAGCAGCTCGGCCTCGGTGGCGTCCGCGGTCGCGGCACTGGCCCCGTCCTCGGTGCCGGTGCCGGGGACGTTCCCGGGAGCGACGGCGAGGACGGTCTCGGGGGTGCCTTCCGGGGCGCCGGGGGCCGGGGCGCACTCGGGGGTGCCCTCGGGCGCTACGGCGGTCACGGCTGGATCTCCCAGCGCCGGGCGGCGAGGAAGCCCGCCACCGCCCGGTCCACGCTCTGCTGAGCGGTGCCGGTGGCTCGCAGGACGCCGAGGTAGTCGCGGTTGGTCCCGTACAGCTCGTGGTGTTCACCGGGTGCGCGCAGCGGGCGGTACGTCAGACGCACTCCGTCGACGGTGACGTCGGTCGCGGCGGGAGCGGTGACGAGGGTGCCGGCCCGGTCGGCGCAGGGGTACTCCAGACGGGCCGCGCCGTCGCGCCGGATGCCCAGGTCGGCGGGGAGCGGATCGCCGAGGTGGGTGCGGAGGATGTGCTCGAACAGCGGGATGTCGAGGAGCTGGGCCAGCAGCAGATCGCATTGGTCGCCGATGGCGCGGTAGTTGACCTCGATGACGCGGGCCCGGCCGTCGTGGACGACGAACTCGGTGTGACAGGCGCCGAACCCGACGCCGAGCGCGTCGAGTTGGGCGAGCACCTGCGCGACGACCGGTTCGGGGTGGGCGGGGACGAAGGTGAGCCGCTCCTCGATGAAGTACGGCGGCGGGGACAGCGCGGTGTGGAATCCGCCGAGCACATGCCGCACGCGCCCGTCGCCGAGGGTCTCCAGGGTGTACAGCTCCCCGGGCAGGTACTCCTCGACGACCAGGGTGGCGCCCGGGCGCCGGGCCAGGATCTCCTCGGCGCGCACCACGAGGTCCGCGGCGGTGTCGACGAGCACGACGTCCTCGCTGGCCACGCCTTCACGGGGCTTGACGACACAGGGGTAGGGGGCGTCGACGACGAGACGGCCGGTGAGGTCGGCCGGAGCGGTGATCTCGGCGGACCACACGGCGTCCACGCCGGCCGCGGCGAGGTGGCGGCGCATCTCGCCCTTGTCCTTGGTGCGCAGGGCGGCCCGCCAGTCCTTGCCGGGGAGGTCGAAGTAGTGGGCGGCGAGGGCGGCCTGGGTCTGGAGGTGGTCGCTGTTGGTGAAGACCGCGTCGGGCCGGTGGTGGGTGGAGATCCGGCTGATGACGGCGCGGTGGTCCCGTACGTCGCAGCCGAGGACCTCGATCCCGGGGTGCTCCGAGTGGGCGGCGCGGTGCGCGTCGGGCTGGTCGGTGAGGAGGGTGACGTCCAGGCCCAGCCGGACGGCGGCGGGCAGGAAGCCCTCGGTGACGGAGTCGGTGGGGTTGAGGGCGAGCAGGTACAGGCGCATGGGGTGGTGCACGGCTTCCGCTAGCGGGTGGGGGGGTGGGGCGGGGCGGGCCCGTCTCGTGGTGGGGCCCGCCCCGGGTACGCGGGAGTTACTGCTTCGGGAGTTCGACGCCGGTGGCCTCGGCGATGTCGGCGAGCATCTCCTCGGCGGCCTGGACGCCGATGCCGGACATCCAGGTCTCGTCCGGGACCTCGAAGAACTCGCCGTCCTCGACGGCGGGCAGATCCTTCCAGACGGGGTGGGAAGTGACCTGCTTCTGCTCCTCGGGGCTGACGTCCTTCATGGCCACGGCCGGGTCGATGGCCCCGGCACGACGAGCCGGCGCCTGGGCGAAGACCACCGCGGCGGCGGCTCCGGCGAAGGCGTAGGCGAAGGCGAAGGCGGACCACGCGTATGCGACGGGGTCGGTGAGTTCCAGCGCGAAGACGGCGGCGCCGACCGCGAGGCCGATGTCGGTGCGCGGCAGCCGAAGTCCCGTCACCACCAGGGCGTCCCGACCCTCCGCGTGCCCGGCCGGCGCGTGGAGCACGGTGGGCAGGGGGGCCGAGCGGGCTCCGAGGGCGAGGCTCAGCGCGGCGCACCGCGTCGGCGCGGCCCGTTCGGTCGCAGTCACGAGAAGTGAGCTTAGATGAGGCATTTTTTAGCTTTCAACAGCAGTGGGCCCTCTGTGATCCACAACGCCCTTGATCAACTCGCAAGTAACTTCGCTGGTCAACCACGTACGCGACCACTTCACACCCCGCATGGTCATCGGCCCGCGATCTTGCAGCTAAGGTAAGCCTTACCTCCCCAACTCGCCAAACCCTTCACGCTCTGGAGTTACCGATGACCGTGGCCCACCTGGAGACCGCCCAGGCCGACACCGCCACGCCCGTCCCGGTGCTCCTGTCCGCCGCCTTCCGCCGCCTGGACGCGATCTGCGAGGCACTGTCCGTGCGGATCGTCGAGCCCGGCCGATCGACCGCCGGCACCGTCGGGCTGACGGACGGCCAGGAGAGCGTCGAGGCCTTCGTGGAGGCGGAGGCCGCTCGCATCCGGGAGCGGCACGACCACACCGCGCCCAGGCATGTCGCCGCCTCCCGCGCCCTGCACGACTACGCGTGGTCGGTGAGCCTGCTGATGAGCGGCGTGTGGTACCTGGAGCGGCGCGTGCCCCGCATCGACCCCGGCGACATACGGGTCGACCTCACCTCGGGCACCTTCGAGGTCACCCCCGGCACCGCTCTGGCCTGCCTCCCGGGCGACCCGGCCGCGCTCCTGCCCGGCGCCCGGGCGGTCGCTCACCAGGAGGCGCTGCGCGCCGAGTTGAGGGCCGCGGTGGCGGACCACATGGGTCCGGTGCTGGAGGCGATGGGCCCGTACGTCCGCCGGGGTTCACGCGCGCTGTGGGGTCTGGTCTCCGACGACCTGGTCTCCGGCCTCTGGTACCTCGGGCGGACGCGCGGCGACGAGGCCGCCGGGGTCCGGGCCGCCTCCGCCCTCCTGCCCGCCGCCCATGCGCCCTTCCCCGGCGGCGCCGACTTCCGTTCCCTGCGCACGAGCGACGGCCGCGAACACCCGACCCGCACCCGTCTCGGGTGCTGCCTCTACTACACGATCCGCCCCGCCGAGGCCTGCTCCACCTGCCCGCGCACCTGCGACGCGGAACGACTGCGCCGCCTGGAGGGCTGACCGCACGCCGACCGCGCGGGATGACACCCTCCTCCCCGCAACCTTCGACACCGCCCCGGCGCCCTGTGCCGATTGACGCCGCTCGGCACAGATAGCAACGCTCTTCGACGGGGTTTCTGCCACGAAGTACCAAAAGCCCGACCCGGCCGTCCTCACGGACTACGACGGCACGACGTACCTCTCCTGGGGCAACAGCGAGGCGTACGGCGTACCGCTCGACGAGGACGTGGCGTCCTTCGACCCGGCGCGGGTACGGCGGTTCACCCCGGAGAACTTCCGCGAGGGGGCCTTCGTCGTCGAACGGCGCGGCGTCCACTTCTTCATGTGGCCGGAGGACGACACCCCCAGCGAGGACTATCGCGTGGCCCACGCCACCGGCCCCACCCCGCGCGGTGACGGCGTCCGCCGGGAATCCACCCTGGAACGGCTGGTGTTCGCGGCGGACGGCTCTATCGAGGAGGTCGTGCCGACGCTGCGGTCCATCGGCCCGGTGGTCAGCCCAGGGTGACCCGGGCGGCGACCGGCAGGTGGTCGCTGCCGGTGGCGGGCAGGGCGCGGATGTCGGCGACGGTCGCGGAGCGGGCCATGACCTGGTCGATCCGGGTGAGCGGGAGACCGGCGGGGTAGCTGAGGGCGAAGCCACGCTCCGGCACGTTCAGCCGTGCGGTGAGCGGTGCGAGGCCGCGGTCGTCGACCGTGCCGTTGAGGTCGCCCAGCAGGATCACCGGGTTCCGCGTCTCCGCGGCGACGGCCCGGCCCAGCAGGCCGGCGCTCTCGTCCCGCCGCTGCGACGCGAGCCCGCCCATCCCGACGCGGACCGACGGCAGGTGGGCGACGTACACCGCGAGGTCGCCGTGCGGGGTACGGACCGAGGTCCTGAGCCCGCGGCTCCAGTCCTCCTCGATCCCCTCGGGCCTGATGTCCAGCAGACGGGTCCCGGTGAGCGGATGCCTAGACCAGAGGCCTACGGTGCCCAGGACCGCGTGGTGGGGGTACTGGCGGGCGAGTGTCCTCTCGTAGACCGGCAGCGCCGTGGGCACCAGTTCCTCCAGCGCGATGAGATCGGGCTCGGCGTCGGCCAGGGCTCGGGCCGTGCCCGCCGGGTCGGTGTTCTCGTCGCTGACGTTGTGCTGCACCACGACGAGGTCCTGCGGACCGGGCCGCGCACCAGGCAGCAGCAGCCCGCCGAAGGTGTACGTCCAGGCCGCCACCGGCAGCAGGAGGGCCAGCAGCGCGACGGCCGAGCGGTGCAGGAGTCCCACGCCGAGCAGCACCACGGCCACCAGGCCGAGCCAGGGCAGGAACGCCTCCAGCAGACTGCCCAGGCGGCCCACGGAGTTGGGGACCGCACGGGGGAACAGCACGAGCCCGGCGGTCAGTACGGCCACCACGGCGCTCACCCGTCCGGTAGCGGGACGGTCAGGCCTCACGGGCTCGCCGGTCCCGGGCGGGCCTCCTCGGTGCCGGAGGCGGGACAGCGGATCTTCGGCGGTCACGGGGCGTCCTCAGTCGTGCGGTGCCTGGCCGCTGACCCGGTGGTCCGCGTGGCTGAGCGCCTCCACCACCAGGCGCTTGAGGTGCCCGTCGGCGAGGCTGTAGTAGATGTGGCGCCCCTCACGGCGGGTGTCCACGAGCCCGGCGAGCCGCAGCTTCGCCAGATGCTGGCTGACGGCCGTGCGGGATGCCTCGCAGCGGTCGGCCAGGGAGCCGACGTCCGACTCGCCCTGCGCGAGCAGCCACAGCAGATGCAGCCGGGTGACGTCGGAGAGCATCGCGAACACTCCGGTCGCCTCGGTGAGCCGTGCGCTGTCAGGAGCGCGCAGATGCGCACCGGACGCAGGTGACACGGCATGGCGTTCAGGCATGAGCCCAGCCTAGCCCTTTGCCGATTCATCATGTGCACAGGTGCGCACATGATGGCTACACTCGCCTGGACGAACCGAAACGCCACGCCACGCCACGCCGAGGGGAGCCGTGCCCATGCTCGCCGTTCTGCGTCATCGCGCCTACCGGCGGCTCTTCACCGCCCAGGTCGTCGCCCTGGTGGGCACCGGCCTCGCGACCGTCGCGCTCGGGCTGCTGGCGTACGACCTCGCGGGCGCCGACGCGGGGTCCGTCCTCGGTACGGCTCTCGCGATCAAGATGGTGGCGTACGTGGTGATCGCCCCGGCCGTCGGCGCGGTCGCCGACCGGCTGCCGCGCCGGGCCCTGATGGTGACGGCGGACCTGGTGCGCGCGGGAATCGCCGTGTCACTGCCGTTCGTAGGCGAGGTCTGGCAGGTGTACGTCCTGGTGTTCCTCCTGCAGTCCGCGTCGGCCGTCTTCACGCCCACGTTCCAGGCCGTCATCCCCGACGTACTGCCGGAGGAGCGCGACTACACACGGGCCCTGTCGATGTCCCGGCTCGCGTACGACCTGGAGAGCCTCTTCTCCCCCGCCCTCGCGGCCGCCCTGTTGTCGGTGATGACCTACGACGGGCTGTTCAGCGGCACGGTCGTCGGTTTCCTCGCCTCGGCCGCGCTGGTCGTCTCGACCGCCCTGCCCGAGCGGGCCGCCGTCACCGCCCCGGGCACGGGCGGCGCGTACGCGCGGGCCACCGCCGGCACGCGGCTCCTCCTGGGCGTGCCCGAGCTGCGGGCCCTGCTCGCCCTGAACCTCGCGGTCGCGGCGGCCGGGGCGATGGTGACGGTGAACTCCGTCGTCTACGTCCGCGATGTGCTGGGCCTGCCGGCGGGCGCCCTGCCGCTGGCTCTCGGGGCGTACGGGGCCGGTTCCATGGCCGTGGCGCTGCTGCTGCCCCGGGTGCTGGACAAGGTGCCGGACCGGGCCGTGATGCTGCCGGGCGCGCTGTCGCTGGCCGTCGGCTTCGCCGGGCTGGGGGCCGTCACGGGAGCACCGGGCGGGAGTTGGCGGCTGCCCGGGCTGCTGGTGGTCTGGGCCGCGTTCGGTGCCGCGTGCTCGGCGGTGCTCACCCCGACCGGGCGGCTCGTCCGCCGCTCGGTGGCACCCGGGGAGCGTACGGCCGCGTTCGCCGCCCAGTTCTCCCTCTCGCACGGCTGCTGGCTGCTGACGTATCCGCTGGCCGGATGGCTGGGGGCGGCGGCCGGGCTGAACTGGGCGGTGCTCGCCCTGGGTTCGCTCGCGCTGGGCGCGGCGCTGTTGGCCGTACGGCTCTGGCCGCCGACGTCGAGCGCCGACGCGCCCTCGGCTCCCGCACCGCCGGACCGGACGCACGCGGGCCATGCGCACGTGGGCCATGCGCACGCGGCCCACGGGCACGGAGCCCACGTGCACGCCGACCTCCCCTTCGGTCACCCCCATCTGGCGGGCGCCCGGCGCGTCGCGAACGGATGGCGACACAGCCACGGCCACCTCACGGACGGGCTGCACGCCCGCTGAGGAACCTGGGCACTCGGGTGGGACGTGGCCCGCGCGCGAGCGGGAGCCGACGCCGCTCTCCTCGTCACGGTGGTTCGGCGGTGCCCCTAAGGCCGCTGTAGCCGTCCGGCCGGCGGGGCTGATGTGTTCCTGGAGTGTGTCCGAAGGCTCGGCGGAAGACATCGATGAACGCGCTGGCGGACGACCAGCCGCACAGGTGTGCCGTGGTGGTCACGGGGACGTTCTCGGCGAGCAGGACCAAGGCGTGGTACAGGCGCAGTTGGGTGCGCCACTGGGGGAAGGTCATGCCGAGATCGGCCTTGAAGAGGCGGGAGAGGGTGCGGTCGCTGGCGCCGACCTGCCTGCCCAGCGCGGCCAGGGTGCGGCCGTCGGCCGGATTCGCGTGCAGGATCTCGCACACCGCCGTCAGCTGAGGAGTGGTCGGGGTGGGCAGGTGCAGGGGTTGCTGGGGTGAGGCCCGCAACTGGTCCAACAACACGGCGCGCAGCCGCCCGCGTTCGGGGCTGTCGTCGTGCGGGGTGCGCGTGTACACGAGGATCAGCTCACGGAGGAGGGGCCCGACTGTCAGCACGGTCGGCTCGTCCAGGCCGAGCGGGTTGTCACTCGCCGGGAGGCCGACCAGGTGCAGTTCGAGTTCGCCGTGGGCCTGGTGGGCGTGCACGGTGCCGGCCGGCACCCAGATGGCGCGCGTGCCCGGCGCGATCCACGAGCCCGTACTGGTCGTCACGGCCAGCACTCCCCGGCCGGCGTAGACGATCTGGTGGTCGTCGTGGCGGTGGGCGTCTATGGCGCCCCCGGGCGCAAGCCACTGGGTGCGGGTCGGCGCTACAGGCTCGTGGCGGATTTCCGTCATTGATCGGCAGTTTATCGGAAGCACGACATGCCGCTCGGCGATGACCATGGCGTCGTGCCAAGGAACAAGCCGCTCATCCTGCTGTCGGTCAGCCATGCCTGCGTCGACCTCTACCAAGGCGCTGTGGCGTCGCTCGTCCCGTTCTTCGTCGCCGAACGCGCCTACGGCTACGCCGCGGTCTCGGGCATCGTGCTCGCCGCTTCCGTGCTGTCCTCGGTGGCGCAACCGGTGTTCGGCGCGCTCGCCGACCGCTGGGCGATGCCCTGGCTCCTGCCGGCGAGCACGATCCTCGGCGGACTGGGCGTCGCCCTGAGCGGTGTGAGTGGTTCCTACGCTCTGACGCTGGCGTTCCTGGCGGTGTCCGGCCTCGGGGTCGCCGCCTACCATCCCGAGTCCGCCCGCGTGGCGCGGCTCGTCAGCGAGGGCAGCCACAGCGCGATGGGCTGGTTCTCCCTCGGTGGCAACCTCGGCTTCGCCGCCGCGCCCCTCCTGGTCACCGTCGTCGTCGCCTCCGGTGGTCTGCGTCTGTCGCCGCTGCTCGTGGTGCCCGCCCTCGCCGGCGGTGTTCTGTGCCTGCCGGTCCTGCACGCACTGCGGAGGACGGGACGTGGCGGCCCCTCCGGCACCGCGATCGCGAAGGGCACCGACAGCACGGCCTCGTTCGTGAGGCTGTCGCTCGCCGTGGTCTGCCGGTCCATCACCTTCGTCGGCCTGAGCACCTTCGTCTCGCTCTACGCCCAGGAACGTCTGGGAGGCGGCGCGTCGGTGGGCACCGCGGCGCTGTTCGTGCTCTATCTCGGCAGTGCGGTGGGCTCCGTGTTGGGCGGCCGCCTGGCCGACCGCTGGGACCGGGTGACTGTCGCCCGCTGGTCGTACCTCGTCACGGTCGTCGCCGTCGCGGGGATCGTGCTCGTGCCCGGCCCGGCTCTCTACGTGTTCGTGGCGCTGACCTCCGTCGGCCTGTACGTCCCCTTCTCCCTGCAGATCACCCTCGGGCAGGACTATCTGCCCACCCGCGTCGGCACGGCCGGCGGGATCGTCCTCGGGCTGACCGTCGGTGTCGGCGGTCTCGTCAGCCCTCTCCTGGGCGGCGTCGCCGATGCGACCTCCCTGCGTACCGCCCTGACACCGCTGGTCCTGATGCCCGCCCTCAGCTGGCTGTTGTTCCGCACCTTGCCCGAACCCACCGCGCCGAAGCCCACGGCGGCGGCCCAGCAGACCGGAGACCCCACCGATGCCGAACTCCCTGCCCCGCGCGATCACCGCTGACCGACCCGGAGGTCCGCGGAGCGCCGGCGACGCGCACGGCTCGTCGAGCCCGTCGTCGCAGGACATGTGCCCCCTGAAGGACTGGGGATGCCCGGCCGCCCAGCGACAGCCTTCGTGGCGACTGCTGTCGAGCCACTCCACGTCCGCGGGTGAAGTCGAGTACTGCCGCTGCACCTGTGACGCGCTGGTGGTCCTCTGCGAGGGCGAGGTCGCGGCCTTCACCCCGCGCTGACGCCGACCTCCCGTCAGAAACGCCCTAGGCCGGCGGAAGGGGCGGGGTGCGCACCTCGGCGCGCCCCTCCCGTGCGGCCGTGCGCAGTGCCGCGACGACGGCCGCGGTCGTCGGGTTCGTGGTCTCCGTGTGACGGGTCGCGGCGAACAGGCGGCGCAGGATGGGGTGGTCCTCGATGGGCGCGGTGCGGATTCCGGGAGTGGCGGGGTCGATGGCCGTCCGGGGGACGAGCGCGGTGGCGAGGCCGGCGCGCGCGAGCGTGAGCTGGGCGGCGATGTCGGCGGTGATGTAGGGCGTCGTGGCTGTGAAGCCGGCCTGGTGGAAGGCGTGCAGGATGGCCTGTCCGCAGTCCGTGGTCGCCGGCGGTACGGCGAGGCTGTGTGTGGCCAGTTCACGCAGGGCGACGGGCCGTTCGTCGGCTTGGCCGGCCGCGGTGACGACGAGCAGCGGATCGTCCAGCAGCGGCGAGACCGCGACGCCGCGGGGTGTGGCATCGGGCAGGTGGTGATACCGCTGTCCCAGCACCACGTCGACGGCGCCGAGGGTGAGTTCCCGCAGTTGCGCCTGGTCGGTGACGAGACAGGTCACGGTGAGCCGCGGGTGCCGTACGCCCAGCTCGTGGAGTGCGGGCGCCACGATCCGGGCGACGGTCGACGGCAGCGCGGCGAGCGTGACGGCGGCGCCGACCGTGCCCCTGACGGACGCGACCGCGCTTTCGGCTTCCTGCACGGCGGCGAGGATCCGGTCGGCGTGTTCGAGGAGCACCCGGCCCGCCTCGGTCAGCGCCACGGTTCGCCCGTCGGGGCGCAGAAGATCGACTCCCACGTCACGCCGCAGCGCGGACAGTTGCTGGGACACGGCACCGGCGGACAGTCCCAGTGCCTGGGCTGCCGCGGCGATGGAGCCGCGGGCGGTGACGGTCTTCAGCATGTGCAGACGGCGGACATCGAGCATGACTCGATAGATTACCTAATGGGTTTCATCAGAAAACATCCCCTTGACCTATCGAGTTGTACTGCGCGACCTTCGGCGCATGAAGATCTTCGACTGCATCGCCGCTGTCGCCCGGCCCCTCCACGATGTCGGTGACGAGTTCATGTCCGACGGGACGACCGCCGCCGTGGGTCTGCGCGCCGGGTTCTCCCCCGGCCGCGGCTTCTACTGCCGGGGCAGGTTCGGAGTGCTCGGCGAGGCACCGGTCCCGGTGGTCCAAGCGGTACAGGGCTTCCTCGGCCCCGACCTGGTCACCACGGGCTGGCTGGCGGGACGGGACGTGATGGCGGCGGAGGACGCCGCCGCCTGTTATGCCGAGGCCCTCCGGGAATGGGGACACGCCCACATCCCCGCCGATGTCGACGTGGAGCACTTCAACCACTTGGCACAGCGGCTGATCGACGCCGCCGACGCCGCCTCCCTGCCCCTGTTCGCCGGCTGGCGCGCGCAGCCCTGCCCCGCCGACGATCCCGTCGGGGCGGCCATGCAGCGCGTCCACGTACTGCGCGAACACCGTGGTGCCTGCCATCTTGCGGCGGTGCGCGCGTACGGACTGACCGCCCAGGCGGCCATGGTCGTCAACCTCGGCGTCGAGCAGGCGGCCCACTACGGCTGGCGAGAACCACAACCCGTCGCCGCGGACCTGATCCCCCGATGGCAGCGCGCCGAGCAGCTCACCGACGAGTTGCAGGCGCCGCTCTACACCGCACTGACCGACCGGCAACGCACCGAATTCGCCCGGCTCGTCGACGCCTTGACCGCCTCCCCCACCCGATGACGCCGACCGGCATGGCCGTCGCCCGCGCCCCGGGGGACCATGGAACCGTGATCACCATTCATCTGAAGTACGAGATCGACCCCGACAAGCTCGAGGACTTCGAAGAGTACGGGCGGCGCTGGGTTCGGCTCGTCAACCGTTTCGGCGGGACGCACCACGGCTACTTCCTGCCGAGCGAGAGCGACAGCGACATCGCCTACGCCCTCTTCTCGTTTCCCAGTCTCGCCGCGTACGAGCGGTACCGCACGGACAGCATGTCCGATCCGGAGTGCCAGGACGCCTTCGCGCTGGCCCGCGACACCCGCTGCATCAAGCGGTACGAACGCCGTTTCCTCCGGCCGCTCGACGACGTGTCCTGAGGCGAGGTGAGGCGCCCGTGCGCCGCGTGCGGGTGGACGGTGGGGTTCACCCCGCCGTCCACTTCTCCTCGATCCGCGCGAACCGCCAGACCAGTAGGGCGACCGCCCAGGTGACGAAGAAGAGGCCGACGACCACATAGCCGACGGTGTTGAGGTCGAGGCCGGAGACCCGGTCCCAGAAGACGCCGTGCAGGCGGGCCTTCTCGGCGACGAGGCCGAGGAGTTCGACCGTGCCGATGACGAGGGCGACGGCCACGGACAGACCCGTGACGGCGAGGTTGTAGTAGACCTTGCGGACCGGCTGGGAGAACGCCCAGCCGTAGGCGAGGTTCATGAACGTGCCGTCGACGGTGTCGAGGAGCGACATTCCGGCGGCGAACAGGACGGGCAGGCACAGGATCGCGTACAAGGGCAGCCCGGAGGCCGCGCCCGAACCGGCCAGGACCAGCAGCGCGACCTCCGTCGCCGTGTCGAAGCCGAGGCCGAAGAGCAGGCCTACGGGATACATCTGCCAGGGCCTGGTGAGGGATCTCATCAACCGCCCGAGGAGCCGGTTCATCAGGCCCCGGCTGTTCAGTCGTTCCTCCAACGCGGCCTCGTCGAAGGTGCCCGAGCGCATCTCGCGGAACACCTTCCAGATCCCCACCAGGGCCACCAGGTTGACGAGGGCGATGACGTACAGGAACGTCCCCGAGACGGTCGTGCCGATCCAGCCGGTCACCTCGTGCAGCGCGGAGCCGTCGTCGCGGACGGGTCCGGCGAGCGTCTTGACGCCGAGGGTGAGCAGGAAGGTGAGGACGAGCACGATCGACGAGTGGCCGAGGGAGAACCAGAAGCCGACCGACAGCGGGCGTCGCCCCTCCCCCATCAGTTTGCGGGTGGTGTTGTCGATGGCGGCGATGTGGTCGGCGTCGAAGGCGTGCCGCATGCCCAGGGTGTAGGCGGTGACACCCATACCGATGCCGAAGGTCCTGCTGCCGACGCTGTAGTGCTCGGGGGCGACGATCACCACGAGGGTGAACCAGCCGATGAGGTGCAGCGCCAGGATGAACCCGGCCATCCCGCCCAGGCTCGCCCACTCCCCGCGCGTCGTCGTGGCGCGGATCCGCCGCCATGAGAGACCGCCCGTCCCGGTGGTGGCCGAGGGGGCGGTGTCGGTACCAGGAGCCATGGGGCGTGCGCCTCTTCTTCTCTGCGTGCCGCGCGTCTCGTCGCCGCGTCCGTGCGGTCGATGTCCTCGTGCCGCGTTCGTGCGGTCGAGCCTCCTCAGCCTCGTGCGTGGTGTTGGCAGCTGCAACTATGTCGCAGTAAAGCTCCCGTCTGCTTTCGGTCAGGTCGGGTACCTCGACGTCGCGCGGAGCGTGCGCCGGGGTGTGAGCTGTTGCACGGCGCCTGCGCGCCCCTTGGCCTCCGCTTGTCAGCGTCCTTATCTGGGCACTACTGTCACCACGCCTTGGTGAACGGGAAATCCGGTGTGATGCCGGTGCGGCCCTCGCCACTGTGATCGGGAAGTCCGGCTCCGGTCCTCACGGACAGCCACTGGGTCTTCGGACCCGGGAAGGCGGAGCACGGGCGGTGTCACCCGTAAGCCAGGAGACCGGCCAAGGCGCGTCAACCATCCACGAGGTGCTGGAGAGGGTCTGCTGAGCCATGCACATAGCCGAGGGTTTCCTTCCTCCGGCGCACGCGATCGCCTGGGGTGTCGCGTCCGCGCCGTTCGTCGTCCACGGAGTCCGGGCACTCACCCGTGAGGTCAGGGAGCATCCCGAGAGCACGCTGCTGCTCGGCGCCTCGGGGGCCTTCACCTTCGTCCTGTCCGCGCTGAAGCTCCCGTCGGTCACCGGGAGTTGCTCCCACCCCACCGGCACCGGCCTCGGTGCCATCCTGTTCCGGCCGCCGATCATGGCGGTCCTCGGCACCATCACCCTGCTCTTCCAGGCACTGTTGCTCGCCCACGGCGGTCTGACCACGCTCGGCGCCAACGTCTTCTCGATGGCGATCGTCGGCCCCTGGGCGGGTTACGGCGTCTACCGGCTGCTGCGACGCTTCGACGTGCCGCTGATGGTGACGGTCTTCTTCGGCGCGTTCTTCGCCGACCTGGTCACCTACTGCGTCACCAGCGTGCAGTTGTCGCTCGCCTTCCCCGACCCGAGCAGCGGCTTCCTGGGCGCGCTCGGCAAGTTCGGCTCCATCTTCGCCGTCACCCAGATCCCGCTCGCGGTCAGCGAAGGTCTGCTCACGGTGTTGGTGATGCGTCTGCTGGTGCAGTCGAGCAAGGGCGAACTGACGCGGCTCGGCGTGCTCCTGACCGGCCGGCAGAGCCGCGCCGGCGCCGAGACGGAGACGGGGAACGAGGCGGTGGCCCGATGAACCGGAACACGAAGATCAACGCACTGCTGCTGCTCGCCGTGGCGGCGCTCGCCGTCCTGCCGCTGGCCCTCGGCCTCGGCGACCACAAGGAGGAGCCCTTCACAGGCGCCGACGCCGAGGCGGAGACGGCGATCACGGAGATCGAGCCGGACTACGAGCCGTGGTTCTCCCCTCTCTACGAGCCGCCGTCCGGTGAGATCGAGTCGGCGCTCTTCGCCCTCCAGGCCGCTCTCGGCGCGGGGGTCCTCGCCTACTACTTCGGCATCCACCGGGGCCGGCGCCAGGGCGAGGCCCGGGCCCGGGCGCAACTCGACGCGGCCGGGAAGGCCGACATGGCTCCGGCGAAGCCCGTGGACGTGGCGGTCGAGGCGTCCACGGCCAGGGCGTCGGCCGGGGCCGCGCCCACGGCGGCGGTGAGTACCCCGGCCGCCGCGGCGGCCGCGAAGGGCACATCCGGCGCATCCGGCACCTCCGGAACATCCGGTGACGAAGGCTCGTCCGGTGCCTCCGGGGAATCGCCCGCCGGGCGGGGCTGACCCGGGTGCTGCCGATCGACGCGGCGGCGCACAGCAGTCGCTGGCGCCGCCGCCATCCCGTGGACAAGGCCGTGCTCGGGCTCGGCCTCACCGTGCTCGCGATCTCCCTGCCGCCCTGGCCCGGCGCGGCCCTGGTCCTGCTGACCGCGCTCGTGGTGCTGCTGGGCCCCGCGGGCGTGCCCGGCCGTCGGCTGTGGCGGGCCTACCGGGTGCCGTTGGGCTTCTGTGTGACCGGCGCGCTGCCGCTGCTCGTCCAGGTGGGCGGGCCGGACGGGTTCGTCACCCCGGCCGTCGGCGGGCCGGTGCGCGCCGGGGAACTGTTGCTGCGCACCTCGGCCGCCTCCCTCGGCGTCCTCCTGTTCGCCTTCACCACCCCCATGTCGGACCTGCTGCCCCGGCTCGTGCGGGCCGGGGTGCCGGCGCCGGTCGTGGACGTGGCCCTGGTGACCTACCGGATGAGCTTCCTGCTCCTGGACTCCGTGCGCCGGATCCGTGAGGCGCAGGCGGCCCGGCTGGGGCACACCACCCGCGCCGCCACCTGGCGTTCCCTCGCCGGACTCGGCGCGACCGCGTTCGTCAGGGCCTTCGACCGGGCGGCGCGGCTGCAGACCGGGCTCGCCGGACGCGGGTACGACGGCACCCTGCGCGTCCTGGTGCCCGAGGCCCGGGTCTCCGTGCGCTTCACCACGGCCAGTGTCGCGCTCCTCGCGGCCGTGGTCGCCCTCACCTTCGTTCTGGAAAGGCTGACATGAGCGAGCCCGTGCTCGTCGCCCTGCGGGGCGCGTCGTTCGCGTACGAGGACGGACCGACCGTGCTCAGCGAACTCGACTTCGACGTGCGCGAGGGGCGCGCGCTCGCCCTGCTGGGCCGCAACGGCAGCGGCAAGACCACGTTGATGCGGCTGCTCAGCGGCGGACTACGGCCCCGTACGGGCGAGTTGGCCGTCGAGGGGCGGCCGGTGACGTACGACCGCAAGGGGCTCACCCGGCTGCGGACGACGGTCCAGCTGGTCGTCCAGGACCCGGACGACCAGCTCTTCGCGGCGTCCGTCGCGCAGGACGTGTCGTTCGGTCCGCTGAACCTCGGGCTGTCCGACGCGCAGGTGCGGGCCCGGGTGGACGAGGCGCTCGGCGCGCTCGGCATCGCCGCCCTGGCCGACCGGCCCACCCATCTGCTCTCCTACGGCCAGCGCAAGCGGACCGCCATCGCCGGGGCGGTCGCGATGCGGCCCCGGGTCCTGATCCTCGACGAGCCGACCGCCGGGCTCGACCCCGACGGGCAGGAGCGGCTCCTGGCCACCCTGGACGAGCTGCGCCGGTCCGGCACCACCGTCGTGATGGCCACCCATGACGTCGACCTCGCACTGCGCTGGGCCGACGACGCGGCGCTGCTCACCCCGGCCGGCGCGCGCACGGGCCCGGTGGACGAGATGCTCGCCCGCACGGAACTCCTCCACCAGGCGGGGCTTCGGCTCCCCTGGGGGGTCGCCGTCGCCCGACTGCTGCGCGAACAGGGGCTGTTGGCCGAGGAGGAGCCCGGTCCGCGCACACCGGACGAGCTGTCGGCCATGGCGGGGGCGGACACCGGGCCCGGCCTTCGCCTGCCTCAGATCCGCAGGCCGTAGACGCGGACGGCGGTGCCCGCGAAGACCTCCCGGCGTTCGGCCTCGCCGAGTCCGGACATCAACGAGTCGGCCGTGTCCAGGACTTCGGCGTAGTCGGAGGCGAGTCGGCAGACCGGCCAGTCGGAGCCGTACATCAGCCGCTCGGGACCGAAGGCGTCCAGCACGGTGTCGGCGTACGGGACGAGGTGCGCGACCCGCCAGGAGTGCCAGTCGGCCTCCGTGACCAGGCCGGAGAGCTTGCACACCGTGTTCGGCAGGGCAGCCAGCCGCCGGATCTCCCCCGCCCACGGCTCCAGTTCACCGGAGGCGATGGGCGGCTTCGCCGCATGGTCGAGGACGAAGGTGAGGTCGGGGAGGCCGGCCGCCGCCTCCACGGCGGCCGGGAGCTGGTGGGGCTTGACCAGGAGGTCGTAGACCAGTCCCGCGCCGGCGACCGCGGCGAGACCCCGCCGGACGTCCGGGCGGGTCAGCCAGCGCGGGTCGGGTTCGCCCTGCACCTGGTGGCGGATGCCCACCAGGTACTCCCCGCCGGGCCTTTCGCGCAGTTCGGCCAGTGCGTCGGCGACGGCGGGCGAGGTGAGGTCGGTCCAGCCGACGACACCGGCGACCAGGTCACTGCCGGCGGCGAGGGCCAGGAACTCGGGGGTCTCCTCGGGCACGGTGATCGTCTGGACCAGGACCGTGGCGGCGACCCCCGCGGCCCGCGCGGCGGACTCCAGCTCGCTGAGGGTGAAGTCACGGCGCAGCGGGGCAAGTTCGGGCCCGGTGATCCAGTCCTGGTCGCGGACGGAGAGGTCCCAGAGGTGATGGTGCGCGTCGACGACCGGGGCGTCGGTGTCGCCCGTGCCCGTCACAGTTCCCACACCACGGGCAGTCCGGCGTCGGAGCCCTCGGCCGAGTAGTCGTGGACGACGTCGAGGAGCTCGGCCATGCGGGCCTGCCAGGCGATGTTGACCGGCAGTTTCTCCAGTTCGGCGATCATCGCCGGGTAGTCCTCGACCTCCAGCAGGTGGAAGAGGTCGGTGCCGCTGCGCCAGATCGTCCACTCGCTCACCCCGGCGGCGCGGATGGCGGCGGTCAGCTCGCCGGGGACCTCGCGGTGGGCCGCCTCGTACTCCTCGACGCGGTCGGCGCGGACCTTGGTGTGCAGGGCGACCCTCACGGCGTCTCCTTCGGCTGCGGGACGGGGATGTCCGGGCTCAGCAGCCCCTCGGCGCGCAGCTCGTCCCAGAGTGCGGCAGGGATCGGACGGCCGAGCAGGTCGACCGTGTCGCGCACCTCCTCGGCGGAGCGGGCGCCCGTCAGCACGGCCGCGACCGCCGGGTGGGCGGAGGGGAACGCCAGGGCCGCGCCGCGCAGCGGTACACCGTGGCCTTCGGTGACGGTCCTCAGCCGCAGGGCACGGTCGAGCACGGGCCCCGGCACGGGGGCGTAGTCGTAGGTGGCACCCGGCTTCGGGTCGATCAGCAGGCCGGAGTTGAAGGCGCCGCCGATCAGTACGCTGCGTCCCCGGGCGGTGGCCTCGGGCAGCAGTTCCGCCAGGCCCTCCTGTTCGAGGAGGGTGTAGCGGCCGGCCAGCAGCACCACGTCGATGTCGGTCTCGCGCAGGAAGCGGGTGGGTGCGGCGCACTGGTTCATGCCGACGCCGATGGCGCCCACGACGCCCTCGTCACGCAGCCGCTCCAGCGCCGGGTAGGCCTCGCGCAGGGCCTGCTCGACGTGGTCGTCGGGGTCGTGGAGGAGGACCACGTCCACCCGGTCCAGACCGAGCCGAGCCAGGCTGGCCTCCAGGGAGCGCAGGACGCCGTCGGCGGTGAAGTCGAAGACGCGGCGGTGGGTCGCCGGGACCGCGAAGCCGTGTCCCAGGTCGTCGCCCTCTGTGGTCTCGTTCTCCACCAGCAGCCGGCCGACCTTGGTGGAGATCGTGTACGACTCCCGGGGGCGGTCCCGGAGCGCGGCGCCGAGCCGGCGTTCGGACAGGCCGAGCCCGTAGTGGGGGGCGGTGTCGAAGGTGCGGATCCCGGCGTCCCAGGCGGCGTCGATCGCGGCGGCCGCCACCTCGTCGGGGACCGGGCGGAAGAGGTTGCCGATGCCCGCGGCGCCGTAGGCCAGCTCGGTGACGCGGACCTCGGTGCGGCCGAGGGTCCTGGTTCTCATGAGCCCGCCGGGCGGAGCCGCAGGCCCTGCATACCGCCGTCCACGGCGAGGGCGGTGCCGGTGACGGAGGCCGCGGCGGGGCTCGCCAGGTAGACGATGGCGGCGGCGACCTCGTCGGCGCTGACCAGCCGGCCCATGGGCTGACGGGCGTTGAGGGCGGCGCGCTCCGCCTCGGGGTCGTCGGCGGTGTCGAGGAGCCGGCCGACCCAGGGGGTGTCGGCGGTGCCGGGGTTGACGCAGTTGACGCGGATGCCCTCACGGACGTGGTCGGCGGCCATGGCCAGGGTCAGGGAGAGGACCGCGCCCTTGCTGGCGGAGTACAGGGCGCGCTGCGGCAGACCGGCGGTGGCGGCGATGGAGCAGGTGTTGACGATGCTCGCGTGGGAGGAGGCGCGCAGGTGGGGCAGGGCCGCGCGGCTGGTGCGGACCATGCCGAGGACGTTGACGTCGAGGACCCGCTGCCACTGGTGGTCGGGGTTGTCCTCGACGGTGCCCTGCGCGCCGATGCCGGCGTTGTTGACGAGGATGTCGAGGCCGCCGAGCCGCCGGGCGGCCTCCTCGACGCCCTCCCGTACGGAGGCGTCGTCGGTGACATCGGCCTTGAGGCCGAGCAGGGGGGCCGAGGCCCCGGCGGGGTCGAGGTCGAGGACGGCCACGGAGGCGCCCCGTGCGGCCAGCAGCCGGGCGGTGGCCAGTCCGATCCCGGACGCGCCACCGGTGACGAGCGCGCGGAGTCCCGTCAGTTCACCTGTGCCGGTCATGCGACTTCCTCCCGTCCTGCGAGGTCGGCGGTCCAGAACACGCCGTCGGGGTAACGGTATTCGGCGAGCGACCCGGGGTGCATGGTCGCGGAGAAACCGGGGGTGAGGGGGGCTACGTAGTGACCGTCGCGCATCACCACGGGGTCGGTGAAGTGCCCGTGGAGGTGGTCGACGTACTCGATGACCCGGTCGTCGGTGGTGCCGGAGAGGGCGAGGTAGTCGAACATCGACAGGTGCTGGACCAGTTCGCACAGGCCCACACCGCCGGCGTGGGGGCAGACGGGGACGCCGAACTTGGCGGCGAGCAGCAGGATCGCCAGGTTCTCGTTGACGCCGCCGACGCGGGCGGCGTCGATCTGGAGGACGTCGAGGGCGCCGGCCTGGAGGAGCTGCTTGAAGACGATGCGGTTCTGTACGTGTTCGCCGGTGGCGACCTTCACCGGGGCGACGCCCCGGCGGACGGCGGCGTGGCCGAGGATGTCGTCGGGGCTGGTGGGTTCCTCGATCCAGTACGGGTCGAAGTCGGCGAGGGCCCGGGTCCACTCGATCGCCTCGTCGATGTTCCAGCGCTGGTTGGCGTCGATGGCGATGCGTACTCCGTCGCCGACGGCGGCGCGGGCGGTGCGCATCCGGCGGACGTCGTCGGCGAGGTCGGCGCCGACCTTCAGTTTGATCTGGGTGAAGCCGTCGGCGACGGCCTGCTTGGCCAGCCGGGTGAGCTTCTCGTCGGAGTAGCCGAGCCAGCCCGGTGAGGTGGTGTAGCCGGGGTAGCCGCGCTGGAGCAGGGTGGCCTCGCGCTCGGCCAGCCCGGCGCGGCCCTCGCGCAGCAGGCGCAGGGCGTCCTCGGGGGTGAGGGCGTCGGCGATGTAGCGGAAGTCGACCTGGGAGACCAGCCACTCGGGGTCGGCGTGGGCGAGCAGACGCCACAGGGGCTGACCCGCGCGCTTGGCCGTCAGGTCCCAGACGGCGTTGACGACGGCGCCGATGGCCATGTGCATCACGCCCTTCTCGGGGCCGAGCCAGCGCAGCTGGCTGTCGCCGATCAGGTCGCGGTTGACGGAGCCGGGGTCGGCGCACAGCTCCTCGACCGAACGGCCGAGGAGGTGGTGCCGCAGGGCGCCGATGGCGGCGACCTGGACGTCGTTGCCGCGGCCGATGGTGAAGGTGAAGCCGTGGCCCTCGTGCCCGTCGCCGGCGTCCGTGCGCAGCACGACGTAGGCGGCGGAGTAGTCGGGATCCGGGTTCATGGCGTCCGACCCGTCCAGTTCCCGCGAGGTGGGGAACCGGACGTCGTAGGTGTCGACCGCGGTGATCCGGGCGGGGGTTGCAGTCACGGGGGTGCTCAAGGGGGTGCCTTTCACGCTTGGCCGAAGGTCTGGCGCTGGCTCCCGAGCCCGTCGATCTCCAACTCGACGGTGTCACCGGGGCGGAGATAGGGGGTGCCGGGCAGGCCGAGGGCGACGCCCGCGGGTGTTCCGGTGTTGATCACGTCGCCGGGCTGGAGGACCATGTACTGGCTCAGGTACGCCACGATCTCGTGGACCGGGAAGATCATGTCGCGGGTGTGCCCGTGCTGGCGCTTGACGCCGTTGACGGTCAGCCGCAGTCCGAGGTCCTGCGGATCACCGACCTCGTCGGCGGTGACCAGCCAGGGCCCCATCGGGTTGAAGGTCTCGCAGGACTTGCCGAGGTCCCACTGCGAGGAGTAGTCCAGCTGGAACTCGCGCTCGGAGACGTCATGGCTGACCACGTACCCGGCGATCACCCCGGCGGCCTCCTCGGGGCCCTCCAGATAGCGGGCCGGCCGGCCGATGACGACCCCCAGCTCGACCTCCCAGTCGGTCCTGACCGAGCCGCGCGGGATCAGCACCTCGTCGTAGGGGCCGACGACCGTGCCCGGGTCCTTCATGAAGACCACGGGGCGGGGCGGGATCGCGGCGCCGGTCTCGGCGGCGTGGTCGCGGTAGTTGAGCCCGACGCAGATGACCTTGCCGGGGCGGGCGACGGGGGCGCCGACGCGCAGTCCCTCGACGTCCAGCTCGGGCAGTGTGCCGGCCTCGACGGCCGCGCGGGCCCGGTCGACTCCGCCGGAGGCGAGGAAGGCGCCGTCGATGTCCGGGGCCACGGAGGACAGGTCCAGCAGCCGGCCGTCGTCGCCGCGGACGGCGGGCCGCTCCTCTCCCGGGGCGCCGACGCGTAGCAGTTTCACTGGGGCAGCTCCCTTGCCATGGGTTCGATCATTCATCGGAGGAATGGCGCACCGCGACTTTAGGTGCAGTTCGGCGCCCTGACAACGTATTCCTCGGATGTATTTGCCCGACGCCAGGCTTTTCGTAGCTCATAGATCCGGCATGTACGACTTCGTCTCGACCGGAGCGCCGAGGCACCGCGCACACAAGTGGTCGAATTCCTCATGGACAACCTCTTGTCAGTCCGGGCAATGCCGTCGTAACGTCCTCGACGTCCGAGATACATCGGAGGAATCGCTCCACCGCCCACAGCGAGGTAGTGGCCCTTCAAACTCCGCTGCTCGTTCACCGGTTGACCCTCTACGCCTCCCCTCCGTCGGTCCACGCACGCGTGTCCCGGAGGGCGGCCTCCCTGTCCTGGCTAAGGAGAACCCGGCCATGAAGCTCGCTCGCACCCGCTCCACCGCCGCAGCGGCCTGCGCCCTCGCGGCCCTCACCCTCCTCACCGCGTGCAACCGCGACAGCTCGTCCGGGTCCGCCGGCTCGGGCGGCGACAAGCCCGCCATCGGAATCGACCTGCCGCGCTCCGACTCGGACTTCTGGAACTCCTACGCCGAGTACCTGAAGAAGGACATCAAGTCCGAGGACATCAACGCGCTGCCGCTCAGCAACTCGCAGAACGACATCACCAAGCTCGTCGCCAACGTGCAGGTGTTCCAGAACACGGGAGCCAAGGCCGTCGTCATGGCCCCGCAGGACACCGGCGCCATCGCCTCCACCCTCGACACCCTCGCGTCCAAGAAGATCCCGGTGGTCAGCGTCGACACCCGCCCCGACAAGGGCGACGTCTACATGGTCGTCCGCGCCGACAACCGGGCCTACGGCACCAAGGCGTGCGAGTTCCTCGGCGAGCAGCTGGGCGGCAAGGGCAAGGTCGCGGAGTTGCAGGGCGCGCTGGACTCCATCAACGGGCGGGACCGCTCCGAGGCGTTCGCGGAGTGCATGAAGACGAAGTTCCCGAAGATCGAGGTCTTCGAGCTGCCCACCGACTGGAAGGGCGACGTGGCCTCCGCCAAGCTGCAGAGCCTGCTCGCCCAGCACCCCGACCTCAACGGCATCTACATGCAGGCCGGCGGCGTCTTCCTCCAGCCGACCCTGGCCCTGCTGGAGCAGAAGGGCCTGCTGAAGCCGGCCGGCGAGAAGGGCCACATCTCGATCATCTCCAACGACGGCATCCCGCAGGAGTTCGAGGCGATCCGCAAGGGGCAGATCGACGCCACGGTCTCCCAGCCCGCCGACCTCTACGCCAAGTACGCGCTGTACTACGCGGAGGCGGCCGCCGAGGGCAAGACCTTCAAGCCCGGCGCGACCGATCACGACTCCACGATCATCGAGATCCCGGGCGGTCTGGAGGACCAGCTCCCGGCACCGCTGGTGACCAAGGACAACGTGGACGACAAGGCCCTGTGGGGCAACAACGTCGGCTAGCCGCGTACCGGCCGACGACCGGCGGAGGGACGCGGCCCGTCCCTCCGCCCGTCCCTGGCCAGCCCCCCTCGCACCCACCCCACGAAGGACGGTATCCACCATGGCGGACACCGCGACCGCCGCGGCGAACGGCGGCGGCCACCCCGCCGCCGGGAACGACGCCCCGGTGGCCGAGGCCACCGGCATCAGCAAGAGGTTCGGCGCCACCGTCGCGCTGCGCGACGCCCGGATCACCATCACGCCGGGCGAGTCGCACGCACTGGTCGGACGCAACGGCGCCGGCAAGTCCACGCTGGTGTCCATCCTCACCGGGCTGCGCCCCGCCGACACCGGCACCCTGCGCTTCTCCGGCGAGGAGGCGCCCGCCGTCGGCGACATCGACGCCTGGCGCTCCAAGGTCGCCTGCGTCTACCAGAAGTCCACGATCATCCAGGATCTGACCGTCGCCGAGAACCTCTTCCTGAACCGGCAGAGCGACGGGCCGCTGCGACCCATCCGCTGGAAGCAACTGCGTGCCCGCGCCGAGGAGTTGCTCGCCGGATACGGCGTGGACGTGAAGGCCGACGCACGGGCACGGGACCTCACCGTCGAGCAGCGGCAGTTCGTCGAGATCGCCCGCGCCCTGTCGTTCGGCGCGCGCTTCATCATCCTCGACGAGCCGACCGCGAAGCTCGACGCCCGCGGCATCAACCGCCTCTTCGACAAGCTCCGCGACCTCCAGCGACAGGGCGTCGCCTTCCTCTTCATCTCGCACCACCTGCAAGAGGTGTACGACCTCTGCACCACCGTCACGGTCTACCGCGACGCCGCCCACATCCTGACCGCGCCCGTCGCCGAACTCGGCCACCAGGCGCTGGTGGAGGCCATGACCGGGGAGAGCACGGTCACGGCGGCGGAGACCGTCGAGAACCGGCCCCCGGTACGGTCCGACGCCCCCGAACTCCTCACGGTCGAGCACCTCACCCTGCCCGGTGCCTGCGAGAACCTGTCGCTCTCGGTGCGGGCCGGCGAGGTCGTCGGTCTCGCCGGCGCGGCGGCCAGCGGCAATGTGCGGGTGGGCGAGACCGTCGCCGGGCTGCACCGCCCCGAGCAGGGCACGATCTCGGTCGCCGGCCGGCGGGTGCGCGGCGGCAGCGTGCCGTCGGCGCTCGCGGTCGGTGTCGGGCTCGTCCCGGAGGACCGGCATCTCCAGGGCCTGGTGAACAACCGCAGCGTGGCGGAGAACGCGACGCTCACCGTCACCGACCAGCTCGGCCCGTACGGCACGGTGCTGCCCGGCCGGACCAGAAGCTTCGCCCGGCGCATGATCCGCGACCTCGACATCAAGACCCCGGGCGACACCACGCCTGTTTCGGCGCTCTCCGGCGGCAACCAGCAGAAGGTCGTCGTCGCCCGCGCCCTGGCGACCGACCCCCAGGTGCTGGTGGCCATCCGCCCCACCAACGGGGTGGACGTCAGGTCCAAGGAGTTCCTGCTGCGCCGGATCCGGCAGATCGCCGACGGCGGGAAGGCCGCGCTGATCGTCTCCGACGAGCTGGACGACCTGAAGGTGTGCGACCGGCTCGTGGTGATGTTCCACGGGCGGGCGGTCGCCGAGTTCGACCGCGGCTGGAAGGACGAGCACGTCGTCGCCGCGATGGAGGGCGTGGCCGACCGGGCCGAGAACTCCGGCACCGGCGCCCGCACCTCCGCCGATCCCACCTCTGGCACCACCGAAGAGCACGGAAGGTAGTCATGTCCGCCACCACTGATGTCACCGAGCCCGCCACGAGCGGGGCGCGGGAGACCGCCGGAGACACCCGCCGCGGGCTCGGCCTCGGTCGCTTCCGTGAGCTGTCCCTGGTCCCCGCGATCCTCGTGCTCGGCGTGATCGGGTTCATCGTCTCGCCGGCCTTCCTGACCGCCGACAACCTCATCGGTGTGGCCCAGCAGTCCACCGAGCTGAGCCTGCTGGTGCTGGCCACCGCGCTGATCCTGATCTGCGGCCGCATGGACCTGTCCCTGGAGTCCACGATCGGCGTGTCGCCCGTCATCGCGGTCTGGCTGGTGCTGCCGACCAGCGGCGCCAGGTTCACCGGGCTCGGGCTGCTGCCCGAGTGGACGGCCGTACCGCTCTGTCTGCTGGTGGGCGTCGTGATCGGCGCCGTCAACGGGTTCCTGATCCTGAAGCTGCGCCTCAACGGGTTCATCGTCACCCTCGGCATGCTGACCATGCTGCGCGGCCTCCAGGTCGCCCTCTCGGAGGGGCAGTCCATCGTGGAGCTGCCGTCCTCCTTCACCTACCTCGGCAAGGCGTCGTGGCTGGGGGTACCGGCCGCCATCTGGATCTGCGTGGTCCTCTTCGTCCTCGGTGGCAGTGCGCTGGCCTGGCTGCGGCACGGACGGGCGCTGTACGCGATCGGCGGCAACGCCGAGGCGGCCCGTACCGCCGGCATCCGGGTGGACCGGATCGTGTGGGCGGTGCTGATCCTCGGCAGTGTGCTGGCCGCGTTCGCCGGCATCCTCTACAGCGGCCACTACGGCTCGATCTCCGCCACCCAGGGCAGCGGCTGGATCTTCCAGGTCTTCGCGGCGACCGTCATCGGCGGAGTGAGCCTCAACGGCGGCAAGGGCTCGCTGTTCGGCGCGCTCACCGGTGTGCTGACGCTGCAACTCGTCGTGAACGTGATGACGTTGGCGGGGGTGCCGCCGCTGTGGAACCAGTTCCTCAACGGCGCGATCATCATCGTCGCACTGATCATCTCCCGCTTCGCCTCGGGCGAGAAGCAGGAGTAGCCCCGCTACAGGGAGGCACCTCGTGGCACTCACGGACGAGGCGATGGACAAGATCAAGGCGATGATCGTGGCGGGTGAGCTGGCGCCGGGCTCCCGCCTTCCCAAGGAGGAGATCCTCGCCGCCCAGCTCGGTCTCTCCCGCAGTTCGCTGCGGGAGGCCGTACGGGCGCTGACCGCGATGCGGATCCTGGTCACCCGGCAGGGCGACGGCACCTATGTGTCGAGCCTGGAGCCGCATCTGCTGCTGGAGTCGCTCTCGTTCGCCTCGGACGTCTCCCAGGGGCAGACGGCGCTGCAACTGCTCCAGGTACGGCGGCTGCTGGAACCCCAGGCGACCGGGGCGGCAGCCGCCCTGCTCACCGCCGAGGACCTCGACGAGCTGGGCGTGATCCTGGAGCGGTCGCGGGCGGCCGCGACGGTGGAGGAGTTCGTCGGCCACGACATCGCGTTCCACCTGCGGATCGTGCAGGCGGTGGGCAACCCGGTGCTGTCGATGCTGCTGCGGGTGCTCTCCACCCGCACCCAGCGCGCCCGGATCGTCCGGGGCACCCGCACCGAGCGGGCCGTGGAGCACGCCCACCGCGAGCACGAGGAGATCCTCCGCGCCCTGCGGGCCCACGACGCCGCCCTGGCGGTGTCGGCGGCGACGGTCCATGTCGCCGCCGTGGAGCAGTGGATGGCGAACGGGCTCGTCGAGGAGGATCCCCTCGGCGCGGCCGAGGGCTGAGCGCCCTACAGGTCGGTGGCGTCCGCCAGCTCGCCGAGGTCGACGAACTTGAAGCCGGTTCCCGTGCGCGTGCCCCCCTCGCCGTCGGGGACCTCGGGGGTCTCGTGGCCGTCCTGGACGACGAGCAGGCCGCGCGGGTAGCGGCTGCCCAGCGGGGCGTTGAGGACGGCCGCGCCGTCGCACTCCTCCACTCCGTCGAGGGTGTCCGACGCAGGCCCGACGCGGAAGCCGCCCTCGTACTCGTTGCCCTCGCTCACCTCACGGTCGTACAGGGCGAAGGTGTTGTCGCCCTGGCTGGAGGCGAGCAGGTAGCCGTCGCCGTCCCGCTCCTGATAGAGCGTCAGGCCCTCGACGTCGGCCGACAGCCGCTTCCCGCCGTAGCCGGGGTCGGCGCCCGGCACGCACTCCTCGGTCTCCTCGTCGTACGTGCCGGGGACGCCGTACTCCCTGGTCCTGTCGACCAGGACGGGCCTCCCGGTGAGGTCGGCGCGCAGGCGCCAGATGCCGATGTCCTCCTGGCCGGCGTAGAGGGTGCCGGTGGCGGGGTCGACGACCATCCCCTCGACCTGCGGGAGTTCACCGGGTTCGCCGCAGGGGCTCCATGAGGTGCCGTCGGGCAGCCGGAAGGAGGCGGGCAGGTCGAGGGTGCGGATCTTGCGGTAGCCGACCGTGCCGTTCGCCGCCGGGAGGAGTTCGAGCAGGGCGAGTCGGGTGCGTTCGCGCCGGCTGACCAGGGCGTAGGACCGGCCGGTGGCCCTGTCCGTCCAGGTGGCGAGGCCGTAGGCGGTGCGCTGGTCGTTGATCTCGGCCTGGTCGGCGGAGAACACGGGGGCGGCGGCCGGGTCGGTGACGTCGGTCAGCGGGCCGTTCGGGCGGTCGGGGTCGATGCGGTAGATCCGCAACCGGTCGTTGCCCCGGTCGCTGACCACGGCCACATCGGCACGGCCCTCGGAGGTCCGCAGGCCGGTGACGAGGTCGACGTTGTTGTAGCGGCCCGGGGCGTCGTCCTGCGTCGGCGGCTTCGGCGCGGCCAGGGACTGCACGAGGCGGGCGTCCAGGTCGTAGACGCGCAGGCCGCCCTCCTTCGCGGTGGCGACGACGAGGCTGCGGTCCGGGTCGGCGGGGTTCCGCCAGATCGCCGGGTCGTCGGCGTCGGAGTTGGCGCCGGCCTCGTCGTCGTACAGCGCGGCCGACTCGCTCGTCGCGGTCACCGTCGGGAGGGCGGCCGTGCCCGCTCCGGCGGGGGCGGCCGCGAGGAACGTGGTCAGCGCGGTTCCCGAGGCGAGCAGGGCGACTCTTCGAGCAGTGCGGGGCGTTCTCACAGGCGTTCGCTTCCTTACCGTCGTGGCTGCCGTCGATGGGCGCGGCCGTGCCGTGGGCGGGGCCATGTCGATGGTGCGGAGAGAAGCTTGCGCGCAGACGGACGTGAGCTGTCCATGCCGACGTGGTGATACGGCTGCGGTTTGGCCGAAGTTCGCCGGGGCGTCGCCCGATCCGTGTCACTTCACGTGGCGTGCCGGGAGCGTACTGACGTGGAGGAGCTGCTCCAGCGGTCCGCGGCGGAACCGGCGGGTCCAGGCGGTGGCGATCAGCAGGGCGACCGACGTGTACACGAGGAGGTCGACGAGGGCCGGGCCGGTCTCCTCCTCCATGCCGAACTCCCGGACGGCGAGGATGTGCAGGACGTACGCCGTCAGGGCCGTCATGCCGACGGCGCACACGGGTGTCGCGAGGCGCGCGCAGCGCGGCAGCCGGTCCATGCCCGTCACGCACAGCACCAGGACGAGCAGCGCGACACCGGTGTTGCCGAGGATGGAGAAGGTCGTCTGGCTGTGCGGCGCGCCCACCAGCAGCCAGGCCGTCGGGGTGTCCTCGACGACGTAGCCGACAGTGTCCGACCACCAGGCGGACGCGGCCGAATCGCCGTCCGTGGCGGCGGCGACGGTGGACCGCGCGTGCGGGACGAGGCGCAGTGCCAGCCAGGAACCGCCGTAGCCGAGCAGGGCCGACGCACCGCCCGTGCACACCAGTCGGGCCCGGACGGTGTTCCCGGTGAGGTCGAGCCGGGCCACCGCCATCCCGGCCAGCATGAACGGCATCCAGGTGAGCACCGGGTACTCGCCCGTGAACAGCAGCTCCATGAAGCCGTCCGTGTCGCTGATCCGGGCCAGCGGATCGGCGGCGACGACCGTGTCCGCCCAGTCGCCGTCCTCGATCGACAGCCGTGTCACGTGGAGGAGTTGGGGCATGACGAGCGCGCCCACGGCGGCGAGGAGCGCGAGCGTCCGGACGCGCAGGCGGTGCAAGGGGAGGACGGCCAGGAAGGTCAGCCCGTAGAAGGCGAGGATCACGTCGACGTCGGTGTCGAGGGAGGTCAGGGCCAACCCGAGGACGATCAGGACGAGGGAACGGATGACCATCCGGACGACCGCCTGGCGTCCGGCGCGCCCGGTGCGCGGGTGCGGGCGTCCGGTGATCAGGACCAGGGTGAAACCGGCGAGCAGCGCGAACAGCGCGGAGGAGCGGCCCCGCGCCAGTTCCATCACGAAGCCCAGCGGCCCGCCGTCGGCCGGGTCCGGGCCGACGTGCGCGGCGTACATGCCGAAGACCGCGAGTCCACGGGCCAGATCGATGCCGACCAGCCGCCCGGTGGACGGCCTCGCGGAGACTTCGACGGCTGTGGGGGGCGAGGCGGGGACCGGGACAGAAGCAGAGGCAGAAGCAGAAGCAGAAGCAGAAGCAGAGGCAGAAGCAGGGGCAGGGGCAGGGGCAGGGGCAGGAAAGGGGGCGACGACCGGCTTGGACGACAGGTCCGACGACGTGTTCGGTGTCATGGCCTTCAGCGTCGGGGGCGCGAGGGGCGCGTCTCCATCCGGCGGGTGGCTGGACGTTCTCCCGCCGACCAGCCGGAGCCACCCCCGCCAGGTGACCGGAAAGGGGGAGGAATGGGAACCCGATGGCGACTTCGGACGTCGTAGCGGTTCCAGCAGAAGTCCAGTGGTGGTCCGACGACGAGCGGGGCACGGGTGATCCGGGTACTGGTGGTCGACGACGAAGCCCTGATCCGTACGGGCTTCGAGCACATCCTCAACTCCGCGGACGACATCGCCGTGGTCGCGGCGGTCCCCGGTGGCCGGGCCGTCCACGCCGTACGGGAACTGCGTCCCGAGGTCGTCCTGCTGGACATCCGTATGCCCGATGTGGACGGGCTCACGGTCCTCGCCGAACTCAGGAGACTCGCCCGCCCCCCGGTGGTGGCCATGCTCACCACCTTCGACATGGACGAGTACGTGGCGGCCGCCCTCCGCTCGGGAGCCGCGGGCTTCCTCCTCAAGGACACCGACCCGGAGCAACTGCCGTATCTCATAAGGACATTGGCGGTCGGCGGGATTGTTCTGTCGTCCCGGGTGACCCGGACCGTGGTCGACGGGTACCTGGACAACGGGCCCCGGGAGGCGGCCGTCCGGCTCGTGGACCGGCTGACCGATCGTGAGCGGGACGTCCTGGTCCTCATCACGGAGGGGCTGTCCAACACCGACATCGGTGACCGGATGCACCTGAGCACCGGCACGGTCAAGGACCATGTGAGCGCGCTCCTCACCAAGTTGGAGGTGGGCAGCCGGGTGCAGGCGGCGCTGCTGGCCGAGCGTGCGGGTCTGCTCAGGCGGTCGGGCTCCGCCGGCGGCGGACGGGAGGCCGGATGAGGGCGCCCTCGCCCGCCCCACGCGCGTGGACGACGGACGCCGTGCTCGTCGCGGCCTCCCTGACGGACGTGTGGATCCACGACGTGGGCCCCCGTCATCCCCAGGAGCTGGCCGCCGCCCTGCTCGCGGCCGGCGCGCTCGCCTTGCGCCGCGGGCTGCCGCTGCCGACCTTTCTGCTCACCCTGCCGACCGCCCTGTTCACGGACGCGGTGTTCGCCACGCTGGTGGCGCTGTACACCCTCGCCTCCCGCACCCACCACCGCGTGCCGCTGGCCGTGTGCGCGCTGGGGTTCACGGTCTGCGACCTGACCTGGTGGTCGTGGCCGTCACCGGAGTTCACCGACCTCGACGACCGCCAGGCCCTGATCCCGCTCTCCTACAGCGTGGCGCAGGCGACGGCGCCCCTCTTCCTCGGGCAGCTCGTCCAGGCCCGGCGGGAGTTGTCGCTCCGTCTCGTCGAGGTCTCCGAGGCACGCGAGCACGAGCGGCTGCTGATCGCGCAGAGCGTGCTGGCGAAGGAACGCGCCCAGCTCGCCCGGGAGATGCACGACGCCGTGTCCCACCAGGTCAGTCTGATGGCCGTGCGCGCCGGCGCCCTCCAGGTCGGCAGCCGGGACGCGGAGGCGAAGGAGGCGGCGGCGACGATACGGCTGCTGAGTGTGCAGACCCTGGACGAGCTGCGGCACATGGTCGGCGTACTGCGGGCCTCCGGCAGCCGCCCCACCGAACTCACCCCGCAGCCCTCCCTCGCCGACCTCGACCGGCTGGTCGCCGGCAGCGGCATCGACACCGACCTGCGGACGGACCTCCCGGGCGACCTGGCGCCGCCCGTCCAGCGCGCCGTCTACCGCACCGTCCAGGAAGCCCTCACCAACATCCGCAAGCACGCTCCCGGTGCCACCGCCACCATCCGGGTGCGCCAGCGGGACGGCACGCTGCGCGCGACCGTCACCAACACCGCGCCCAGCCGCCCGGCCCTCTCGCTGCCGGGTGCCCACCACGGCCTGATCGGCCTGCGTCAGCGCGCCGAACTCCTCGGCGGAACGGTCACCTCCGGGCATCTGCGGGACGGCGGCTACGAGCTGCGTCTGGAGCTGCCGCTCGACGGCGCACCGTGAGCCGTCGCAGCCCGGCCCCGGGTCGAGGCCGGCCGGGGACGCGGTCACAGGACAGGACTCCGGGTCCACCGCGTCGGCCACCGCCCCGCGGCGGGATCGTCCCCCTGCTGCCGGCGGCCGACGGCTGACGCGCAGGTGCCCCGGGCCGCACCAAGCGGCCCGGGGCACTCGCTCACCCGCTACGCGATGCCGACGGGTCGCGGCGGCCGGACCCCGCTGCGGCCCGTCAAGCGGAACGTTTCGTCGAGGCGGTCCATCCGGTCCGTCCGCAGCGCGAGGATTCCCGCGCGCAGTGCGGTCACCACGAGGTGCGTACGGTTCTTCGCGCACAACTTCTCCCGGATGCTGCGCATATGGGAAGCCACCGTGCGGACCGAGATCGACAGGTGACGAGACATGTCCGCGTCCGACATGCCGTGGGCCGCCAGAAGGAGGATCTCCATTTCCCGGGCGCTGAGCCGGCCGGAGCTGTCCACTGCCATGGGTGCCTGCCTTGTTCGAAGTGGGGGTCGAGGACCCCGCGTGCCGTTCGTCTGCTGCGCTGTGACTCTTCCGTGACATCCGGGCACCGGCCATCGACCGTTCGACCGATACCGGGCAGTAGTCATCGGTCGATCGGCCCCGGTCCCACCCTCCGGGGCGGAACCTTCGCCAGGTAAGCACCAAACGCCCGATTCGGCAGGGGGGGGTGGCGGGGCGGCTTCCCCGGACCGCCGGACGGGCCGGACGGTCCATGGCATGCTCGGCCGCGTGAGCCACACCCCCACACGTGTGATGATCGCCGACGACCAGGATCTGATCCGGGCCGGTTTCCGTCTCATCCTCGACGCCCAGGACGGCATCGAGGTGATCGGAGAGGCCGCCGACGGGCTCGCGTGCGTGGAGCTGGCGCGCGCGTTGCGGCCGGATGTGTGCCTGGTGGACGTCAGGATGCCGAAGCTGGACGGGCTGGAGGTGACCCGGCTGCTGGCCGGGCCGGGGGCCACGCACCCGACCCAGGTCGTGGTGGTCACCAGCTTCGACCAGGACGACTACCTCAACGTCGCGCTGCGCAACGGAGCGTGCGGCTTCCTCCTGAAGGACGCGGCGCCCGCGCTGCTGATCGAGGCGGTACGGGCGGCCGCACGCGGTGACGCGCTGGTCTCCCCCGCGGTGACGGTCCGGCTGCTGAAGCAGCTGGAGGAGCGGGCGGCGGCGCCGGTGGACGGGGTCGGAGCGCCCGAATCCTCGCTCAGTGCAAGGGAGTTGGAGGTGGCCCGGCTGGTCGCGGTGGGCCGGACCAATCAGGAGATCAGTGACGAGCTGTGTCTGTCGCTGTCCACCGTGAAGACGCACCTGGGCCACATCCACCACAAGCTGGGCGTACGCAACCGCGTCGAGGTGGCCGCGTGGGCCTGGGCCAACGGGACGGTGCGGACAGGGCGGTGACGGGGATTTCGTGAACACCCTGTAATCGATCTATGACGCTGCCCACACATCGATCCACTCCCTGCCGGGGAAGCATGTGCATGCCTAGCCTCCGGTTGTATGACACCTTCGTCACTCGCGGCGCTCTCGGCACGAGCGACCCAGCCGCACCACCACGGCCGCCCCCGGTTACCCGCCCGACGGCTGGACCACCGCGCCCTGTATCCGGCGCTGGGCGTGCTGTGGCTGCTCGACGTGGGCATCATCGTGTCGCAGCAACGGGGCCCCCTCGACTGGTTGCCCCTGGTGACGGGCCCCGTCGCGCTGGCTCTGGTGCTCGTGCCCGCATCACGGCTGAGCATCACCTGGCGTACGGGCCTCTGCGCGGCCGTCTCGACGACGGTGACCCTGGGCACCTCCCTGATGGGCTGGGCCATGCCCGAGTGGGGGCTGCTGGAGACGGCGTGCATGCTGGTCCTGCTCGCCCGCACCTGCCGCCACGTGGCCCGGCCCCGGGTCGCCCTCGCGCTGGCCGCCGCGATGGGGGCCAGCGTCATCGACGAGCCCCTGCGCACCGGGGGCACGAGCATCACCCTCACCTACCCGTTCCTGCTGACGTTCGCGGTCGGCGGCGCCATCGGCGCGGGGTGCTACCTGCGCACCCTGGACGCCCGGCGCCGTCGCACGATCGCCTCCGTACGGCTCGCCGAGCGGATCCAACTCGCCCGGGAACTGCACGACTTCGTCGCCCACCATGTGACCGGCATCATCGCCCAGGCCCACGCCGCCGGCGTGATCCACGAGAGCGCGCCCCACCAGGTCGGCCCCATCCTCGGCAACATCGCCGAGGCCGGGCAGCGGACCATGGACTCCATGCGCCGCCTGATCCGGGTGCTGCGCGAGGACGGCGAACAGGCCTCCCTGGAGAGGCCCGAGGAGCCGTACGCCGAACTCGCCAAACTGGTCTCGGAGTTCAGCGACCAGGGCGACGGTTCGACCGCCCAGCTGGAGATCACCGGGGCCGCCCGCAGAAGCGGTCTGCTGCCCGAGGTGGGTTCGGCCGTCCATCGCGTGGTCCAGGAGGCGCTGACCAACGTACGGCGGCACGCACCGGGCACCCAGGCCATGGTCCGCGTACACCGCACCCGCGACGACCTGCTGCGGGTCGACGTGTACAACGAGGGGCCCGAGCGGCGGGTCTCCCGTCCCACCGGAGGCAGAGGGGGCTACGGCCTGATCGGGCTGCGCGAGCGCGTGGAGACGGTCGGCGGCTCCCTGACGGCGGGCCCGGCCGACGACGGGGGCTGGTGGATCATCGCCCATTTCCCGGTACTCCCACCGGCCGTGCTCCCCGGCGCCGACGACGGAGACGGATCGGGTCCGGGCTCCCGCCGGCAACCCGGGCGTCATGCGAAGCCGAATGCGCACGCGGAACCCGAGCCGAACATGAACTGGGACGCGAGTTAGTCGATCGGGGGCCGCGAATTAGGCAATTCTGCGAATCGCGCCCGGCCGATCCACGCTCTATCGTCTGAGAACCAAAAGGCGCCGGGACGGCCTTCCCCAGTCCCGCAGAGTGGTGAATCGGCCCGGACCGGGCTCTTTCGAGGGCCCGGTCCCCGTTTCCGCACACCGCTTCGGCAACCGGTCGTCCGCCGTGCGCGGGCCGAGGACCGGCGCCCGTCATCGAGGAGGCACGGAAGACCTATGACTACGGCCGTCGTGGTGGGCAGCGGTCCGAACGGTCTCGCGGCCGCCGTGTTCCTCGCCCGGGAGGGCGTGGACGTCACCGTCCTCGAAGCCGCCGACACCATCGGCGGCGGCACCCGCACCAGCGAACTGACCCCCGGGCTGCTGCACGACCACTGCTCCGCCACACATCCCATGACCGTCGCCTCGCCGTTCCTGCGCGACCTCGACCTCGGCCGGCACGGCCTCACCTGGTGCCTGCCGGAGATCGACTGCGCGCACCCCCTGGACTCCGGTGAGGCCGGCGTCCTGCACCGGTCGGTGCGGGAGACCGCGGACGGCCTCCAAGGAGTGGACGGACGCCGCTGGCAGCGGCTCTTCGAGCCGCTCGCGGACGGCTTCGACGCGCTGGCCGAGGATCTGATGCTGCCGCTCACGCATGTGCCGCGCCATCCGCTGCGCCTCGCGGCCTTCGGGTCGCGAGCCCTGCTGCCCACCGTCGCGGTGGCCCGGCTGTGGCGGACGCCGGCCGCCCGAGCGCTCTTCGCCGGTGTGGCCGCGCACGCCTTCCGCCCCTTCCACCTGCCGGCCGGCGCCGCGGTCGGTCTGACCATCGTCGCCGCGGGTCACCGGCACGGCTGGCCGGTGGCCGCGGGTGGCTCCCGGGCGATCAGCGACGCGCTCGCGGCACAGCTCTTCGAGTTCGGCGGCCGGATCGAGACGGGAGTGAAGGTGTGCGCCTCGGCCGATCTCCCCCCGGCCGACGTGGTCCTGTTCGACCTCGCCCCCCGCGCCGTCGCCGACATCCTCGGCGACCGGCTGCCGGCACGCGTCGCGCGGGCCTACCGGCGCTTCCGCCACGGGCCCGGAGCCTTCAAGGCCGACTTCGCGGTCGAGGGCGGCGTCCCCTGGACCAACGAGGCGGCCCGTCGGGCGGGCACCGTCCACCTCGGCGGAACGTTCGAGGAGGTCGCCCACACCGAGCGCATGATCCAGACCGGGCGCATGCCGGAACGGCCGTTCGTCCTGGTCGGCCAGCAGTACCTGGCCGACCCGAGCCGCTCGAAGGGCGACCTCCATCCCGTCTGGACCTACGCCCATGTTCCGCACGGCTACGACGGCGACGCGACCGAGGCGATCATCGGGCAGATCGAACGGTTCGCCCCGGGCTTCCGTGAACGTGTCCTCGACATGGCCGTCCGCCCTCCGGCAGCTCTCGCGGACTACAACCCGAACTACGTCGGCGGGGACGTCGTCACCGGTGCGAACACCGCCCTCCAGCTGGTGATGCGGCCCCGGGTGGCCCTCGACCCGTACCGCACGGGGGTCCCGGGGATGTACATCTGCTCCGCCGCGTCGCCACCGGGAGCCGGCGCCCACGGCATGTGCGGCGCGAACGCCGCCGCGTCCGCCCTGCGTCATCTCCGGCGACGGCACGGTCGCGAATGACCCGGGAAGCCGCCGGCCGCGCATTCCTGATAAAGGCCTGGACCGAATCGGTCCGGGCCTTTTCCACGTCCACCCTGCCCCGGCGCGAAGGAGGATTTCAACAATAGGCATTTTTATCGATGTGGAGACGGTCGGAGAGGCCCTAATGTTTTCTCCAGAAGGGCACCGGAAGAAAAGAACTTCCGCAGTCCCGAAAGCGAGAGGATGAAAGAAATGAGCAGCATCGAGAACGCGCTGAACAGCGTGGAAATCCCCGTCGAGGGTGTCGTCTACGTCGCCGCTCGCCCGACCCTGGGCACCCCGCGGATCGCCCGCATCGGCCGCATCGCCCAGGCGGCCGAGGGTGTCGGCGCCCTCGCGGCGGCCGCCACCGCGGCGGTCGGTGTCGCCCAGGCCGCGGAGGCCAACAACCTGGCGGCGGAGGCCAACGCCCAGAACCAGGCCGCGCTCGCCGCCGTCGGCGGTACGCCGCCCGCGGTCTGACGACCGACGGTGATCGCATAGGAACCCGCTGTCGGACCAGAGGGCTGTTCTGGTCCGGCAGCGGGTTCCGCCGTACTCAAAAAACGCATTCGAAAGTACCAGGAAAAGAGGTTCCATGAAACTCGTCCGAAGGATCACCTCCGCGGTCCCGGACAAGCTCGCCTCCGCGGTGCTCGGCCCGATACCGGTCGGCCGGGACCGCGCGCTGGGCCTGTCGGAGCGGCTGGCCGCCGCGACGAGCCTCACCTCGTCCCTCGAATACCTCAGCCAGCGCCATGAGATGGACAAGGGAGGCATGAACGACTGGGACATCGCCAAGGACAGCGTCGCGCACGCGAACCCCCTGCTGCGTCGAGTGCTCGACATCGCCAGCGGACGACGGACCACGACGGCTCTGCACGTCACACGGGCCGCGGTCGCCTCCGCCATGCTGCTGCCGGGCAGGTCCCCCTGGCGCGGCGCCGGCAGCCTCTTCCTCGGTGCGACCTCCGCCCTCCTCGGCCCCCGCCAGCACTACGGCAGCGACGGCGCCGACCAGGTGGCGACCCTCGTACAGCTCGCCACCGGCGGCGCCCGTCTGGTGCCCTCGCCGGCCGCCAAGGACGCCCTGATGTGGTACGTCGCCCTCCAGTCCAACCTCTCCTACCTGGTCTCCGGCTGGGTCAAGCTGCTCGGCCCGGACTGGCGCGACGGTTCGGCCCTTCCGGGTGTGATGCGCACGCACACCTACGGCCACGAGGGCATGCACACCTGGATCCGGAACAACCCCCGGGCCGCCAAGCTGCTCGCCCACGGTGTGCTGGCGCTGGAGTGCCTCTTCCCGCTCGCCTATCTCAAGGGCGGCCGGCTGACCCGTCCCGTCCTCGCTGGCGCCGCCGCGTTCCACCTGGCCAACGGCTACTTCATGGGGCTCGGCAGGTTCGCCACCGCGTTCCCCGCGATGCACCCGCTGATCGCCTACACCGCGGCCCCCCGCACGCACCCCGCGGTCGCGGGACGCGACGACCGCGCTCTGCCCGCCGCCCTCACCCTGCTCGCGGGTGCGACGGCGGCCGCGGGCGTCACCGCCGTGCACCGGCGCATGCGCGCCACCGAGGGCTGGCGGACCTCCCGCGTGCTGACGACCCGCCACGGCAACCGGCTCCAGTACGAGGAGATGGCGGCCGGGGACGCCGACCGGCCGGTCTTCGTGCTGGCCGCCGGTCTGCTGTCCACCAGCGAGCACTACGCCTGGATCAGCGAGCGCCTGGCCTACGAGACCTCGTACGGCGTCATCACCTACGCCCGCGCCGGGTACGCCGGGAGCCACCGCAGGGCGACCACCGCCTACCGGCTGACGGAGTCCGTCGACGACCTCGTCGACCTGGTCAACGGGGCCGTGGCACCGCACCGCAAGGTGGTCCTGGTCGGCCACTCGATCGGCGGCGAGCTGGCCCGCCGTGCCGTCACGCACCTCGGCGACCGGGTGCACGGCGTCGTGTACCTCGACTCCTCGCACCCCGACCAGTTCCACCGGTCCACCCAGCAGCGGGTGACCGGTGCCGGCCTGGGCAGCACCTTCACCTCCATGAGCCGAGCCCTGCGGCTCGGCACCGGGGCCCTCCTCACCCGCCCGTGGTGGATCAGGGAACTCCCCGCCGCCTACCAGGAGAAGGTCTTCGCCCAGTACGCCGACGCGCGGATGTGGGAAGCGGCCCGCCGTGAATGGGCGGCGCTGCGGGAGGACTTCGAGGCCTTCCCCGGACGGCTCGCCCCGATCGAGGGCGTGCCCGCCCTGGTGATCTCGGCCCAGCGGACCGTGGACCGCGACCCCGAACAACTGCTGATGCACCGGGAACTCGCCGAGGCCCACCGGGGGGCGCCCACCGAGACGGTGGTCGTCGAGGGGGCGGGGCACGACACCCTGCTGATCAACAGCCGCTACGCCCACCAGGTGACGGACCGCGTCCTCGCCTTCTTCCAGAACCTCGACGAGCGCCCCCGCGCGGCACGGTCCACCCGATCCGTCACCCTCAGGAAGGAGGCCTCCCGGTGAGCATGCCGCGACGTCTTCCGCTGAAGAACCCGTTCACCGGCGAGGGCGCGGCCTGGCGGATCGCCGGCGCCGCCATGCTGGTCGTCACCTTCGCCGGTCAGCACCCCTTCGAACAGTTCGCCCGGTTCCGCGCCAAGGACGTTCTGTCGCTGGTGCCGAACTGGCGGTTCTTCGCCCCCAACCCCTGTATGCACGACAGCCACTTCCTGTACCGCACGGTGGACGCGGACGGCAACGCCTCGCCCTGGCGGGACGGGTTCACGACCGAGACGCGCAAGCCCCAGCACATCGTGTGGTTCCCCACCCGGCGCGCGGACAAGGGTGTCTCCGACGCGTGCGCCGACATCCTGCCGACCCTCGAGTTCGGCGGCTTCGAGGCCGCTTCCCGGGTCCCCGGCTACCGGATGGTCACCGAGCACCTGCGTCTCCTCATCAGGTCCCAGGGCCTCGCGGGCGACGACGTACGCGGCTTCCAGTTCGCGCTGGCGCGGGCCACCGGCTTCGACACGCGCCACCGTCCCGAGCTGATGTTCGTCTCCCCGTTCGTTCCCCTCGACCCGCAGGCCCCGGGCACCCCGCTGACGCCGGCCCCGGCCAAGACTCCCGCAAAGGTGTGACATGGACTTCGCCATCCCCTTCATCCTCCTCGCGATGCTGATATTCGCGCTCGGACTGCTCAAGGCGGGCCTGCGGATCCGCAGGTCCCAGGCGGAAGCGGAAGAGGAAGGGAGGGAACACGAGTGAGCCGGGTACGGACGGCCGCCCTGGGGCCGAGGGCCCGGGATGAGTGACCTTCCGGCCGGCCGGGGGCGGCACACCCGCTCGCAGGACCCCCCGGTGAACACGGCGAAGGAGGGCGGGCCCCGTGGCGGGCGGCGGGCCGGGCACCGGGCGGTCCCCCAGCTCAATCTGCACCTGCTGTGGGGCGAGGGAGCCAAACCCTGGCGGGCCATGGGCCGTCACCGCCGGCTGGTCCTGCTCGGGATCTTCCTCGGCCTGGTGGGAGCCGGGACCTCCCTGGCCCAGCCCGCGGTCATCGGCCAACTCGTCGGCGCCGTCGGCGAGGGACGCTCGGTGACCGGCCCGATCCTGGTGGGCGCGGCGCTGTTCATCGCCGACGCCGCCCTGGGCGCACTGCATTCGTACGTCATCGGGCTGGCCGGCGAGAACATCGTCTACGACATCCGCCGGACGCTCGCCTCGCGGTTGCTGCGCTCCCGGTTCAAGGCGTACAGCGGACTGCAGCAGGGCGATGTGTTCTCCCGGATGGTCAGCGACACCATGCTCGCCCGCTCCACCATGACCCACGCCATCGACAGCATCCTCAACAACAGTTTCCTGGTCATCGGCGGGATCGCTCTGATGGCCTGGATCGACACCGTGCTGCTCGCCGCGACCCTGGCCTGCCTCGGCGTGACGAGCGCCGTCTCGCTCTGGCTGGCACGCGGGGTGCGCAGGGTGTCGGTGCTCAACCAGGCCGATCTGGGCACCTTCGGCTCCGCGCTGCTGCGGGTGCTGGGGGCGATGCCCACCGTGAAGGCCTCCCGCGCCGAGAGCCGGGAGGCCGAGGGGATCGCGGCCATCGCCCGGCGAGCCCGGAAGTCGGGGATCAAGGTGACGGTGATGTCGTCGCTGCTCGACCCGACCATGAGCATCGGCACCCAGCTCGCCCTGACGGTCGTCATCGGTCTGGGCGCGGCCCGCACGGCGACCGGGGCGATGCCCACCGCCGATCTGACGGCGTTCATCCTCTACCTGTTCTACCTGGTGGCGCCGTTGCTGACGCTGTTCGAGTCGATCGCGCAGTTCCAGATCGGCAGGGCGTCGGTGGACCGGCTCGCGGAGCTCGGCAGGATCGAGGTCGAGACGGACACGGTCGGCGGGCCGTCGGCCGAACGGCCGCGCGGTGTCCGCCCGCTCAGGCGCGACTACGAGCCCGGACTCCGCTTCGACGGTGTCCGGTTCTCCTACCCGGGCAGCGACAAGCTGGTCCTCGACGGGGTCTCGTTCAGCGTCCCGCCCGGAGGGCTGACCGCCATCGTCGGTCCCTCCGGTGGTGGCAAGTCCACCCTCTTCCAGCTGATCGAGCGGCTCTTCGACCCGGTGTCCGGGGCGATCCGCATCGACGGGACGGACATCACCGATCTGCCGCTCGACCAGCTGCGGTCCATCGTCGGCTACGTCGACCAGGACCACACGCTGCTGCGCGGCACCGTCCGCGAGAACCTCACCTACAGCGCGCCGGACGCGGACGACAAGGACATCGCCGAGGCGCTGCGCATGGCCAATCTGACCGAGGTGATCGCCGCGCTGCCGCACGGCCTCGACACCGAACTCGGCGATCGGGGCGCGGGGTTGTCGGGAGGTCAGCGGCAACGCCTGGCCATCGCCCGGACGTTGCTGCAGGCGCCCCGGTTCCTGCTGCTGGACGAGGCCACCGCGAACCTCGACACCGAGTCGGAGAACGCGCTGCGCGACAGCATCGCCATGATCTCCGGCTTCTGCGCCGTCATCGCCATCGCCCACCGGCTGTCCACCGTCACCGAGGCCCAGCAGATCGTCGTGCTGGACCGGGGCCGGGTGCACGCCGTCGGCACCCACGACGAACTCCACCGCCACAGCGACCTCTACCGCCGGCTCGCCCGGCTCCAGGCGCTGAGCGACGTGGCGTCCTGACCGAAGACCCGACAGGAGAACGAAGTCCCCGAAACGACCTCCCCCAAGGAGAACCTGATGAACGACTTCCTGCTGATCCCGTTCGTGGTGGCCCTCGGCATCGTCGGCTTCCTCGTCACGACCCGGGCCGTCAGCACCCCCGCCGTCCTCGGCGTCGCCCTCGTGGTGCTGCTCGGGGCCTGCTCCCAGGCGAGAAGGAACGCCCATCCGAGGACCACCCCACCCAAGAAGCGGAGGCGCCACCCATGAGCACGTCCAGCACGCCCACCACGTCCGTCACCCTGACGAAGACCCCCACGGCCGGCGCGACCACCCGGACCGGGACAGCGACCCGGACCTCGACCACCGGCATCGTCGACGACATCGGTTACGGCCGGCAGTTCGACGGCTGGTACCACCGGCTCTTCCCCGACGACGCGTCCGTCGTCGCCGAGGTGGATCTCCTGGCCTCGCTCCACCCCGACCCGGCCTCGGGAACGGTCGAGTTCGGTGTCGGCAACGGGCGCATCGCCCTCCCGCTCTCCCGCCGGGTCGGCAGGATCACCGGCGTCGACTCCTCACCGGAGATGCTCGCCCTGCTGCGCCGGGACCTCACCGAGGACACCCCCGTGGAGCCGGTGCACGCCGACATCCGCACCTACACCGCCGACGGCACCGTGGGGCTGGTGTACGCGATCTGCGCCACCCTCTCCATGCTGCTGACCCCCGAGGAACAGCAGCAGGCCGTGCGGCGCGCCGCCGACCTGCTCGCCCCCGGTGGCCGACTGGTCGTGGAGACCCACAACAAGCCGGCCGTCCTCGCCCTGCACGAAGGCCGCGCCCGCGCCACGTACTTCACGCCCTACCCCGAGCCCGGCACCGGTCTGCAGAGCCACTCCCTTCTCTTCCCCGAGGAGTCCCTCTGGCACCTCTCCCACGTCTGGTACGAGTCCGACGGCACCACCCGGGTGGGCACCGAGGTCTCCCGGCTGACCGCCCCGGAGGAATTCGACGCCTACGCCCGCGCCGCCGGCCTCGAACCGGAACGCCGCTGGGGCGACTGGCCGGCCGACGCGGCCCCGTACGGCCCGGACTCGCCCTTGGCCATCTGCGCCTACGTCAAGCCCTGACCACCACACCAGGAGGGCGGCCTGTGGCGAGGAACCGCGCCGCGGGTCGCGGCGGCCGGGGGCCTCCGGAGGAGTCCCCCACAGGCCAGGACAGACCCCACCGGGACCCGGATCCCCGACGCGTACGCTCGTTCGCATGGTTGCGCATCGAATGATCGAAGCGAACGGAGTACGACTGCACATCGCCGAGCAGGGCGCCGGCCCCCTCGTGGTGCTTCTGCACGGCTTTCCCGAGTCCTGGCACTCCTGGCGCCGCCAGTTCGACCCGCTCGCCGCGGCGGGCTTCCGCGTCGTCGCCCCCGACCAGCGCGGCTACGGAGACAGCGACCGCCCCGAGGCCGTCGAGGCGTACACCATTCTCCATCTGGTCGGCGACGTCGTCGCGCTGATCCGGGCGCTCGGCGAGGAGAAGGCGTACGTCGTGGGACACGACTGGGGCGCGCCGGTCGCCTGGCACACCGCGCTGCTGCGGCCGGACATGGTGCTCGGGGTGGCCGGCCTGAGCGTGCCGCCTCCCTTCCGGGGGAAGCAGCCTCCGCTGGTGGCGGCACAGCAGAGGTACGGCGGCCGCTTCTACTGGAACTACTTCAACCGCCCCGGTGTCGCCGACGCAGAGTTCGCCGAGGACCCCCGCACCACGCTGCGGAAGATCTTCTACTGGGCGTCCGGCGACGCTCGCGTCACCGGCGAGGACAGGCAGCCCCTGGTCGACCCCGACCGGGGCTGGCTCACGACGCTGGAGGACCCCGAGGCGCTGCCGGAGTGGCTCACCGAGGAGGACCTCGACGTCCTCACCGAGGGTTTCTCCCGGGGCTTCACCGGAGCGCTCAACTGGTACCGCAACCTCGACCGCAACTGGGAGCTGACGGCACCCTGGCACCACGCCCTCGTCACCCCGCCCGCCCTGTTCGTCTACGGCGACCGTGATCTGGTGCCCGCGTTCCCCGGCACGCCCGAACTCATCGCGGCCCTGCCGGACCTGATGCCCAACCTGCGGGGCGGGCCCGTCGAGTTGCCCGGCTGCGGACACTGGACGCAGCAGGAACGCCCGGACGAGGTGAACGCGGCCCTCGTCGACTTCCTGACGGGGTGACGGCGCTCAGCGAGCGGGCGCCACGGGCGGAGGGTGAACGCATCGGGTCCGTGACCGCCATCGACCCGGGGGGCTCTCGTCCGAGCGGCCCGGCGGCTACGCGCCGAGAGCGGTGGCACGGGCGCCGGCATCCAGGTTGTTCGATGCGGCAGTGCCGGGCGATCGCCTCGTCGCCATGCATCGAGACGGGCCACGGCCGTACCGGCGATGACGAGCGGGATCCAGGTCAGCACCCGGTAGCTCCCGGTGAACGGCAGAGCCAGCGGCCACCGGGGTCGCTCTCGTCGAGCACGCGCCGGACCATGTACAGGACCTGCGGCAGCACCGGGGCGCCGGCCGCGACGACGACCGTTCTGAGGGGCCGGGGCCGACGTGTTGCCGCGTACATGTCCAAGAACGGGCCCTCGCCCCAGGTCCACGCCGATCAGGCGCCCTGCCTGGGGACGTCTGGTCCCCGGGTCCGGCCCTCGGCACCGCCCGGTGGCCTTCCGTCCTCGGAGGTCGCATGCATGGCGCCGGGTCCGGTGCGATGGCAGGCCCGGGCTCCTGGATGGAGGATGCTGTCGACGGCGTGGCGCGCGGGCCGGGTGGACCGGGGCTTCCGGCGGCCGACTCGAAGGACGGGGCAGGTCGCCCGCGCGGAGCGGAACACTCCGCTTCGGAGGCGGTGTCCTCCCGGCTCGGCGAGCCGGACCGTTCGACCTGGTTGATCCACGACGAGCAGGTGAATGCGAAGTGCGGGCGGAAGCGGGGCACGAGAAGCCACTGCGGTACCACCGGCGCCTGGTGGGCTCCCCCGGGCTGCCGGATCTGTCGAACCGCACCCGGTATCGCACTCAACTGGCCCAGCACTACGCTCGGTTCGCCACCGACGGTCACGGAAGGGAACCCGCTGGGCGCACACACCCTGCTCCGACGACGCCACTCGCCGCTCGTCACTCGAAGCTCGTCGCTTGACACTCGACACGACCACAGAGATCTGACGGACCATGGAGAAGCTCCGACCCGGCCACACGCAGGTCATGAGCACACCGACCAACCTCACCGGGAGGCACACATGAAAATGCTGATCAATGTAGCCGAGAGTGTCGTCGCGGACGCGTTGCGGGGTATGGCGGCCGCGCATCCCGAGTTGACCGTGGATGTGGAGAACCGGGTGGTGGTACGGCGGGACGCGCCGGTGGCCGGGAAGGTGGGGCTGGTCTCCGGGGGCGGGTCGGGGCACGAGCCGCTGCACGGTGGCTTCGTGGGACCCGGGATGCTGTCGGCGGCCTGTCCCGGGGAGGTGTTCACGTCCCCCGTGCCGGACCAGATGGTGCGGGCCGCGGCAGCCGTGGACAGCGGCGCCGGAGTGCTGTTCATCGTGAAGAACTACACCGGTGACGTGCTGAACTTCGACATGGCCGCCGAGCTCGCCGAGGACGAGGGCATCCGGATCGCCAAGGTCCTCGTCGACGACGACGTCGCCGTCACCGACAGTCTCTACACCGCCGGGCGGCGCGGCACGGGTGCGACCTTGTTCGTGGAGAAGATCGCGGGGGCCGCCGCCGAAGAGGGACAGCCGTTGGATCAGGTCGAGGCGCTGGCCCGGCAGGTCAACGAGAGCTCCCGCAGCTTCGGGGTGGCCCTGAGCGCCTGCACCACCCCGGCCAAGGGCAGCCCCACCTTCGATCTCCCCGCCGGGGAGCTGGAGTTGGGCGTCGGTATCCACGGTGAGCCAGGGCGTGAGCGGCGCGCCATGATGACCTCGCGGGAGATCGCCGACTTCGCGGTGAACGCCATCCTGGACGACATGAGCCCCCGCAACCCGGTGCTGCTGCTCGTCAACGGCATGGGCGCCACGCCCCTGCTGGAGCTGTACGGCTTCAACGCGGAGGTGCAGCGGGCACTCACCGAGCGCGGGGTCGCCGTGGCCCGCACGCTCGTCGGCAACTACGTCACCTCGCTCGACATGGCCGGTGCGTCGGTGACGCTGTGCCAGGTCGACGAGGAGCTGCTGCGGCTGTACGACGCTCCGGTGCGGACGCCGGGTCTGCGCTGGGGCGTGTGAGCGGTCCGCAGCGGACGGCCGCGCATGACGGGGCTCGGCGACAGCACCCCTCACCACCCGTCAACTCACTCACCACGCAAGGAGATTCCGTGCTCGACGCCGATTTCTTCCGTCGCTGGATGACGGCAACCGCGGCCTCGGTGGAGCGCGAGGCCGAGCGGCTCACGGCGCTCGACTCGCCGATCGGGGACGCCGACCACGGCAGCAATCTGCACCGCGGGTTCACCGCCGTGGCGGCGGTCCTGGAGAAGGAGGCACCGGACACCCCCGGCGCCGTCCTCGTGCTCGCCGGACGGCAGCTGATCTCGACCGTCGGCGGCGCGTCCGGCCCGCTGTACGGCACCCTGCTGCGCCGGACCGGCAAGGCGCTCGGCGACGCCGCCGAGGTGAGCGAGGCCCAGCTCACGGACGCGCTGCGCGCCGGGGTCGACGCGGTCATGACGCTGGGCGGGGCGGCACCCGGGGACAAGACCATGGTCGACGCACTGGTCCCGGCGGTCGACGCGCTGGCAGAGTCGTTCGCCGCCGCGCGGGCCGCGGCCGAGGAAGGCGCCTCGGCGACCACACCGTTGCAGGCCCGCAAGGGCCGGGCCAGCTATCTCGGCGAACGGAGCATCGGCCATCAGGATCCCGGCGCCACCTCCGCCGCGCTGCTGATCGCGGCTCTCGCCACCACCGCCGACACGGAGGCCACCGATGTCTGAGGAGAAGCGGGTCGGCATCGTGCTGGTGTCGCACAGCGCCGCTGTCGCCGCCTCGGTGGCCGAGTTGGCGCGGGGGCTCGCCGGTGCGGGCGCCTCCGTTCCCGTCGCCCCGGCCGGTGGCACCGAGGACGGGGGCCTGGGTACCAGCGCCGAACTGATCTCGGCGGCGGCCGCCTCCGTCGACCGGGGCGCCGGGGTCGCGGTCCTGACCGACCTCGGCAGCGCGGTCCTCACCGTGAAGGCACTCCTCGCCGAGGGCGACGAGCTCCCGGCGGACACGCGTCTGGTGGACGCCCCGTTCGTGGAGGGCGCCGTCGCGGCGGTCGTCACGGCCTCGACGGGCGCGGACCTCACGGCGGTGGCGGCCGCGGCTTCGGAGGCGTACACGTATCGGAAGGAGTGACCCTCCGATCGACCGCAACCCGGGAGACGACAGACGACTCCTCCCGGAGCTCGCCGACGCCCGGCACACCCTTTCGGGGCCTGCCGCCCCATGAGGCGGCAGGCCCCGAAAGGGAGCGACCGGCTCGCACGGAAGCGACCGGCTCGCACGGGAGATGACCGGCTGTCGCTCGACAAGGGGCCCGAGGGTGTGGTCGATCGGCCGCGCCGGGGCGGCGGGGGGCGTTTCCCCCGCTCCGTCGCGCGCCCGCGGTCGGTGACGTCAGCTCGTCGCCCCGCCCCGCATCGTCGCGCCTCGGCGCATCACCGCCCCCTCCACCCACTTGCGGGCCAGTCTCTCGCCCAGCTCGACCGCCGCTTCGTGGTCCTCGATCGGGGTCACCTCGGTGTCCTCGAAGACGATGTACGTGACCCCGGAGGCGGTGCCGCCGGTGCGCGGGTCGGGGCGGATGCCGAGCGCCTCGGCCGTGGCGTAGGAGGCCTCGCCGACGATGTTCTGCGGACCGGTGTCGCCCACGACGGCGTACGCGACTCGGTCCCCATGGACGACGGCGGCGACGGAACCGCCCTTGATGCCGTGGACCCGGTAGTCCCACACGCGGCTCGGCGCGGGGACGACGACGAACGGCAGGCTCTCGGAACGGAGGTAGCGTCCGTCGGACTGCAGGAAGGACGTGGCGGGCTGGAACCACGGGTCGGTCTCGCGGTTGCAGCGCGGACTCGGCCGGCCGTCGCAGTCGATGTCCATGTCGGCCTTCCAGTACACCGCGCCGTCGACACCGCAGACGGGGATCTCGGCGGGCTTCCCCGCGTCGCTGCTGTACAGCCCCTCGGAGACCCGGACACACCCACGCGCCCTGGCCAGCAGGTCGGCGGCGGTCACACCGCCCTCGTACCGCACGGGACGCTGCGGATGGGCCAGGGCGGGCAGGGCGACGGGGGCCAGCAGGGCGGCGCCGACGGCGGCCAGCGTCAACGAGCGGACACGCACGATGAGGACCCTCTCCTGGGGGGACATGACGGACACTCACCCAAAGGTGGTGCGGGTCGGAGAGGACGGCCACCGGGAGGGGGCCGGACGGACCACGGCGCTTCCGTCAGGCTTTCCGCAGGTGCGCGGCCGAGGGCCGGGCCCGACTCGGCCCGGCCGCTCGGCCGCTCTCGTCGGCGCGGGATCGGCGACGACAGCGGCCCGCGCCGTACGGCGTGAACTGACCTGGCACGGAGGAGAGTTCACGCCGTGTCGGAGAACCAGCATACGTAGCGGCCCGCCCCACCGCGCACCGCGGCCACCCCCGACGCACCCCTTGATGTGACCGCGCCAGTCATGCCATACATGGAGATAGGTACAGACCAATCCTGGTCAGGGCTCGACGATCGAGGGGGCAGGATCGTGCGACGCGTTTCCGTGCCGGCACTCGTCCTGGTGCCGGCGCTCTGTGGCTCGCTGCTCCTCACGGCCGGCTGCGCGGTGCGGGAGCGCCCCGGCAGTCTCCCGCCGCCCGCCCCACCCGGCGTCACCGCCGACGCGGGCAGCGCCACCAGCGTGCACGTCATGTGGAACCGGGCACCCGGGGACACCGAGATCGCCGGGTACGAGGTGTACCGGGGCCGCGCCAAGGTGAAGGACGTGCCGGGCGACGAGCACATGGTGGACATCACCCGGCTCCGGCCCTCCACCACGTACGTGTTCACCGTGCGGGCCCGCGGCGCCTCCGGGGATCTCGGGCCGCCGAGCGCGGAGGTCCGGGCCACGACGCCCGCCGTCGGGACGGCCGACCGGCGGGCCCCGAGCCGGCCGGGGCGGCTCGACGGGAAGGTGCTCGGCAGCAGGACGGTGCAGCTGTCCTGGGCGCCGTCGACGGACGACCGGGACGTGGTGTCGTACGACATCCTGCAAAGCGGTTCGAAGGTCCACGGTGTGGGCGGGGAGCAGACGGCGGCCGTGGTCACGGGGTTGCGGCCCGGCACCCGCTACTCCTTCACCGTGCGGGCGCGGGACGCGGCGGACAACGTCTCGCCCGTGAGCGCGACGGCACGGCTCACCACCGCTCCGGGAGCGGACGACGGGCGGGGCACCGCGCCCACCGGACTCCGCGCGGCGACACGCCGGGACGAGCGGGCGTACTCCGTCGAGCTGTCCTGGCTGCCTCCGCCCGTCGACGGGGTGGTCACGGAGTACGAGATCCAGCTCGACGGCCGGCCCGCGACGACCCTCGTCTGGGGCGGGACCCCGCCCCGGGGACGGGCCACGTACCGCTTCCACGTGAGCCTGGAGGCCGGGGTGACGTACCGCGTGCGGATCCGGGCGAAGCTGCCGGACGGGACCTGGGGCGGGTTCTCGGCGGAGCGGACGGTCACCACCGCCGGGTGAGACCACGGTGTCCCCCGCACGGCGGTATCCGTCACCTGCCCGGGTGTCGTCCGCATGCGACCGGGGCGCGGGGCACGTTGGCTCACCCTGAGGCAGCACGGGTCCCCCGATCCTCGGCGGCGCAAGGGATGTGCCGCGACCGTGCCGCTGGAGGGCAGACCATGCGTACGTCTCAGCTACTCCTCCGCTCCGGCCTGACGGTGGCCGCCGCCGCGCTGCCGATCGCCCTGACCGCGCAGCCGGCCGCGGCGGTGCCGACGGGTATCTCGGTGAGCACCACGGGTTCCTCGGTCACCGTGAACACGCCCGATTGCCCCAACAGCACCAACGGCACGTTCGGCACCGCCTCGCTGCTCTCCGGCGGGCAGGCGAACTTCTCCCAGGGGCGCCAGGTGACCCTCACCGGCACCAGCACCACCCAGTCCGCCTCGTGGTCGAACGTGGGCCCGGGCACCTACACCGTGATCGTGGTGTGCAAGGACGGGACCACGGCGGGCACCCAGTCCGTCATCGTCACGGCGGCCACGCCCACCATCTCCACGACGGCCTCGCCCGCGCGCGGCGTCCTGGGTGGTGTCGGCGGGGCGACCCGGGAGTACGGCACCGTCACGCTCGTGGCCGGCGGGGCGCTGGTGGCCATGGGCACGGGAGCCGCCGTCTGGTACCTGCGCCGCCGGGCGAAGCCGCACCGCCTCTGACCTGCGGTGGGCGCTCATCCCGAAGCCGGGTGAGCGGTCGCCCGTGACGCGGACGGCCGCCTACTCCCCTCTCGCGCTCTCCTCCCCCGCGCTTCCCTCGTCCGCGCCGCCCGCTTCCCCGCTTTCCTCCTCCGCGTTCCCGTCCTCCGCGTCGCCCTCCCCGCGGCGGCCCTCGCCGTCGCCGTCCTCGCCGCCGCCGCGGTCCCCCGGCAGCGTCGCGAACTCCTCCAGGGCGTTCGTCAGCCACTGTGTCCAGAAGGTCTGCAGGTCGATCCCCGCCCGCAGGATCAGATGCTGCAGCCGGTCCTGGGCGGTGTCGCGGCCGGGCCCGAAGTCCCGCTTCTCGATCTCTTCGTACTCCGCCAACGTCCGCCGGTGCAGGGTGAGATGGCGCCGCAGATCGTCCTCGAGGCCGTCGGTGCCGACCACGGCGGCGGCCCGCAGCCGGACGAAGAGCGCGTCGCGCCACGGCTTGGGGTCCTGGGGCGCGGAGGTCCAGCGGGCCAGTTCCTCGCGGCCGGCCGGCAGCACCTCGTAGCTCTTCTTCTGGCCCCGGGCGGGCCGCTCGGAGGGCAGGGCCCGGATGTAGCCCTCGCCCTCCAGTCGCCCGAGCTCGCGATAGATCTGCTGGTGCGTCGCCGACCAGAAGTAGCCGATCGACCTGTCGAACCGCCGGGTCAGCTCCAGGCCCGACGAGGGCTTCTCCAGGAGGGCGGTGAGGATCGCGTGCGGGAGTGACATGGGCTCATCCTAGGAAGGGCGGGGGCGCACGACTTGCCGCACGCATCCCGCGGCCAAGCGCCCGTACCCCCTCGACCAGGCGCCCGACCCGCTCGACCGGGCGCCCGCCACGCCTCCTACAGCTCCGCCGCCAGCTCCGTCCCCTGCTTGATCGCCCGCTTGGCGTCCAGCTCGGCGGCCACGTCGGCACCGCCGATGAGGTGCGCGGAGCGCCCTGCGGCGATCAGGTCGTCGTACAGGTCGCGGCGCGGGTCCTGGCCGGTGCAGAGGACGACCGTGTCGACCTCCAGCAGCTGGCGGACGCCGTCGACGGTGACGTGCAGCCCGGCGTCGTCGATCAGGTCGTACTGGACGCCGGGGACCATGGTGACGCCCCGGTGCTTGAGTTCGGTGCGGTGGATCCAGCCGGTGGTCTTGCCCAGTCCGGCGCCGACCTTGGTGCTCTTGCGCTGGAGGAGGTGGACCGATCGCGGTGGGGCGGGCCGCTCGGGGGCGGCGAGGCCGCCGGGGGCGCGGTAGTCCATGTCGACGCCCCACTGCCGGAAGTACGCGGCCGGGTCCTCGCTCGTCTTCTCCCCTCCGTCGGTCAGGAACTCGGCGACGTCGAAGCCGATACCGCCGGCGCCGAGGATCGCGACGCGGTCGCCGACGGGGGCGCCGTCACGCAGGACGTCCAGGTAGCCCAGGACCTTGGGGTGGTCGACGCCGGGGAGTTCGGGGGTGCGCGGGGTGACACCGGTGGCGACGACGACCTCGTCGTACGCCGCCGCCGTGAGCTCGTCGGCCGCGACCCGGGTGTTCAGGCGTACGTCGACGCCGTGCGCGTCGAGTTGGGTGCGGAAGTAGCGCAGCGTCTCGTCGAACTCCTGCTTGCCGGGGACCCTGCGGGCGACGTTCAGCTGACCGCCGATCTCGCCCGCCGCGTCGAACAGCGTGACCTCGTGGCCGCGTTCGGCCGCGCTCACGGCACAGGCGAGTCCGGCCGGGCCCGCGCCGACGACCGCGACGCGCTTGCGCCGCCGCGTCGGGGAGAGCACGAGTTCCGTCTCGTGGCAGGCGCGCGGATTGACCAGGCAGGAGGTGATCTTGCCGCTGAAGGTGTGGTCCAGGCAGGCCTGGTTGCAGCCGATGCAGGTGTTGATGGCGTCGGAGCGGCCCTCGCGCGCCTTGTTGACGAAGTCCGGGTCGGCGAGCATGGGGCGGGCCATGGACACCATGTCGGCGTGGCCGTCGGCGAGCAACTCCTCGGCCAGTTCCGGGGTGTTGATGCGGTTGGTGGTGACGAGCGGCACGGACACCTCGCCCATCAGCTTCTTCGTCACCCAGGTGTAGGCGCCGCGCGGCACGGAGGTCGCGATGGTGGGGATACGGGCCTCGTGCCAGCCGATGCCGGTGTTGATGATGGTCGCCCCGGCTGCCTCGACGGCCTTCGCCAGCGTGACCACCTCGTCGAGCGTGGAGCCGCCGGGGACGAGGTCGAGCATCGACAGCCGGTAGACGACGATGAAGTCCTCCCCGACCGCCTCGCGCACCCGGCGCACGATCTCGACGGGGAAGCGCATCCGGTTCTCGTACGAGCCGCCCCAGCGGTCGTCGCGGTGGTTGGTCCCGGCGGCGATGAACTCGTTGATCAGATAGCCCTCGGAGCCCATGATCTCGACGCCGTCGTACCCGGCCCGGCGGGCGAGGCGGGCCGCGTTCGCGTAGTCGTCGATCGTCTGCTCGACCTCGGCGTCGGTGAGCGCGTGCGGGACGAACGGGCTGATCGGGGCCTGCAGGGCGCTCGGGGCGACGAGATCGCGGTGGTAGGCGTACCGGCCGAAGTGCAGGATCTGCATCGCGATCCGGCCGCCCTCGCGATGTACGGCGTCGGTGATCTCACGGTGCCGATCGGCCTCGGCGTCGGTGGTGAGCTTGGCGCCGCCCTCGTACGGACGGCCGGCCTCGTTGGGCGCGATGCCACCGGTGACGATGAGGCCCACTCCCCCGCGCGCGCGGGCCGCGTAGAACTCCGCCATGCGCTCGAAGCCGCGCTCGGCCTCCTCCAGGCCCACGTGCATGGAGCCCATGAGCACGCGGTTCGGGAGCGTGGTGAAGCCCAGGTCGAGCGGGCTCAGCAGGTGCGGGTAACGGCTCATGGGGCCCTCCGTGCGTGGCGTCGTCAGGAAGGTTGTAGACGACGCCACGCCGTTTATGCAACTAGTTGCACAATGACTGAGGGCAAGGCCACATCGGGGCGCGGGAGGCGTAGGCGGGGCCGGGGGGGTGGCGGGCCGGCGGGCGGGACGGGTGCGGATGCGGATGCGGTTCTCAGCCTCTGGTGCCGATCACCACGTGGGCGTGTCTCTCCTCCGAGACGGCCGTGCGGGCGGTGAGGCCGGATCGGCGGAAGGCGTCGAGGGCGTGCGGTGCCTGGCGTCGGCTCGTCTCGACGAGGAGGCAGCCGCCGGGGGCGAGCCAGTCGGGGGCCCCGGCGGCGACCCTGCGCAGGACGTCGAGGCCGTCCGTGCCGCCGTCGAGGGCGACCAGGGGTTCGTGGTCGCGGGCCTCGCTCGGCAGCAGCGGGACCTCGCCGGTGGGGACGTACGGGACGTTCGCCGCGAGGATGTCGACCCGGCCCCGCAGGTGGTCGGGGAGTGCGGCGAAGAGGTCGCCCCGGTGGGCGTGGCCGCCGTAGGACGCGAGGTTGCGGCGGGCGCAGCGGACCGCCGCCGGGTCGATGTCGGCGGCGTGCAGTTCGACGCCGTCGAGCGACGCGGCCAGGGCGGCGCCCACCGCGCCGGAGCCGCAGCAGAGGTCGACCACCACGCGGGCGTCGGGTGCGGTGGCGAGGGCCTGCTCGACGAGGTGCTCGGTGCGGCGGCGGGGGACGAACACACCGGGTTCGACGGTGATGCGCAGGCCGGCGAACTCCGCCCAGCCGAGGACGAGTTCGAGGGGCAGGCCCGCGACACGCCGGTCGACCATGGCGGCGGCCTCGTCCGGTGTGGGGGCGGTCGCGAGGATCAACTCCGCCTCGTCCTCGGCGAAGACGCAACCTGCGGCGCGCAGTGCCGTGACGACGGAAATGAGGGAGAGAAGCGGCATGACAGCAGAGGAGCCTTTCGGTGGGCCGAAGGGCGCTCCCGCGGTGGCCTAGCGGCGGCGCACCGCGCCGTGTTGAGGGGAGAGCACCCGACCTGACACAGCGGTAATGGGTCTCACCTCCTCGGTCCACGTTGCTGACTGGCGCGGCAACACTACCCCATGATCACGAACGGTCCCTCAAGGCTCCGAGAGGCGCCCCCGGCGTCCGACCGTCCCCCGTCGCGACCGCCGGCACCCGGGCCGCCATGAAGCGGGTGGTGCGGCGGAGGCGGAAGCCGAGGGCCTCGTAGAGGCGGATGGCGGTCGCGTTGGCGGCGGCGGTGTGGAGGAAGGGGGTTTCGCCTCGTTCCCGGATGCCGTGGGCGACGGCATGGACGAGGCGGGTGGCGAGGCCCGCGCCCCGGAAGGCCGGGTCGGTGCAGACCGCGCTGATCTCGGTCCAGCCCGGTGGACGCAGCCGCTCACCGGCCATGGCGACCAGCGCGCCGTCCCGGCGGATGCCGAGGTAGGTGCCGAGTTCGATGGTGCGGGGCAGGAAGGGGCCGGGCCGGGTGCGTGCGACGAGGTCGAGCATCTCGGGCACGTCCGCGGGGCCGAGCCGTACCGCCTCGTCGTCCGGGGCGGCGGCGATCCCGTCGTCGACGAGCTGGACGCCCTCCAGGTCGAGGGTCACCTCCCAGCCCGCCGGGAACCCCTCGCAGTAGGCGACCGCCACCTCGGCACCCGGGCCGGCCAGCGCGGCGAGATCGGCCCAGTCGGCATCGTCGAGGTCCTCGGGCAGGCCCAGCCACGGCGAGACGTCGGGCGGGTAGCGCAGCAGCCGGCCGCGCTGCTCGGCGAGGGGGGCGTGCGGCCCCGTGAGGGCGGCGAGGGCGGGGTTGTCGAGGACGTGCGGCACGGTGTCCGTGCCCTTGCCGCCGCCCGTCGCGTACTCGGTCATGCGCTCTCCCACTCCGCTCCACTGCCGTCCGGCGCGTCCTGCTCATCCGGCTCATCCGGGTCATCCGGCTGGTCTGCTCATCCGGCTCGTCGGCCGCCGGACGGGCCTGCTCCACCAGCTCCGGCCACTGGCGCCAAGGAAGACCGTCGCGGCCCTATTCCCGGGGCTCCGACGTGTTCACGCGACCGCAATGATCGGCCCCCGCCCCCGGGGCCCGGGCGCTCCCCAGCGGCACGTACGGTTGCATGACTCAGCCATTCACCGCCGTCACGTTGGACCCCCCATGAACGTCACCCGAGGCTTCACCGGACGCCCCCGCGTCCACCACCCAGGGCTGCCGCCCGGCCAGTACGACGCCGGCGACGACTGGCCCGTCCTGTCGGCCGAGGTCACCCCCGACCTCGCACCCGCCGACTGGACGTTCCGGATCGACGGCCTGGTGGCGGAGCCCCGCTCCTGGGACTGGGACGAGGCGCACGCGCTGCCCCCGTCGGTGTACGAGGGCGACATCCACTGCGTGACGAGCTGGTCGAAGTTCGGGGTGCGCTTCGGGGGCGTCTCGCTGGACGCGTTCTGGGACGAGGTCCGGCCCGACGCGTCCGCCACGCACGTGGTCGCGTACTCGCACAGCGGTTACACCACGAACCTCCCGCTCGCCGATCTCACCGGCGGGCGCGCCTGGATCGCCTGGGAGTACGACGGCGAGCCGCTGGCCGCCGAGCACGGCGGTCCGGCGCGGCTGCTGGTGCCGCACCTGTACTTCTGGAAGAGCGCCAAGTGGATCGCGGGCCTGCGGCTGCTCGACCACGACGAACCCGGCTTCTGGGAACAGAACGGCTACCACGCGCGGGGCAACCCGTGGGAGGAGCAGCGGTACTCCGGTGACTGAGACGACGACGCCCGACACGGCCTTCTCGCCGCCCACCCGGTTCGCCGTGCCCGGCCGTATCGCCGTGAGCAACCGGACGGCGGCCCTGTGGCAGACGGCCACGCTGACGGAGATCCGTCGGGAGACGCCCGTGGTGTCCACCTTCCGGTTCGCGGTGCCCGGGTGGGCGGGACATCTGCCGGGGCAGCACCTGATGCTGCGGCTGACCGCCGGGGACGGCTACACGGCGCAGCGTCACTACTCGCTGGCCTCCCCGCCGGACGACGCGGGGCACATCGAGCTGACCCTGGACCATGTGGAGGGCGGTGAGGTCTCCGGCTGGTTCCACACCGAGGCCCGGCCGGGCGACCAGGTGGAGGTGCGCGGCCCGCTCAGCGGTTTCTTCGCCTGGCCCGGGGACCGGCCCGCGCTGCTGATCGGGGCGGGTTCCGGCGTCGTACCGCTGATGTCGATGCTCCGCCACCACCGGAGGCGGGCGCTCGACGTACCCCTGCGGCTGCTGGTGTCCGCCCGCGGGCCGGAGGAGCTGATCTACGCGGCGGAGTACGGCGCGGAGACCACGGCCGTGTTCACCCGGCGGGCGCCCGAGGGGGTGCCGGTGGGTCGGCTGTCGGCGGCTCAGGTGGCGCGGGTGGTGGCCGAGCGGCCGACGGGTGGGTGGGAGGCCTATGTGTGCGGCTCCAACGCGTTCGCCGAGCACGCCTCGCGGCTGCTGGTGGCGGCGGGGCAGCCGGTGGATCGCATCCGCATCGAGCGGTTCGGCTGACCTTCGCCGCAAGATTTATGGCACAAACCATGCCATCCCGTCCTCTTTCGGGTACACCGGAAGTGCGGACCAGTCCTAACCGGGGTTCTCGTATCCGAGGGCCGTGCCGGTGAGGGAGGGCGAGATGCGAGGCCAGGTCTTCGGGTGGCGTTGGCGCGCCAATCCGCTGCGGCGACGCTCGGACGTCGTCGAGGCGTGGACGGTGCTGTGCGTCGTGCTGCTGCTCGTCCTGGGGGCCCCGGCCGTCGGGGTCGTGGTGGGCCGGTGGGCCCATGGGGACGCGCGGGCGCACGCCACGGCCGAGCGCGCCGCGCTGGACCGGGTCAGCGCCGTGATCGTCGAGCAGGCGCCGGCCTCCGTGCCCTCCGCGCACGGCGACAGGCAGCCCAAGTACTGGGTGGGTGCTCGCTGGACCGAGCCCGACGGCGATTCCCGTACCGGTGAGGCACGGGTGCCGGCAGGTACCGAGCGCGGCGATCGCGCCGATGTGTGGCTGGACGACGCCGGGCGCAGTGTCCAGCCACCGCCGACCGACACCGCCGTCTGGCAGCACGCGCTGTCCATGGGGACCTTCGCCACGGGCGGCACCGCCGCCGTCGTGCTGCTGGGACACGTCGTCGTCCGCCGGATCACCCTGCGGCACCGGCTCGACGAGTGGGAGCGGGAGTGGGCGCGAACGGGGCCCGATTGGGGACACCGCCCGGCCTGATGGGGCACGGGAACGAACGCGAACAATTCTCAGCTCATAGCTGCGCAGCGCATGTCGGCCACCCTCGAAACATCCACAAAATCCACTTCCTCAACGCAGTTGATACTTCAATTGCGTTGCTGCCATAATCCGCTTCCTCCCCCACAGGCATAAGGCAGCGAAGAGGGTGCATTGTGTCCGACCACACGGCACGGTACGGCAGTTCCGTCCCGTCTCCCCCCGCACGGACAAGCCGACAGCCCATCCACGCCCATCCTGAGTTTCGTTCGATAAGCGCGGCATATCGTAGATTCGGGATAACGGCGACCGTGTTGTCCGTCGGTGGGTTTTTGTCGTACGTCCTCCTGTCGAGTTTCGCTCCGGGGGTAATGAATCAGCGATTGATCGGACATCTCACGCTCGGGCTGACTCTGGGTCTGGCGCAGTTCGCCGTCATGGGTGTGACCGCGTTCCTGTATGTCCGGCACATGCGCGAGAAGATCGACCCGGTCGTCCGGCGGCTCCGCAGCCAGTTGGAGAAGCACGAGGCCGAACAGCCCCGCGTTCCGGCCGGACGGCGGTTCGGCGCATGGTGACCTTCTCCGCGAGTGTGGCCGACGCGTTCAGCCTGCGGCTCACGTTCGTGCTGTTCCTGTCCGTCGTGGTGATCACCCTGTTCACGGCCTTGCTGACGGCACCGCAGCGGGACGAGATCGGCGAGTTCTACCTCGGCAACCGTGACATGTCGCCGCTGCGCAACGGCCTCGCCATGTGCGGTGACTACCTCTCGGCCGCGACGCTGCTCGGCAGCACCGGTCTCGTCGCCCTCACCGGGTACGACGGTCTGCTCTACCTCGGCGGCACGGTCGTCGCCTGGATGACGGTGCTGCTGCTCATCGCCGAACCCCTGCGCAACTCCGGGAAGTTCACCCTCGGCGACGCCCTGGCCCGCCGGCTCCCGCTGCGGCAGCGGCAGGTCCGACTGGCGCTCGCCGTCTGCACGCTCTGCGTGTGCACCCTGTACCTGGTGGCCCAACTGGTCGGCAGCATCGCGCTGATGACACAGTTCGTCGGCGAACCCGGCCCCACCACCCGCACGATGACCGTGATCATCATCGGCTCCATCGTCACCATCTACGCGGCCATCGGCGGTATGCCCGGCGCGACGTTCATCCAGGTGGTCAAGGCCGTGATGCTCGTCGCCGGGGTCTCGGTGCTCGCGGTCCTGGTGTTGAACCGCTTCGACTGGAACGTCGACGGACTGCTGGCGTCCGCCACCGCGGGCAGCGGGCTGGGCGACGCGTACCTGCAGCCCGGTCTGCGGTACGGGGCGGGCCCGATCAGCAAGATCGACTTCTTCAGCCTGCAACTGGCCATCGTGCTCGGGCTCGCCGCGCTCCCCCATGTCATGATGCGGCTGTTCGCCCCGCGCCGGACCAGGGTGCTGCGCGCCTCCGTGGTCTGGGCGGTGGGTCTGGTCGGTTTCGTGTGCCTGATGGCCGGCGTCCTGGGCCTCGGCGCCACGGCCGTCGTCGGCCGGGAGACCATCGCCGACATCGACCACAAGGGCGACGCCGCCGTCCTGCTCCTCGCCCACGAACTGGGCGGCGAGGTGCTCACGGCGATCGTCTCGGCCCTCGCCTTCGTCACCCTGCTCGCGGTCGCCGCCGGGCTCATGCTCGCCGCGGCCTCGTCCGTCGCCCACGACCTGTACGGCGAGGTGATCCGCAAGGGCAGGGCCAAGGAGACGCAGGAGCTGGGCGTGGCCCGGATCGCCGCGGTGATCCTCGGCGTCCTGAGCATGATGTTCGCCCTCCTCGCCTGGGGCACCAACACCGCCACGCTCGCGTTCCTGGCCTTCGCGATCGCCGCGTCCGCCATCCTGCCGACCATCGTCTACAGCCTGTTCTGGCGGGGGTTCACCGCGCGCGGCGCCCTGCTCAGCCTGTACGGCGGTCTGGCCACCTCGGTGCTGCTCGTGGTCTTCTCGCCGGTGGTCTCCTCCACGGCCGGCTCGGTCTACCCGAACGCCGACTTCGCGTGGTTCCCGCTGCAGAACCCGGGCATCGTGTCGATCCCCGCGGGTTTCCTGCTGGGTTGGCTCGGCTCGCGTCTCGGTCCGCGCGAGGACGAGAGCGCGTACGAGGACTTCGAGGTACGGGCCCTGGTCGGGGCGGACCAGAGGTGAGCCCCGGCACCGGCCGCGGATGATCCGTGGGGCGTCGCGGGCCGGGAGAAGCCCCTTGGCGGGCCGCGACGCCCCACGTACGGTGTGATCATCCGCACCTCAGAACTCAAAAGGTGGTCCTTCATGGCCCTGTTCGACCTGCCGTTGGACGAGCTCCGTGGTTATCGAAGCGCTTCGACGGAGCCCGAGGACTTCGACGCCTTCTGGGCGAAGACACTCCAGGAGGCCCGCGCGCACGACCTGGACGCCCGTTTCGAGCCGGTCGAGACCCCTCTGAAGACGGTCGAGGTGTACGACGTCACCTACTCCGGATTCGGCGGGCACCCGGTCAAGGGCTGGCTGGTCCTCCCGGCCGACGCGACCGAACCGCTGCCCACCGTCGTGGAGTTCATCGGCTACGGCGGCGGTCGCGGCCTGCCCCACACCCACCTCCTGTGGGCCTCGGCGGGCTACGCGCACTTCGTCATGGACACCCGGGGCCAGGGCAGCGCCTGGGGCGGTGGCGGCGACACCCCCGACCCGGTGGCGGGCGCTCCCGCCTTCCCCGGCTTCATGACCCGGGGCATCGACGCCCCCGAGAACTACTACTACCGCCGGGTCTACACCGACGCCGTCCGCGCGGTGGAGGCCGCCCGCGCGCATCCGCGGACCGACGCCGCCCGCACCGCGGTGGTCGGCGCCAGCCAGGGCGGCGGTATCTCGATCGCGGTCGGCGGGCTCGTCCCCGACCTGGTGGCGGTCGCGCCCGACGTGCCGTTCCTGTGCGACTTCCCGCGCTCCACGATCCTCACCGACCGGGATCCGTACCGCGAGATCGGCAAGTACCTCAAGACCCACCGCGGCCGCACGGAGCAGGTCGGGCGCACCCTCGCCTACTTCGACGCCGTGCACTTCGCCGCGCGCGGCCGGGCCGCCGCGCTGTTCTCGGCGGCCCTGGAGGACCAGACCTGCCCGCCGTCCACGGTGTTCGCGGCCTTCAACGCCTGGGCCGAGGCGAACAAGCGCATCGAGGTCTACGACTTCAACGACCACGAGGGCGGCGGCCCCTACCAGGAGGCGGTCAAACTGCGCTGGCTGGCCGCACAGCTCTGAGAACGACGTGCCCGCGCGTCTGATCGGTCAGCGCCGAGCCCGCCCGGCCGCTGTTCCCGGTCGGAAACCCTCGGCGGCCGGGCGGTAGCCGTGGGTCCCGTCGTACGCCTTCCCCCCTGTCCGACCAGTCGGTATGTTCAGGGGGCCCGGACGGCACCCGTCCCGGCGCACGGCCGTGGACGACGGAGGACTCATGTCTCAGTCTCAGGTGCGGGGTCACTGCGAGGCGCGGTTCGAGGCCGTGCGCGACGCGTTCGAGGAGAACTTCGCCGAGCGTGACGAGCTGGGGGCGGCGGTCACGGTGACGCTGGGCGGGGAGACCGTGGTGGACCTGTGGGGCGGCTGGGCCGACGCGGCGCGGACCCGCCCCTGGGAGCGGGACACCGTCGTCAACGTCTGGTCGACGACCAAGGGCGCGACCGCGCTGTGCGCGCACCTCCTCGTCGACCGGGGTCTGCTCGACCTGGACGCCCCGGTGGCCGCGTACTGGCCGGAGTTCGCGGCGGCGGGCAAGGAGCGTGTCCTCGTCCGGCATCTGCTGTCGCACCGGTCGGGGCTCGCGGGCCCGCGCGAGCCGCTCTCGTTCGAGCAGCTCCTGGACTGGAAGCTGACCGTCGAACGGCTCGCCGCGCAGGAGCCGTGGTGGGAGCCGGGCACGCGGTCGGGGTACCACGCCATGACGTTCGGCTTCCTCGTCGGTGAGGTGGTCCGGCGGGTGTCGGGGCTGCTGCCGGGCGCCTTCCTGGCGCGGGAGGTGACCGGCCCGTTGGGCATCGACTTCACCATCGGGCTGCCCGAGGCGCAGGCGTCACGGGTGGCCGAGCTGGTGCATCCGCCGGCCGCGACGGCCAGTCAACAGGCGGCGGTCTTCGCCCAGTTGACGCCCACCGCGCTGGCTGCCCTCGCCAACCCGGTGGTCGGCGCGGCGCAGGCCAACACCCCGGAGTGGCGGGCGGCCGAGGTGCCGGCCGCCAACGGCCACGGCACCGCGCGGTCGGTGGCCGCGCTGTACGGCGTCCTCGCGCTGCGCGGTACCTGGGGCGGCCGGGAGGTGCTGTCGGCGAAGGCGGCCGAGCGGGTCCGTGAGGGGCAGGGCGCCTGCCGTGACCTGGTGCTCGGGGCCGGGTTCGGCCGGGACACGGAGATCGGGCTGGGCCTGTGGCTGAGCGGGCCGCACGGTTCGTACGGGCCGAACCCCAGGGCCTTCGGCCACGACGGCTACGGCGGTTCCTGCGGTCTCGCCGACCCGGAGGCCGGCGTCTCCCTCGGCTATGTCATGAACCGTATGGGTCCGCACATCGCCGACGACCCGCGCAAGATGGCGCTCGTCGACGCGCTCCACGCCGCGCTGTGACCCGTGGGGCGGCCCGCCCCACGTGTGTCAGGGGTGTGCTCCCCCTGCACGGAGAGTCCTGCGTCAGTGCGCGCTCAGTCGATTCCCGCACCCCGTCCGGTGCCAGCATCGACCCCGAGCGAGCTGTGGTCCCTCGCTGTCTCGCGTCGCTGTCTTCTGAAGCGAACAGCGGTCCTTCGACGCCGATTTCTCGACTTCGTCAGGAGCTGACACACACATGCGCAGACATCACCGTCCTCTGATCCTGGGCGTCGCCGTCACGGTCGGGATGCTCACCGCGACGGTCATCCCGTCGGCCGCCGCCCCCGCGGCCGACCGCACGTCACCGAAGCCCACCGTCGTCCTGGTGCACGGCGCCTTCGCGGACGCCTCCGGCTGGTCCGGTGTCGTCGCACGGCTGAAGAAGGCCGGCTATCCGGTCGTCGCCCCGGCCAACCCGCTCCGGGGCCTGCAGGCGGACGCCGGGTACCTCGCCTCGCTCCTCGGCACGATCGACGGCCCGAAGATCGTCGTCGGGCACTCCTACGGCGGTGCCGTCGTCACCGAGGCCGCCGCGTCCGTGCCCGAGGTGAAGGCGCTGGTGTACGTGGCGGCCTTCATGCCCGACAAGGGTGAGGTGCTCGGCGAACTCGCGAACCGCTTCCCGGGCTCCGAGCTCAACCCGGCGCTGGAGGCGCTTCCGGACGGGGCCGGCCATCCCGACGTGGCCATCAAGCCCGACAAGTTCCACGACGTGTTCGCCGGCGACCTGCCGCGTTCACAGACCTCGGTGCTGGCGGTGTCCCAACGCCCGGTCAGCCTCGCGGCGTTCCAGTCCACGGCGCAGGCCGCGGCGTGGCGCACGATCCCCTCCTGGTTCATGGTCGCCACCGGGGACAAGACGATCTCCCCCGCTCTGGAGCGCTTCCAGGCGAAACGGGCGGGCTCGCACACCGTCGAGGTCGACTCCTCGCACGTGGTGATGATGTCCCACCCGGACAAGGTGACCGCGCTGATCAAGTCGGCGGCCAAGTCGACTCGTTGAGGCTCGGCCGGCGGGTCCCGGTCAGCCCTGGCGGGTGGCCACCACCAGGCGACAGCGGGGGCTGCCGTCGGGCCGCCGGCCGAACTCCGGCAGCGCGAACAGTTCCACCTCGAATCCGGCGCGTTCCAACTCGGGCCGTACGACGCCGAGTTGGAACGGCCGGTAGTACATGACGAACGGCGGCCGCCAGAGCGCGTTGCGCACCCGCATCGCCGCGTCGAAGCCCAGGGCCGCCCAGTACCAGGGGGAGCGCGCAGGGGCGGGCGCCGGCAGCGGGAACGCGAAGCGACCGCCCGGTCTCAGGACGGAGTGGACCTCGGAGAACAGACGCGGCAGCTGCTCGGGCAGGAAGTGCCCGAACGCGCCGAGGCTGACGACCAGGTCGAAGGCCGAGGTGAAGGGGAGGGCGAGGGCGTCGCCGCGCACCCAGGAGAGGAGGGGGCCTTCGCCGCCGACGGAAGCGCCCCCGGCGCCCACCTGCTCCCTGCCCACCGTCAGCATCCCGGCGCTGATGTCCACACCGGTGACGCTCTTGCGGCAGACCTCGCGCAGCACCTCCATCCCGGCGCCGGTGCCGCAGCAGAGGTCCAGGCCGTCCTCGAAGGGGCCCATCGACGACAGGGCCGCCTCGACCGCCTCCAGGACGGAGTCCGGAGTGCGGAACGGGGTCTGGTCGAACTTGGGAGCGAGCAGGTCGTAGCCGTGTTCGACGGAGGAGAGCGCCTGGACGGCGAGTTCGCGGAGGCTGGGGCCTTGCGGGGTGAACATCACCTCAGCTTAGGCCCTGACTCGGGGCAGCGCCGGGCGTGGACTCTCGCCTAAGGTCCGGGACATGACTTCGTTCCGTCCCGCCCCGACCTGGCTGGCCGACGCCGTCTTCTACCAGATCTATCCGCAGTCCTTCGCCGACTCCGACGGGGACGGCATCGGGGATCTCCCCGGGATCACCGACCGTCTCGACCATCTGTCCTGGCTGGGCGTCGACACCGTCTGGCTGAACCCCTGTTTCGTCTCACCGTTCCGCGACGCCGGGTACGACGTCGCGGACTATCTGACCGTCGCCCCGCGCTACGGCTCGAACGAGGACCTGGCGAGGCTCGTCGACGAGGCGGGCCGCCGGGGCATCCGGATCCTGCTGGATCTCGTCGCCGGCCACACGTCGATCGACCACCCGTGGTTCCGGGCCTCGGCGAACGACCCGGGCGACCACCGTTACATCTGGACGGCGGAGGGCCGGCCCGACGGGTTCGTCGCCTCCCCCGGCACCCGGCCGGGGGCGTACCTCCCGAACTTCTTCGACTCCCAGCCCGCCCTCAACTTCGGCTACGCCCGCGACAATCCGGCCGAGCCGTGGCGGCTGCCGGTCGACGCCGACGGACCGCGCGCCAACCGCCGCGCCCTGCGCACGATCATGGACCACTGGCTGAGCCTCGGCATCTGCGGATTCCGCGTCGACATGGCCGCGTCGCTGGTCAAGGACGACCCGGACAGGACCGAGACCGCCGGTGTCTGGACGGAGCTGCGGCACTGGCTGGACACCGCCCACCCGGACGCCGTGCTGCTCGCCGAGTGGGGCGAGCCGGAGGTGTCGATCCCGGCCGGCTTCCACGCCGACTTCTTCCTCCACTTCGGCGGCCCCACCGACGGCCTCGCCCTGCGTTCGCTGTGGAACAACAGCCAGGGCACGGTCCACGAGCACTGGGACCCCCTCGACTGCTTCTTCGACGCGAGCGGCGGGGGCTCGCCGAACCCCTTCGTCGAGGCCTGGCAGCGGGCGAAAACGGCCGTCGCCGGTGCGGGCTTCGTCTCCCTGCCCACCGCCAACCACGACTTCTCCCGCCTCAACTGCGGTCCCCGCACGCCCGATCAGCTCCCCGCGGCCTTCACCTTCCAGCTGACCTGGCCGACGCTCCCGGCGATCTACTACGGCGACGAGATCGGCATGCGGTACGTCCCGGGCCTGCCCGACAAGGAGGGCAGCGTCCTCGGCCCCGGCTACAACCGCGCGGGCTCCCGCACGCCCATGCAGTGGGACGACACCCCGAACGCGGGCTTCTCCACCGCACCCGCCCACCGTCTCTACCTCCCCGTGGACCTCTCCCCCGACCGCCCGACCGTCGCCGCCCAGCGCGCCGACGGCGCCTCGCTCCTCCACCTCGTGCACCGTCTGATCGCCCTGCGCCGCCGGACCCCCGAGCTGGGCTCCGGCGGATCGGTGGAGGTGCTGCACGCGGGCTATCCGTTCGTGTACGTCCGGGGCGGACGGTATCTCGTGGTGGTCAACCCCCAGCGCGACACGGCCCGTTGCCCCTCCACGCGCGCCGTCCGGAGCACCCTGGAGGGGCAGGGCGTGGAGATCGCGGACGGCACGGTCACCGCACGGGGCTTCGGGTACGGGATCTTCGAGCTCGACGGTTAGCCCCGCGCGACACGGGTGCCCGCGCCGACGTCGTCCTGCTACGGCCTTCTACGGCGCGGGCGGGCCGGCCGCCTTCGGCTCCTCGCCGTACGCCGTCAGGAAACGGTCGCGGAAGGTGTCCATGCGCCAGACCGGGGCGTCGTCGCCGGGGCGCAGGCCGTCGGACCAGCCCCAGTCGTCGATCCGGTCGAGGACCTCGGGGTCGTGGGCCACGACGGTGACCGGTACGTCGTGGCTCGCGCCGTTGCCGCTGACGCTCGCCATGGGCTGGTGGTCGCCGAGGAAGACCAGGACGGTGTTCTCGTCGCCGTACCTCTCCACGTACTGCAGGAGGCTGTGCAGCGAGTACTGCACGGACTTGCCGTACTCCTCCTTCACCTCGACGGGGTCGGTGAACACGTCGGCGGGGTCCTTGCCGGCCTTCTCGATGTCCCGGTAGACGGAGCCGTCGCCGACCTCGTCCCAGCCGACCATCTCCGGCAGCGGTGCCCAGGGCTGGTGGCTGGAGGTCAGGATGATCTCCGACATCAGCGGCTTGTCGCCCTTCTTGGCGGCCTCCAGGCGCTCGAACGCGGTGAGGGCGTACTGGTCGGGCATGGTCGACCAGCTGAACTTCGGTCCCCGGTAGCCGAGATCGCGGGAGTCGTAGACCTTGTCGAGGCCGTAGAAGTCGCCTTCCGGCCAGTTCTTCTGCACCCCGGGCACGATGCCGACCGTCCGCCAGGCGCCGCTCTTGTGGAACGCGCCGGGCAGCGTGAGGCGTTCGCCGGCGGTGACCGTGCGGTAGCGGCTCTGGTTGTCGATCCACAGGCCCGTCAGGAACGTGGAGTGGCCGAGCCAGCTGCTGCCGCCGTACGTCGCGGAGGTCAACCAGCCACTCTTCGCCGCGAATCCGGCCTCGGTCAGGGCCTCGCCCTCCTCGTCGAGGGCCGCGTCGACGCCCGGTGCGATGGCCGGGTCCTCCAGGGCCGCGCGGCCGTAGCTCTCGATGAAGGTGATCATGACGTCCTTGCCACGCAGTCCGGTCAGCAGCCGGTCGGCGGGCACATCGGCGAAGGCATCCTTCTTGGCCTCCTCGGCGAAGGCGGCCTCGTCGCGCAGGGTCTCCTGGACCCGGCCCCATCGGTCCTGCACGAACCCGATGGTGCTCCTGGAGGCGACCGCCGTGTCCTCGATCGGTGTCAGGCCGAGCGCCGCGCAGGTGATCCACGCGGTACCGGCGACGATCGTGCCCCGGGTCGCCCGATCCCGGTCGCGGACCAGGAGCTCGACGAGCCGTACGACCGCCAGTGCCATGACGACGAACAGCGTCAGCACCAGGACCACGAGACCGACCACGGCGGCCGTCGCGCCCGTCGGGCCCAGCGTGTCCTGGACGTAGGACTCGGCGTCGTCCAGCAGGCCCCAGTCGAGGACGACGTTGAAGCCCCGGCCGAGGAATTGGTTGAAGCCGATGTCGAGCGCCTTCACGACGACCAGCGCGGCCAGGCCGACCCCGACGACGACCGCGGCGACCAGTCTCGGCCGTCGCGGCAGCACCAGCATCAGGGCGGCGGCGAGGATGGGTTCCACCGGTATGCGCAGGAACTGCCGCGCCTCGAAGTACTCGATCTTGCCGGGCATCAGCAGCGCGAAGAACACCAGGGCGGCGGCCAGCGCCGTGACGCCCCACGACACGTTCCGCGCCGCGACGGGGTACTTCCTGCGGAACGCCGTCCGGTACCCGCGCCACCGGCGCACGGGTTCGACGGTCTTCGCCGGTGTGTCCTGATCCGACGGCCGGCTGGTCCCGTCCGTGTCGGGTGATGGGCTGGAGCGCGTGAAGAGCGACACGCGACGTTCCTTCCGTGCGAAGACCGCTGGCGGTGCCCCCATCTGTACGGGGGCTCCCCGAGATCGGTTCAACGCCCAGGGGTAAGCCGTCGGTAAGGACTCCGCACAATCGGCCGCCGGTGGTGGTACGCTGAACTCGGCACATGTGTATCGCCCCTCATTGGGCGCCGGTGCCGCTCTCTCTCAGCTCAGCTCAGCTCCTGAGATCTCTCTCGCCGAACCGCCCGTCGACACCCGACCGGCCGTCGGCTTCACCGCAACCACCCGCGACACACGGGCCGCCTCTCGAAACGCGGCCGTGCACGGCTCAGCCGAACTCCGGGTGTGTGCCCTCCCCCTCGCTTCCCACGCGTTTTCCCACGTCCTCGAAAGGACCCTCCTTCATGACCAGCACCACACTCGAACGCACTTCCACTCAGCCTCGGCCTCCGGTCCGGGTCACCGGCGTCCTGGAGACCGCACGCGGCGGACAGGGCGCGCAGGGCGGACACGGCCACCTGCGCGTCGAGGGCTGCCTGCCCACCCCCTCCGACCCCCAGGTCTCCGCCGCGCTGATCCGCCGGTACGGCCTGCGCAAGGGCGACACCGTCGAGGGCGTGTACGACGGTCGGCGCGCCCTCACCGAGGTCGAGCGGGTCAACGGCCGTACGCCTCAAGAGCTGCGCGGCCGCCCACACTTCCACGACCTCACCCCGCTGCATCCCCGCGAGCGCCTGCGGCTGGAACACCCGGCGAGCGGGCTGACGGGCCGTCTGGTCGACCTCGTCGCACCCCTCGGCAAGGGACAGCGCGGGCTGATCGTGGCCCCGCCCAAGACCGGCAAGACCGTCCTGTTGCAGCAGACGGCGGCCGCGATCGCCGCCAACCACCCAGAGGCCCGCCTGATGGTGGTCCTCCTCGACGAACGGCCCGAGGAGGTGACCGACATGCGGCGCTCCGTACGGGGCGAGGTGTACGCCTCGACGTTCGACCGGTCCCCCAAGCAGCACGTCGCGCTCGCCGAACTCGTCGTGGAGCGCGCCAAGCGGCTCGTCGAACAGGGCGAGGACGTCGTGATCCTCCTGGACTCCCTGACCCGGCTGTGCCGGGCCCACAACAACGCGGCCGCCGCCGGTGGCCGCACCCTCAGCGGCGGGGTCGACGCCGCCGCGCTGCAGGGCCCCAAGCGGCTGTTCGGCGCAGCCCGGCTGACCGAGGAGGCCGGCTCCCTCACCATCCTGGCCACCGCCCTCGTGGAGACCGGGTCCCGCGCCGACGGCTTCTTCTTCGAGGAGCTCAAGGGCACCGGCAACATGGAACTCCGCCTGGACCGCGCCCTCGCCGACCGGCGGGTCTTCCCGGCCGTGGACATCACCTCCTCCGGCACCCGCCGCGAGGAACTCCTTTTTTCGGCAGGCGAGTTGGCGGCCGTGCGCGGTCTGCGGCGGGCCCTGCGGTCGCACGAGGGGCAGACGAACCTGGAGACGCTGCTGGAGCGCATGCGCGCCACGCCGGACAACGCGACCTTCCTGCGACAGGTGCGCCCCACGCTGCCGACAGCCTGACATGCGGCATCCGGGTGCTCGATCCGTGCGCTCGGCCCGGGCATCCCGGACTACGGCTCGCCCCTTCCTACGTTTGCGGTATGACCATCGGATTCCGCTCCCGCGCTTCCCGTGCTGCTCGCGCCCCCCGTGGCGCCCGCGCTGCCCGTGCGGCCCGCCTCGCCGTGTGCTGCACCGCCGTCTGCGCGCTCGGGGCCCTGGCCGTCGCGACCGACCCGGAAGCCGCCGGCCCCCGGTCCGGGACGGGCACGCAGGACGCCAAGGCCGCGCAGGGGTCACCGTCCCTGTACGGGCAGGGGACACCGGTACGGCCCCGGGCCGGGGCGCCCGAGGTGCCGCAGGACGTGTCCGCGGTGTCGTGGCTGGTGGCCGACGCCGACAGCGGCGCGGTGCTCGCCGCGCACGACGCGCACCGCAGACTGCCGCCCGCGAGCACGCTGAAGACGCTGTTCGCGCTCACCGTGCTGCCGGGCCTCCCGGCGGGCCTGAGACACACCGTGAAGCGCGAGGAACTGTCGGGCATCGGCGCCGGGAGCAGCCTGGTCGGCATCAAGGAGAACCGCACGTACACCGTCGCCGACCTGTGGCGCGGGGTCTTCCTCAGCTCGGGCAACGACGCCGTCCGCGTCCTGGCCCACCTCAACGGCGGCTGGAAGGCCACCGCCGAGCAGATGCGGGACAAGGCCCGCGCCCTGGGCGCCCGCGACACCCACGTCGTCTCCCCCGACGGCTACGACGCGCCCGGTCAGGTGTCGTCCGCCTACGACCTGGCGGTGTTCGGGCGGGCCGGGCTGCGCAACGCGGAGTTCGCCGGGTACTGCGCCACCGCCAGCGCGAAGTTCCCCGCGGGCGGCTGGTCGTACGGCATCCAGAACACCAACCGACTGCTCACCGGCGCCGGGGTCGAGCGCTACCCCGGGCTGATCGGCGTCAAGAACGGCTACACCACCAACGCGGGCAACACGTTGATCGCGGCCGCGAAACGGGGCGGGCGCACCCTCGTCGTGACGGTGATGCGTCCCGAGTCGGGTGGTGGCTTCGCCGTCTACGAGGAGGCGCGCTCCCTGTTGGACTGGGGGTTCGGTGCCGCCGGGCGCGTGGACGCCGTGGGCTCGCTCCTTCCCCCGCGCCCGGCGGCGGCACCTGAGGCCGGCCCCGCGTCGGCCGAGGTCCGCGCGGAGGGTGCCGGGTCGGCCGTCCCCGGCTGGCCGGTGGTGGGCGCGGTCACGGGCGCGGCCGGAGTGGGCGCGGCGGCCGTGGCCCTTGTGCTGCGGCTCAGGCACGGCCGGTCCACCCGGGGCTGACCGACCGGCAGCCACAGCAGCAGACCGAGCGTGATCCACACATAGGTGTTGGCACCGACGAAGCCGTCGACGCCGGACGCGCCGTCGAACCACAGCCAGACGACGCTGCTGCACAGCACCCCGTACAGCGCCGCCGTGAGCGGCAGCAGCCGCCGGTGCCGCAGCAGGACGGCGAAGGACGGCAGCAGCCACACCAGATGGTGCACCCAGGTGATCGGGCTGACCAGACAGCCGGTCAGCCCGGTCAGGGCGAAGGCGGCGATCCAGTCGTCGGCGCGCACCGCCGACCGGGTCCGCCGCACCCACACGCACAGCACCACGAGCACCAGCGACGCCCAGAGGACACGGCTCGGTTCGTGCGGGGCCACGAGCCGGGCCAGGACGCCCTGCAACGACTGGTTGGAGACGTAGTCGAGGCGGCCGACACGGCTGGTGTCCCACAGCGCCTCGGTCCAGTAGAAGCGCGAGGCGGCCGGGGCGATCCAGGCCGCCGCCGCGGTGGCGGCCGCGGCGACGGCGGTCGCGAGCCCGGCGGCGCGCCACCGCCGGGCGAGCAGCAGCAGTCCGATGAAGATCGCGGGCGTCAGCTTGACCGCCGCCGCCAGACCGATGCCCACCCCCGCCAGGCGGCCCCGGCCCGTGGCCAGCAGCCGGGCGTCGGCGAGGACCAGGGCCAGCAGCAACAGGTTGACCTGCCCGAAGCTGAAGGTGTCCCGCAACGGTTCGAACAACGCCAGGGCGCAGAGTGCGAGGGAGACACCGAACCAGCCGTGACGGCGCGCCGACGACCCGGCGAGGACGTACAGGACGGCCGCGAGCGCCGCCAGGTTCAGCCCCAGGCACAGCACGATCGCGGTGCGCAGTCCGACCAGCGCCATCGGCAGCATGACGACGGCCGCGAACGGCGGATAGGTGAAGCCGTAGGTCGTGCCCGGCACCAGATAGTCGTAGACACGGCCGTCGTGGTGGACCCAGGTGTCGATCGTGCCGTGGTAGACGCGCAGGTCGAAGAAGTCGCGCAGCAGCGGGACGGTCGCGGTGAAGACGGTGACGGCGACGGCCGCCCCGAGGACGACGAGGACGCGGGCCCGTTCGGTGCGTGGCCGGAGCCGCCTCGGGCGTGGTTCGCTCATGCCGTGCGCTCCAGGACCGGCGCCCGGAAGACCTGTTCGGCCTGCCACAGCACGACCACCGCGAGCACTCCCCCGCATACGGCGAGGACGATCTGCTCGGTGTCCGCCGGGTTCCCGCTCGGCAGGACGGCGAGCGCGAGCACCCCGCTGACGGCCGTGGCCCGGCGCTGCACGGAGACGTCCCGGGCGGCGGCGGCGATGAGGAACAGGCCCCACAGGGCGTACCAGGGACGGATCGCCGGGCCCAGCGCGGCCACGGCGGCCAGGCTGAGGCCGAGCGCGTAGACGGGGCCGGGTCGCAGCCGGAACCAGATGTGGCCGACGACGGCGAGGGTCAGCAGCAGTCCGGCGGCACGCCAGGCCGGGAGCGCGAGGGGGGCCAGGTCGCTGCCGAGGTCGTGCAGCAGGGTGCCGGTGGCGTGGCCGAGGACGGTGGTGGGTGCCCAGTTCTGCGGGGACACGGGTGTGCGCAGCGCGGAGATCCAGCCGTATCCCGTGCCGGCCAGGGCGGTGGCGGCGGCCGTGGTGACGACGGCGACGGCCAGGGTCCCCGCCGCCGTCCGGACCCGTCCCGTACGGCCGCGCAGCACCACCACCGCCACCAGCCCGAGCGCGGCGGGCGCCTTCACCAGCGCGGCGAGCGTGACCAGGACGACGCCGACGAGGTACCAGCGGCCCCGCGCGAGCACCAGCCCGACGCCCAGCAGACCCAGCATCATCGCGTCGTTGTGGGCCCCTGCCACCAGGTGCAGGAGGACGAGCGGGTTGAGCGCTCCGAGCCAGAGGGCGACCGCCGGATCGGCTCCGCTGAGCCGGGCGAGGCGGGGCAGCGCCACGGCCATCAGCGCCACGCCGAGCAGGGCGATCAGTCGCATCCCGATGAGCCCGGCCGGTGTCCGGCCCTCGGTCAGGGCGGACAGCGCGGAGGCCAGGGCGAGGAAGACCGGGCCGTACGGTGTCGCGGTGTGCCGCCACATCGGGGCCACCTCGTCGGCGAGCGGTCCGCCGAGCCGGGCGGGGCCGTGCAGGTGGACGTCCATGTGCGCGTCGACCATGGCGCCCTGGGCGAGGTAGCTGTAGACGTCCCGGCTGAACAACGGGGGCGCGAGCAGCAGCGGTGCCGCCCAGAGAGCCAGAACGGGCAGCAGGGCGCGGGGAGTCGGTGGTTCCGGGCCGCGTATCACCTTGCCCAGCAGCGCCCAGGCGGCCGTCAGGAGGACGATGCCGAAGTAGACGCCGACGAGCCCCAGGGCGCCGCGCCCCGAGGTCGGCGAGAGCAGATCCCGCACGGGCAGGGCTCCGGCGGTTTCACCTCCCAGGGCGAGAAAGGCGGATCCGGCCAGGCCTAGTGCCTGGCAGCGGCGCAGGTCGACGGGAAAAGCGATGGCCAACACTCGGTCAGGCTGTCAACGCCGGGTGGCGTGGAAGCGACGTCGCGCCCTCCGGGCGGGTACGGGGGCGTGACCATGAGCGAACCCGCCGCCTCGGGCGGGGCGGCGGGTTCGGTGCCGGTGGTGGCGGGCCCGGTTCCGGGAGCGGGTTCCCAGTACGGGGAGCGGGTTCCCTGTACGGGGAGCGGGTCAGAAGATCGACAGCCCTGTCAGGGTCGTGAACCGGTCCAGGGCCGCCACTCCGGCCACCGAGTTGCCCCGCTCGTCCAGCCCCGGGCTCCACACACAGAGCGTGCAACGGCCGGGCACGACCGCGATGATGCCGCCGCCCACGCCGCTCTTGCCGGGCAGGCCCACGCGGTACGCGAATTCACCGGCGGCGTCGTACGTGCCGCAGGTGAGCATCACCGCGTTGACCTGTTTCGCCTGGCTGCCGGTCAGCAGGCGGGTGCCGTCGGCGCGCAGGCCGTGCCGGGCCAGGAAGGTGGTGGCGAGGGCGAGGTCGGCGCAGGAGGCGGTGAGGGAGCACTGGCGGAAGTACTGGTCGAGGAGGACCGGTACGGGGTTGTCGATGTTGCCGTACGACGCCATGAAGTGGGCGAGGGCGGCGTTGCGGTCGCCGTGGGCGGACTCGGAGGCGGCGATCTGCGGGTCGAAGTCCAGGCCGGGGTTGCCGCTCTCCGTGCGGAGGAAGGACAGCAGCGTGCCCGCCGCGTCACCGGTCCGGGTGTGCAGACGGTCGGTGACGACGAGGGCGCCCGCGTTGATGAACGGGTTGCGCGGGATGCCGTTCTCGTACTCCAGCTGGACCAGGGAGTTGAAGGGATTGCCTGAGGGCTCGCGGCCCACGTGTTCCCAGAGGGCGTCACCCTCGCGCGCCAGATCGAGCGCGAGGGTGAAGACCTTGGTGATGGACTGCGTGGAGAACGGCTCGCGCCAGTCCCCCACGCCGTACACCGTGCCGTCCGGCTCCGCGACGGCCATGCCGAAGTGGCGCGGGTCGCGGGCCGCGAGCGCGGGGATGTAGTCGGCGGGCCGGCCGCTGCCCGGGGTCCGTTCGATCTCCTCGGCGATGCGTTCCAGGATCGCCCGGAAGTCGGGGGAATCCATCAAGCCGGCTGGGCGCCGCTGCCCGCGAGGACCTCGGGCCGCAGCAGTTCCCGGAGCCGTTCGGCGGGCAACAGGCCCTTCTCCTGGACGAGTTCTGCCACGCCCCGGCCGGTGGCGAGTGCCTCCTTGGCGATGTCGGTGGCCGCGGTGTAACCGATGTGCGGGTTGAGGGCGGTGACCAGGCCGATGGAGTTCTCCACGCTCGCCCGGAGCTGATCGGTGTTGGCGGTGATGCCGTCCACGCAGCGCTCGGCGAGGGTGAGGCAGGCCGCGCGCAGGTGGGTGAGGGACTCCGAGAGGGAGTGCAGGATGATCGGTTCGAAGGCGTTGAGCTGGAGCTGTCCCGCCTCGGCGGCCATGGTGATGGTGACGTCGTTGCCGATGACCTCGAAGGCGACCTGGTTGACGACCTCGGGGATCACCGGGTTGACCTTGCCGGGCATGATGGACGAACCGGCCTGCACCGGTGGCAGGTTGATCTCGTTGAGGCCGGCGCGCGGCCCGGAGGACAGCAGCCGCAGGTCGTTGCAGCTCTTGGAGAGCTTGACGGCGATGCGCTTGAGGACGCCCGACATCTGCACGAACGCGCCGCAGTCCTGGGTGGCCTCGACCAGGTTCGCGGCCGTGACCAGCGGCAGCCCCGTGATCTCGGCGAGGTGGCGGCGCGCCGACTCGGCGTAGCCCGCCGGTGCGTTGAGGCCGGTGCCGATGGCGGTGGCGCCGAGGTTGATCTCGTGGATCAGCTCGACGGCCTCGTCGAGGCGGCTGCGGTCCTCGTCGATCATGACGGCGAACGCGGAGAACTCCTGGCCCAGCGTCATCGGCACCGCGTCCTGCAACTGTGTACGGCCCATCTTGAGCACCTCGCGGAACTCGACGGCCTTGCGGGCGAAGGAGTCCTGGAGGACGGCCATCGCCTTGAGCAGGCCGTGGACCGCGAAGACCGTGGCGATCTTGACGGCGGTGGGGTAGACGTCGTTGGTGGACTGGCCGAGGTTGACGTCCTCGTTGGGGTGCAGGTGCGCGTACTGGCCCTTGGCGTGGCCCAGCAGCTCCAGCGCGCGGTTGGCGATCACCTCGTTGGCGTTCATGTTGGTGGAGGTGCCGGCTCCGCCCTGGATCACGTCGACGACGAACTGGTCGTGCAGCTTGCCCTCGCGGATCTCCCGGCAGGCCTCGATGATCGCGGCGGCCTTCTCGGGGGCGAGCAGGCCGAGTTCCTCGTTGGCACGGGCGGCGGCCTCCTTGACGGCGGCCAGGGCGTCGACCAGATGGGGGTAGGCGGAGATCGGGGTGCCCGTGATCGGGAAGTTCTCCGTGGCGCGCAGGGTGTGGACGCCCCAGTACGCGTCGGCGGGGACGTCACGGTCTCCGAGCAGATCGTGTTCGCTGCGGGTCGCTGCGGCGGTCATGGTGGTACGGGTCCTCTTCTTTGAGGCGGGTGCGGGTGGCCGCCTTCCTCGGGCGCGGCCCCTGAGGGGTCGCGCCGTCGGAGGGCGGTTCGAAGGGAGACGAGATCGCGGGGGCCAGGGGTTCAGATCTCCGTCGGATCCATGGGCTGACCCCGAGGCCGAACGAGTGGGCCGCGAGCGGCTTCAGCCGTCCGTGGCCTCCGCGAGCGGGTCGAGCGCCCTGGCCGGTCGGATGTGTCCGACGACGTGGCCGCCGCCGAGCAGCGGGGCGCCCGCGAACGGGGCGAGGGCGGCCGGGTCGACGCCGACGCGGGCCAGGGCCGCGGCGGTGACGGGGACCCGGGCCCGGTCGGCACCGTCGGAGATCTTCACGGCGACGGCCCGGCCGTCGGGCAGCGCGGCGACCTGGACGCCCTCGAAGCCGTCCTTGGTGAGCAGTCCGGGCACCGCCCGCATCAGTGCGGCGACGTCACGTCCGGTGCCGGAGGCCATCTCGGCGTGCGCGCGCATGGCGTCCGCGACCATGCACTCGGGGGTGCCCTCGGCGGCGGTGGTGATCCGGGCGAGGGCGCGGGCGAGGCCGTGCAGGGAGACGGAGAACAGGGGGGCGCCGCAGCCGTCGACGGTGACCCGGGCGATGGCCTGCCCGGTGAGGTCCTCGACGATCTCGGCGATGGCCTGCTGCAACGGGTGGGCCGGGTCGAGGTAGTCGTCCAGGGACCAGCCGTTGAGTTTGCACGTGTAGAGCATGGCCGCGTGCTTGCCCGAGCAGTTCTGCGCGAGTCGGGAGGGCTGCCTTCCCTCGCGTATCCACGCGTCCCGGACGGCCGGGTCGTACGGCATGTCGGTGACGTTGCGCAGATCGTCCTCGGCGGCCCCGGCCAGCTCCAGGATCCGCCGGGCTCCGGCGAGGTGGCGTTCCTCGCCGGAGTGGCTGGCGGCGGCCAGCGACAGCAGTTCGCCGTCCAGGGGGAGTCCGGCACGCAGCATCGCCACGGCCTGGACCGGCTTGAGCGCCGACCGGGGGTAGAACGCGGCCTCGATGTCGCCGAGTTGGAGTTCCACCTCCCCGTCGGCTCCCAGCACCACGACGGAGCCGTGGTGGATGCCCTCGATGACACCTCCGCGTACGAGGTGGGCGACGGGGGCGTGGAGCGGTTCCCGGATCGCGGGGGCCGCGGCCACCGGAGCCGCAGGGATCGCCGCGGCGCCGGTGGTCGTGGGGTCGTACGTCACTGCGTGAATCACTTCTTCACTCCGGCCGACTGCTGGGCGACCCGGCGACGCACGCCGAACCACCCCGCGATCAGCGCCAACACGATGAGGGGCAGGCACAGCACGGTCGTGCGGCCCGCGCCGCCGTCCGCGTACATCAGGACGAGGACCGACGCCAGGAAGAACAGGGTCACCAGTTCGGTCCACGGGGAGCCCGGCAGCCGGTAGCTCGGCCGGGTCAGCTCGCCCTTCTCGGTCTTCTGCCAGAACACCAGGTGACAGATCATGATCATGCCCCAGGTGCAGATGATGCCGATCGCGGCGAAGTTGAGCACGATCTCGAACGCGTCGGCCGGGACCACGAAGTTGAGCCCGACGCCCAGCACGCAGATGCCACTGGTGAGCAGGATGCCGCCGTAGGGGACCTGGTTGCGGCTCATCACGCCGGTGAACTTCGGGGCGGAGCCCGCCATCGCCATGGAGCGCAGGATGCGGCCGGTGGAGTACAGGCCCGAGTTGAGCGAGGACATGGCCGCGGTCATCACGACCAGGTTCATGATGCCGCCGGCCGCCGGGACGCCGATGTTGGAGAGCACCGTGACGAAGGGGCTCTCGCCGGCCTTGTACGAGGACCAGGGCAGCAGCATCGCCAGCAGCAGGACGGAGCCGACGTAGAACAGACCGACGCGCCACATGATCGAGTTGATCGCCTTCGGCATGATCTTCTCGGGGTTCTCGGTCTCGCCCGCCGCGACGCCGACCAGTTCGACGGAGGCGTAGGCGAAGACGACACCCTGGATGATCAGCAGCATGGGCAGCAGACCGTTGGGGAAGATGCCGCCGTTGTCGGTGATCAGGGACGGGCCGGGGGTGTGGCCGTCGACGGGCTGCTGGGTGACCAGCAGGAAGATGCCGATCAGCATGAAGGTGACGAGCGCGCCGACCTTGATGATCGCGAACCAGAACTCCAGTTCGCCGAACATCTTCACCGAGATCAGGTTCACGGCGAGGACGACCCCGAGCGCGATGAGCGCGATGACCCACTGGGGGATGTCGGAGAACATGCCCCAGTAGTGGGTGTAGAGGGCGACCGCGGTGATGTCGGCGATTCCGGTGGTGGCCCAGTTCAGGAAGTACATCCAGCCGGCCGTGTACGCGCCCTTCTCGCCGAGGAACTCCCGGGCGTAGGACACGAAGGCGCCCGAGGAGGGCCGGTACAGCACCAGTTCGCCCAGTGCGCGGACGACGAGGAAGGCGAAGACTCCGCAGACCGCGTAGGCGATGAAGAGGGACGGGCCCGCGTCGACGAGACGTCCGCCGGCGCCGAGGAAGAGGCCGGTGCCGATCGCTCCGCCGATGGCGATCATGTTGACGTGGCGGGACTTCAGGGACTTGCTGTAGCCGGCGTCTCCGGCGTCGACGTGGGCCGGCGACTGCCCGGCCCCTACGTCGTCCTTCTCGAGGGACTGCTCGCTCACGCCTCGGGTCCGCCTTCCGTGGAACTCTCCGTGCGTGGGGAACGCACGATGTCGGTGAGGGTGGTCTCGACGCGGTCGAGGTGGTGGGACATCGCCTCCACCGCGTCGTGTTCGGAACCGTCGATCAGCGCCTCGACGATGGCCCGGTGCTCACGGTTGGACTGCTCGCGCCGGCCGCCCAGCTCGTTGAGGAAGGCCGACTGGCGGGCCAGCGCGTCCCGGATCTCCTCGATCACCCGGCGGAACACCGGGTTCTGGGCGGCTTCGGCCACGGCCAGGTGGAAGAGGGTGTCCATCGCGACCCAGGCGGTCGTGTCGGTCTCCCGCTCCATCCGGTCCAGCAGGTGGGCCAGGTGGTCCAGGTTCTCCGGGGTACGGCGCACCGCCGCGTATCCGGCGACCGGGATCTCCACGTGGCGGCGCACCTCCAGCAGGTCGCTGGCCGCGTAGTCGCCGAAGGTGGGGTCCTCGACGGCGTTCGCGATCACGAAGGTGCCCTTGCCGGTGCGGGACTGGGTCAGCCCCATCACCTGGAGGGCGCGCAGCGCCTCGCGCAGGACCGGACGGCTCACTTCGAGCTGTCGGCAGAGCTCCGCCTCCGAGGGGAGCTTGTCCCCGATGGCGTACTTGCCGCGCTCGATGGCGTCGCGGAGGTGGGTGAGCACCGCTTCCATGGCGCTGACGCGCCGGGGTGCCGAGCCACCTGTCTGGCTGTCTGACAGGTTCACGGGGGTGATCCTGCGGGTGACCGGAGGGGGCTGTCAAGGGGGCCCGTATTCGATCTTCCAGGTCACGAGCGGTGGTGGATCAGCCGTGCGCCGTGTGACGGCCTCGTGGGGGTGGGCCTCGTCAGCTGAGCCCACCGGCGGCGAGCAACCCGAACAGCAGGACGCCCACCACGATCCGGTACGACACGAACACCTGGAAGGAGTGCCTGGTCACGAACTTCAGCAGCCAGGCGACCGAAGCGTACGCGACCGCGAACGACACGGTGGTGCCTGCGATCAGCGGGGCCGCGCCCACCCCCGCGCCGAGGGCGTCCTTCAGCTCGTAGAGCCCGGCGCCGGTGAGGGCGGGAATGCCGAGGAAGAACGAGAGCCGGGTGGCGGCGACCCGGTCGAGGTCCAGCAGCAGCGCGGTGGACATGGTGGCGCCGGAGCGGGAGAAACCGGGGAACAGCAAAGCGAGGATCTGCGAACCGCCGACGAGCATCGCGTCCCGGAACCGGGTGTCCTCCTCCGCGCGCCTGCGCCGGCCCACCTGTTCGGCGACCCACATCACGCCGCTGCCGACGATCAGGGAGCCGGCCACCACCCACAGGGAGGCGAGCGGCCCCTCGATCAGCGACCGGGCGGCCAGCCCCACGACGACGATCGGGATCGTCGCGGCGATCACCCACCACGCGAACCGGTAGTCGCGGTCCTGCCGCTCCCCCGCGTCGGACAGCCCCCGGAACCAGGCGGACCCGATGCGCGCGAGATCGTGACGGAAGTACACGAGGACCGCGGCGATCGCGCCGACCTGGATGACCGCCGAGAACCCGACGACCGCCTTGTCGTCCACCTGGATCCCCATCAGCCCCTCGGCGATCTTCAGATGGCCGGTGGAGGACACCGGGAGGAACTCCGTCACCCCCTCGACCGCTCCGAGGACGACTGCCTGACCGACGCTGATGGTGCTCATGGGGTCCAGTTCTGCTCTGCGAGGGCATGGCTGACGGGGCATGGCTGAGGAGCCAGCCACCGGCCGCGAGTCACGCGCCACGTGGACCGCGATCGCGCCGGGAGAGGCAGTCCTACTACGGCCGGGTAAGGCGCGCCCTCAGGACCACAGGGCCCGCGCCACCGCCAGACCCACGTAGGCCGCGCCCAGCCCCGCCGTCACACTCGCGACCGCGTTCACGGTGGCGTGGAAGCGGTCGCCGCTCTGGGCCAGGCGCAGGGTCTCGTAGGAGAAGGTCGAGTACGTGGTGAGCGCCCCGCACAGTCCGGTGCCGAGGAGAAGGTGCAGGTGGGAGCCGACGGCACCGGCCGCGACGGCACCGGTGAGGAAGCCCAGCACGCAGGAGCCCGCGACGTTGACGGTGAACGTGCCCCAGGGGAACGCCGTGTCGTGGCGGGACTGCACCGCGCGGTCGGTGAGATAGCGCAGGGGCGCGCCGACCATCGCGCCGACGATGACGAGCAACCAGTTCACGACGACCTCTTACCTTTCTCACGCGTGGCGGTGGGGCCGGTTCCCCGTACGCGATGTGCCGCCGTCGTCGCCAGCCGGACCGCCGTGAGGACGGCGAGGAGGGCGGCGAGGAGCGTCGCGGCCAGGTAGGCGAGGGCGGTGGTGGGGTGGCCCTCCTCGATCAGGCGCTGGATGTCGACGGCGTAGGTGGAGAAGGTGGTGAAGCCGCCGAGGACTCCGGTGCCGAGGAAGGGGCGGACCAGGCGGTGGACCGTCCACACCTCGGTGACGACGACCATGAGGAGCCCGATCACGAAGCAGCCGACGACGTTGACCCAGAAGGTGGTCCAGGGGAAACCCGTGGTCCCGGTGGGCCAGAGCAGGGCGGCGCCGTAACGGGCCGCGGCCCCGATACCCCCACCGACGGCCACGACCCCGACCACGGGCGCCTGACCGTGCCAGGGTGCGGGCCGGGGCGGGTCGGCGACGGGGGCGTCGGGGGACTGGAGGGCTTCGGGCCTCTCGGGGTGTGGGGGCGGCATGGGTGTGCGTCTCCTACTCGCCGGGGCCCGGAGGTCCACCGGGCGTGCTCCGTCGCAAGCAGGGACCGTTGTCGGCGTCGTCGCCGCTGTTCGGGTACGGCGGGCCCCACCGCCGCGCCGCGACTGTGATCGCGGCTGCTCGACAGCGTAACGCGGCCGTCGTCCCCGCCGCACGCGGCCGGTGCCGAGTCGGACCCGACACGGCTGGGCTACGCCCTGAGCACTGTGGCCGCTCGGCCAGGCGTCGCCTCCGACCGGCCCCGGGGCTGCTCGGCCGGCCTCTGCCCAGCCTCAACCACGCCCCCGTCGTGGCCGTGGTTCGGCCCTGCCCCGGTCATGCCCGCCCCGACACCGACACCGACCCCGTCCTGGGCCCGGCCCACCCCGCCGCCGCGCT
>NZ_JAVRFJ010000189.1:0-315 GCF_031845845.1 Streptomyces gottesmaniae
TCTCCGGCATGGCGTCCACCGACGGCACGATGGGTGTCGTCCCGGCGCTGCTGGCGGAGCGGCTGGGCGTGCCGCAGGTGACGCTGCTGTCCGAGGTGTCCGTCGAGGACGGTGTGGTCAAGGGCCGGCGCGACGGTGACGCCGCCTCCGAGCAGCTTGAGGCGTCGCTGCCGGCCGTGGTCTCCGTCACCGACCAGTCGGGCGAGGCGCGTTACCCCTCCTTCAAGGGCATCATGGCGGCGAAGAAGAAGCCGGTGGAGTCCTGGGACCTGTCCGACCTGGACATCGAGGCCGAGGAAGTCGGTCTGGAGGGCG
>NZ_JAVRFJ010000190.1:0-308 GCF_031845845.1 Streptomyces gottesmaniae
GGCAAGCGCTACGGCAACGAGACCATCCGCGTCAGCCCCGACGGCCAGGTCAGCATCAAGCTCCCCGCGCCGCTGGCTCATCTGGCGAACGCCCCGCACGGACGGTACGTCCTGGCCGGCCGGGTCGTGTTCGCGCACCGGGGCACCGAGTGGGCGGACCGCGTCGCGGCGAACCGGGCTGTCGCCTACCGCATCCACCACGACACCGGCCGGGACCGCTGGTATGTGACCGCGTCCTGGCAGATCCCGCCCACACCCACCCTGCCCCTCCTGGTGGCACTCGCGCACGGGGTGATCGGCGTCGACAT
>NZ_JAVRFJ010000191.1:0-298 GCF_031845845.1 Streptomyces gottesmaniae
CGGTGTCGCCTCCAGCGGGGGTCACAGCGCTCATAGCCGCTCCTGGGTGTTCTCGCGCGCGGGAGAACCGCGCGATCCGTGAGACCTGTTGGTGCGTCCACCCTATCCAGGTCGGAGCACGGCGAAGGGCCCCCGTCCGAAGATCGGACGGGGGCCCTTCGACCGTGGTGTGGCGAAGCGAAGCGATCAGTGGTGGCCGTGGCCGCTCGTGATCTCCTTGTACTCCTCGACGGTCGGCTTGGCGATCTGGCTGTCCTCGCCGTAGTAGCCCTTGCTCAGCTTGACGCGGGCCTTCTCC
>NZ_JAVRFJ010000192.1:0-289 GCF_031845845.1 Streptomyces gottesmaniae
AGGCTGCTGCGGGTGTGGCGGGTGTGATCAAGATGGTGATGGCGATGCGGGCGGGGGTGTTGCCGAGGACGTTGCATGTGGGTGAGCCGTCGCCGCATGTGGATTGGTCTGCGGGTGCGGTGGAGCTGCTGGCGGAGGCGCGGGAGTGGCCTGAGGTGGGTCGTCCGCGTCGGGCGGGTGTGTCGTCGTTCGGGATCAGTGGGACGAATGCGCATGTGATTGTGGAGCAGGCGCCGGTGGAGGAGCCGGCGGGGTTGTCTGGTGCCGAGCCGGTTGTCGGGTCTGGTGC
>NZ_JAVRFJ010000193.1:0-287 GCF_031845845.1 Streptomyces gottesmaniae
TGGTGCATGCGGCCGGTGTGGTGGATGACGGTGTGCTGGGGTCGCTGACGGCGGATCGTTTGGATGGTGTGCTGGGTGCGAAGGCGGACGCGGCGTGGTATCTGCATGAGCTGACGCGGGAGTTGGATCTGTCGGCGTTCGTGTTGTTCTCGTCGTTGTCGGGGACGGTGGGTGGTGCGGGGCAGGGTAATTACGCGGCGGCGAATGCGTATCTGGACGGGTTGGCGGAGTATCGGCGGGGGTTGGGGCTGCCTGCGACCTCCCTGGCCTGGGGACTCTGGGACGAG
>NZ_JAVRFJ010000194.1:0-286 GCF_031845845.1 Streptomyces gottesmaniae
CTCGGTATTCTCTACCTGACCACCTGAGTCGGTTTAGGGTACGGGCCGCCATGAAACTCGCTAGAGGCTTTTCTCGACAGCATAGGATCATCCACTTCACCACAATCGGCTCGGCATCAGGTCTCAGCCTCATGTGCGACGGATTTACCTATCGCACGGCCTACACCCTTACCCCGGGACAACCACCGCCCGGGATGGACTACCTTCCTGCGTCACCCCATCACTCACCTACTGCAAGTCTGGTTCGTCGGCTCCACCACTCCCCTTTGCCCGAAGGCTCCGGGGC
>NZ_JAVRFJ010000195.1:0-286 GCF_031845845.1 Streptomyces gottesmaniae
CTCGGTATTCTCTACCTGACCACCTGAGTCGGTTTAGGGTACGGGCCGCCATGAAACTCGCTAGAGGCTTTTCTCGACAGCATAGGATCATCCACTTCACCACAATCGGCTCGGCATCAGGTCTCAGACTATTGTCAGGCGGATTTACCTACCTGACGTCCTACACCCTTACCCCGGGACAACCACCGCCCGGGATGGACTACCTTCCTGCGTCACCCCATCACTCACCTACTGCAAGTCTGGTTCGTCGGCTCCACCACTCCCCTTTGCCCGAAGGCTCCGGGGC
>NZ_JAVRFJ010000196.1:0-282 GCF_031845845.1 Streptomyces gottesmaniae
CGTGTGTGCCGGTGATGCGGCGCGACCGTGACGAGGTGCGGGAGTTTTTGACCGGCCTGGCGCGGCTCTCCGTCCGTGGCGTCGAGGTGGGTTGGGAGCCGTTGACGGCGGGCGGCCGTCGTGTCGAGCTGCCCACGTACGCCTTCCAGCGGGAGCGGTTCTGGTTGGAGGCTGGCTGGTCGGTGACGGATGCGGCGGGTCTGGGGCAGTCGGCGGCGGATCATCCGCTGGTCGGTGCGGTGGTGGGGCTGGCCGGCGGTGAGGGTGTCGTCCTGACGGGTC
>NZ_JAVRFJ010000197.1:0-279 GCF_031845845.1 Streptomyces gottesmaniae
GGCTGCCGTTGCGGGAGGTGTTGTTCGCTCGGGCGGGGGGTGCTGCTGATGGTCTGTTGAGGCGGACGGTGTATGCGCAGGCGGCGTTGTTCGCGGTCGAGGTGGCGTTGTTCCGGTTGGTGGAGTCGTTCGGGGTGCGTCCGGATTTCGTGGCGGGGCATTCGGTGGGGGAGATCGCTGCCGCGCATGTGGCTGGGGTGTTGTCGCTGGAGGATGCGGCGGTGCTGGTGGCTGCGCGTGGCCGGTTGATGGATGCGTTGCCGGAGGGTGGCGTGATGG
>NZ_JAVRFJ010000198.1:0-256 GCF_031845845.1 Streptomyces gottesmaniae
GGTGGCGGGTGGTGGGTTGTATGAGGTGGTGTGGTCGTCGTGGGCTGGTTCTGTGTCTGGTGGGGCTGGTGCTGTGACGGGTGGTGGGGAGGCCGCGGCGGGTGTGGTCGTGGTGGACCGTGCGGAGTCGGGTTCTTCGCGTGTGGTGCTGGAGCGGGTGTTGGAGGAGCTTCAGGGGTGTGTGTCGGGGGTGGGTGCTGGGTCTCGTGTGGTGGTGACGCGGGGTGCGGTGCCGGTGGGTGTGGGTGGTGTGGTG
>NZ_JAVRFJ010000019.1:0-183349 GCF_031845845.1 Streptomyces gottesmaniae
GCCGGCGTCGGCGCCGGGGCGCTCGGGCCCAGGGGGGCTCACGGTCGGGGGGGGACGGGGGAGCCCTAGCGCCCCGGCCCCCCGGAACGGCGAGGGGCGCCGCCCCCGCCTTTCAGGGGCGCGGGGAACTGCGCGACCAGCCCCCACCGGCCCCGCACCGGGGGCCGACGGGGCGCAGCCCCTTGAGGAAGGGACGGGAAGGGGCGGCGGGGTCGAGAAACCTCACCGGCACCCCCCCCCCCCCCGCCCCCCGGGCAACCTCCGCGCCCGCCGCACCTCCTTCGTCGGCCGAGACACCGACATAGACACGATCCGCGACGACCTCACCACCACCCGCCTCGTGACCCTCCTCGGCCCCGGCGGCGCGGGAAAGACCCGCCTCTCCCAAGAAGCCGGCGACGCGGTGGCCGAAGCCATGCCGGACGGCGTCTGGCTCGCCGAACTCGCCCCCGTGGACGACCCCGAGAACGTCCCGGAGGCCGTCCTCACCGCCCTCGGCGCCCGCGAGACCGTCCTCAGGGGCGCCGGCGCCGAGGAGATGCGCGTCGCGGCGGACCGCCCCGACGACCCCGTGGTCCGCCTCGCCGAGCACTGCGCCGGCCGCCACATGCTGCTGATCCTCGACAACTGCGAACACGTCGTGGACGCCGCCGCCCACCTCGTGGACCACCTCCTGCGCCGGTGCCCGGGGCTGACCGTCCTGGCCACCAGCCGCGAACCCCTCGGCGTACCGGGGGAGTTGCTGCGCCCGGTGGAACCGCTGGCCGAACCCCACGCGCTGCGCCTGCTCGCCGACCGGGGAGCGGCCGCCCGGCCCGGGTTCACCGTCGACGCCGACCCGGAGGCCGCCGCCGAGATCTGCCGCCGCCTCGACGGACTGCCGCTCGCGATCGAGCTGGCGGCGGCCCGGCTGCGGATGCTGACGCCCCGCCAGATCGCCGACCGTCTCGACGACCGCTTCCGGCTGCTCACCTCAGGCAGCCGCACCGTGCTGCCCCGGCAGCAGACCCTGCGCGCCGTCGTCGACTGGTCCTGGGAACTCCTCGACGAGGACGAACGGGACGTCCTGCGACGGCTGTCGGTGTTCGCCGGCGGCTGCGACCTGGCCGCCGCCGAGGCCGTCTGCGGTCCCGCCGCGCTGGAGGCGCTCGGCTCCCTCGTCGACAAGTCCCTCGTCGTGGCGGCTCCTTCGGCGGGCGCGGGCACCGAGATGCGCTACCGCCTCCTGGAGACCGTCGTCGAGTACGCCGGCGAGCGGCTCGACGAGACGGGCACCCGCCCCGCCGCCGAACGCGCGCACCTCACGTACTACCGCGAACTCGCCCGCGCCACCGACCCGTTGCTGCGCGGATCCGGCCAGCGCGCCGCGATCGAGCTGCTGGAGCTGGAGTACGAGAACATCCGCACCGCGCTCAGACGCGCCGTCGCCGAGCGGGACGAGCAGGAGGCACTCTGTCTGACCCTGGCGCTGTGCTGGTACTGGCAGATGCGCGACCTGAAGACCGAGGCCCGGCACTGGTCCGCCCAGGTCAAGGACCTCGGCCCGGACCCCTTCACCGCCCCCGCGCGCCCCGTGCCGGACCTGCGCGGACGTGCCGTCGACAGTCCGCCGCCGATGAGCCCGGACGTCCTCGACGAGGCCCGGCGCGGCGCGCACCTCGTCCATCTGGCCTGCATGGACATGGATCTGCCCGCCTGGGAGACGCCCGAGGGCCAGGAGCGGCTGCGGGTCATCAGCGGGACCTACCGGCCGGGCCAGCCGCAGACCTGCCGCTTCCCCGGCTTCATGTGGTTCTACGCCGTCCTGCTGACCGGCGACATGGACCGGCTGCGCGCCATCCTGGACGCCAACATCCGCACCTGCCGCGAACTCGGCTACACCTGGGAGCTGGCGCAGACCCTGCAGATGAGGGCCAACATCCTCGCCAACCGCAGCGACTGGGCCGGCGACGCCACCGTCGACGCCGACGAGTCGCTGGAGATCTTCGACCGGCTCGGGGACGCCTGGGGCGCCGCCGAGGCACTCTCGGCGCGCGGTGAGGCCCGGGAGCGCCAGGGTGAGTTCGCGGCCGCGGCCGCGGATTACGAGCGGGCCATCGAGTACGCCGAACGGCTCGGCACCAACGCCCAGTTGGGCATCCTCGGCGTCCGGCTCGGCAGTGTGCTGGTGGAGGGCGGCGAGGGCGAGCGGGGCGAGAAGATGCTGTTCGACGTCCTGGACGCCGGCCGGCACGCCGCCCGGGAGGCGATGCCCGCGGCCCGCCTCTTCCTCGCCGTGCGGCTCGGCCGCACCGGACGGCTGGCCGAGGCCCGCAGACAACTCGTCCTGCTGCGCGAGGACTTCGAGGCCGCCCACTTCGTGCTCTTCGCCGGGTACGTCCTCGGTGTCGAGGGCTGGCTGGAGGGCGCGGACGGACGCCACGAGGAGGCGCTACGGCTGATCCGTCAGGCCCTGGAGCGGAGCCTGGACAAGCTGTCCCTGGTGGTCACGCCCCATATGCCCTCCCTCCACTTCGTCACCGCCGCGCTGTCCGTCGCCGGGATCGACGGCGGCGCCCGCGCCCTGGACGCGGCCCGCCTCCTCGGCGCCGCCGACGCGCATCTGCCGCCGGGCCACTTCTCCAGCCCGTGGGAGGTCGAGGCCCGCGCGCAGGCCGAGCGCGAGGTCCGGGCGCTGCTGGACGACGCGGCCCACGAGAGGGCGTACGCCGAGGGCGGCGCCCTCTCCCTCGCGGAGGCCGCCGCCCTCGTCTGAGTTCAGTTCTTGGTCTTGAACTTGTGGATCGCGATGGGCGCCATGACCGCCGTCAGCGCCACCGACCAGCCGACGGTGACCAGCAGGTCATGGGCGACGGGCCCGCCCGTCATCAGCCCGCGTGCCGCGTCCGCGAGGGACGACAGCGGGTTGTAGTCGGTGAACGCCTGCAGCCAGCCCGGCATGGACTGCGTCGGCGCGAAGATCGACGAGCCGAACTGCAACGGGAACAGGACCAGGAAGCCGACGCCCTGCACGGACTGCGCGCTGTTCAGCGTCACGCCCAGCACCAGGAAGATCCACATCAGGGACGAGCCGAAGACGACGGACAGGCCCACCGCCGCGAACAGCCCCGGCCAGCTGGTGACGTCGAAGCCGACGAGGACACCGACGGTCAGCAGGATCGTCGTGGCGACCAGATTACGCAGCAGCTCGACGGAGATCTTCGCGAGCAGCACCGAGGAACGGCCGATCGGCAGGGACCGGAAACGGTCCATGATGCCTTTCTGGAAATCCTCGTTGAACCCGGTGCCGACCCCCATGGCCATGTTCATGCCCGTCATCGCCATCAGGCCCGGCACCACGTACTGCACGTACTGCTCCTGGCCGCCGCCCAGCGCCTGCCCGATGGAGCCGCCGAAGACGTACACGAAGAGCAGGGTGAAGACGATCGGCATCAGAACCGCGTCGAACATCGACTCGGGGTTCTGCCGGATCCACAGCAGATTGCGCCGAATGAGCGCGCCGGTGTGCCGGGCGTGGGCCCGCGGCCCGATCCGGCCGTCGGCCTCGCCGGTGGTGGGCAGGGTGGCGGCACTCATACGGATACCTCTTCGTACGCGGGGGACGGGACGGCGTCCTGCGCCGCACTGGTCTTGTGGCCGGTGAGGGACAGGAACACCTCGTCCAGGCTGGGCAGTTCGGTGCTGATCGAGGCGATGGTGACGCCGCGCGCGGTGATCGCCCCGACGACGGCGGTCAGCTGCTCGTCGCTGAGGATCGGCACGAGGAGGGTGCCGGTCTCGGTGTCCACGGTGGTGGTGGCGAGCCCGGTGATCCCCAGGTCGTCCAGATTCGCGGCCAGCGGGCGCAGTTGCACCGGATCGGCCGTCCGGACCCGGAGCGTACGCCCGCCGACCTGTGCCTTCAGTTCCTCGATCCGGCCTCCCGCGATCACCTTCCCCTGGTCGATCACGGTCAGCTCCGAGGCCAGTTGCTCGGCCTCCTCCATGTACTGCGTGGTCAGCAACACGGTCACGCCGTCGCCGACCATCCGCTTCACCTCGGCCCACACCTCGTTGCGGGTGTGCGGGTCCAGACCGGTCGTCGGCTCGTCCAGGTACAGCACGGCCGGGCTGCCGATCATGGACGCGGCCAGGTCGAGCCGCCGCCGCATACCGCCGGAGTACGTCCCCGCCGGGCGCCCGGCGGCCTCCGTGAGCGAGAACCGCTCCAGCAGACCGGTCGCGCGGCTCTTCGCCTCCTTCCGGGGCAGGTCGAGCAGCCGTCCGATCATGTACAGGTTCTCGAAGCCGGACAGCTTCTCGTCCACGGACGCGTACTGCCCGGTCAGGCCGATCACCCGGCGCAGCTGGCGGGGCTGCCGTACGACGTCGTACCCGGCCACGGTCGCCTGCCCCGCGTCCGGTGTGATCAGCGTGGACAGGCACCGCACGAGCGTGGTCTTGCCCGCCCCGTTGGGGCCGAGCACGCCCATCACCGTGCCCTCCCGCACGTCGAGGTCGACACCGTCCAGCGCCCTGGTCTCCCCGTAGTGCTTGACCAGCCCCCGCACGGCGACAGCGCCCTTCGCGCCGCTGGCGTTCTTGTCGATTCGTGTCATGAGGACGAAGGTCCCAGCCCTCACCGACAACCCACCGACAACCCACCGACAGGCCCGACGGCTCACCGACACGCGTAAAAGACGGGCACTGTCGAGCTCACGGCGACGGGGCTACGGGCCGGAGAGGCACGGGACTACGGGCCCGAAAAGCACGGGGCGCAGCCCCTGCTTTTCAGGGGCGCGGGGAACTGCGCGAGAACCCCCACCGGACCCGCGCCCGCCGACGAACCCGTGACCCCCCACCCCCTCCCGCGCCCCCAACCCAACCCCACGCCCCCGAACACACCGCAGCCCGCCGACGGGGGAAGATCGGCGGGCTGCGGGTGGGTGGTACCGCAATGGCTCGATGCGGCGCCCTCCGTCCTAGTGGACGGAGTGCTCCTCCAGCGGGAACGTTCCGCCCACGACGTCCTCGGCGAACGCCTTCGCCGCGTCACCCATGATCGTACGAAGATCTGCGTACTTCTTGACGAACTTCGGCACCCGCCCGCCCGTCAGCCCGAGCATGTCGGTCCACACGAGCACCTGCGCGTCGGTCTCGGCCCCGGCCCCGATGCCGACCGTCGGAATGTGCAGCACCCGGGTGACCTCCGCCGCCAGCTCCGCCGGAACCAGCTCCAGGACGACCGCGAACGCGCCCGCGTCCTGGACGGCCTTGGCGTCGCGCAGCAACTGCTGCGCGGCCTCCTCCCCGCGCCCCTGCACGCGGTAGCCCATCGCGTTGACGGACTGCGGCGTGAGGCCGATGTGGGCCATGACGGGGATGCCGGACTCGACCAGCAGCTCGATCTGGCGGTGCGACCGCTCGCCGCCCTCCAGCTTGACCGCGCCGACCCCGGCCTCCTTGACCAGCCGGGTCGCCGAGCGCAGCGCCTGCACCGGGCCCTCCTGGTAGGAGCCGAAGGGCAGGTCGCCGACGATCAGGGCGCGGCTGGTGCCCCGTACGACCGCCGCGGAGAGCATGGTCATCTCGTCGAGGGTGACGGGCACGGTCGACTCGTAGCCGAGGTGGCAGTTGCCCGCGGAGTCGCCGACCAGCATGACCGGGATGCCGGCCTCGTCGAAGACGGACGCGGTCATCGCGTCGTACGCGGTGAGCATGGGCCACTTCTCGCCGCGTTCCTTGGCGAGGGCGATGTCCCGGACGGTGATACGGCGTGTGCCCTTGCCCCCGTACAGCGCCTTGCTGCCGTCGGAGGGCTTCGTCTGGGCAGCCGAAAGCTGCGTCATGGCTCCAGCTCCTTCATGTCATCTCGAGGCACCCTGACGGTGTCCCCGGACCACTTCCATGGTGGCACCTAGGGCAGGGGACGGCTAGGGCGGGTACATGTGACCGTTCAGGCATACGGCGCGTAAGAGCCGGGTAAAAGAATTTCGATACGAGACGGTCCCGTATCGAAATAGGTCTAGGGTCGACGACATGACTACCGCAGTCCCTGACTCCCGCGTACCGGCGGCGGTGCACCGGCGCCGCTGGGTGATCCTCGGCGTGCTGATGCTGAGCCTGCTGATCGTGGTGCTCGACAACTCGATCCTCAACGTCGCCATCAAGACGATCTCCACCCCGGAGCCCACCGGGCTCGGCGCCACCCAGAGCGAGCTGGAGTGGGCGATCAACGCCTACACCCTGGTCTTCGCGGGGCTGCTGTTCTCCGCCGGTCTCCTCGGCGACCGGCTCGGCCGCAAGAAGGTCCTGCTCGGCGGACTGGTCGTCTTCGGCATCGGCTCCGCGCTGGCCGCCCTGTCGGGCTCCCCGGCCGAGCTGATCGCCTTCCGCGCGGTCATGGGCCTCGGCGCCGCCTTCGTGATGCCCGCCACCCTCGCCGTCCTGATGAACGTCTTCGAACGTGACGAGCAGCCGAAGGCCATCGGCATCTGGGCGGGCGGCGTGGGCCTGGCCATCGCCATCGGCCCGATCACCGGCGGCGTCCTCCTGGACCACTTCTGGTGGGGCTCGGTCTTCCTGATCAACGTGCCGATCGTCGTCCTCGCCCTCGGACTGATGCTCTGGCTGGTCCCCGACTCGCGCGACCCGCACCCCGGCCGTGTCGACCCGATCGGCGTACTGCTCTCCGTGGTCGGCCTCGTCCTGCTCGTCTACGGCATCATCCGCGGCGGCCAGCTCGCCGACTTCACCGACGCCACGGTCCTCGCGCCCACCGGAGCCGGCCTCGCGGTCCTCGCCGCCTTCGTGGTGTTCGAGAAGCGCAGCGACCACCCCTCCATCGACATGTCGTTCTTCAGGAACAAGGTGTTCTCGACCGCCATCGGCGTCATCGGCCTGGTCTTCTTCGCGCTGATGGGCGTGACCTTCTTCTCCGTCTTCTACACCCAGACCGTACGCGGCTACTCCCCGCTCCAGACCGGCCTGCTCATGCTCCCGCTGGCCGTCGCGCAGCTCGTCTTCGCGCCCCGCGCCCGCCTCCTCGTCGACCGGTTCGGCAACAGCGCGGTGTGCACGGCGGGCATGACGCTGATCGCCGCGACGCTGGCCGCGTTCGCCGTGCTGGACGCGGACACCCCGATCTGGATCCTCGAAGTCGTCTTCTTCCTCATGGGTGTCGGCATGGCCCATGTGATGACCCCGTTGAGCGTCGTGGTCATGCAGGCGCTGCCCCGCGAGAAGGCCGGCTCCGCGTCCGCGCTCAGCAACACCTTCCGGCAGGTCGGCGGCGCCCTCGGTATCGCCGTCCTCGGCTCGGTGCTCTCCGCCGCCTACCGCAACGGCATCGAGGGCGAGCTGCCCGCCGGCGCCCCGCACGCCGCCGCCGAGTCCGTCGAGGCCACCCTGGCACTCGCCGCCCGGCTCGGCGAGCGGGGCGAGGCCCTGGTCGCCCCGGCCCACGACGCCTTCCTGCACGCCATGCACGTGACGGCCCTGTGCGGAGCCGGTATCGCCCTCCTCGGCGCCGTGGCCATGGCGGTGTTCCTGCCGGGACGGCAGAAGGGCGGCCAAGAGGGCGAGGAGGAGGCCGAGTTGGTGGTCGCCGAGCACTGACGGAGAATCGGGCCGGCCCAGATGAGAGCCGGGCCGGCACACGAGAGACGGAGTCGACCTTGAGCCTCGCCGAGAGCCACGCCGGAGACGGGCGGGTCCGGGACGGCGGTCCCGGACGCGGGCGGCCCCGCAGCGAGGCCGTGGAGCGGTCCATCATCGAGGGCGTCATGAGGCTCCTCGAAGAGGGGGTGCCGCTCGCCGAGTTGTCGATCGAGCGGGTGGCCCGCACCGCCGGTGTCGGCAAGGCGACCATCTACCGCCGCTGGAGCGGCAAGGAGGCCCTCTTCGTCGACGTACTGCGCGCCGCCGAACCCCCGGACCCGGTACTGCCCGGCACCTCGATGCGCGACGACCTGGTCGTCTTCCTGGAGGCGGCCCGCCGACGCGGGCTGCTCAACCGGCCCTCGGCGATCCTGCACAACGTCATCGCCCAGATGAAGAGCAGCCCCAAGATCTGGGAGGCCTACCACGCGGACGTCGTCGCCCCCCGCCGCCGGGCCCTCGCCGACGTCCTGCGCCGGGGCCGGGACAACGGCGAACTCCGCCCGGACGTGGACATCGACCTCGTCGGCGACCTGGTCTTCGGTCCGATGCTGGTCCGCACCGTCATGCGTCCGGAGGCCCCGCTCCCCGAGGATCTCGCCGAGAACATCGTCGACGCGGTGCTCGAAGGGCTTCGCCCGCCCGACTGACCGCTGACGGTCTGCGAAGTGAGTCACAGTGATGTGCGCGTTTCGTTACAGACGTCGGGACCTGTCCGCCGGTTCGGAACTCCGAACAGCAAGTTGTGCGTCCTCCTGCCCGTACGACCGCCCGGTGACGGCGGGAACGACGGCGATCATCCCCTAGGGTTTTGAGAGCGCGGGGGGAAGAAGTGCACGGCAGGCAGTGAGGCGACGGTATGGCGCAGGCGTACATGACGGAGACGGGCGGCGGCGGCACGGGGCAGGGCCGCGAACAATCCCGGTTCCGGCGCCTGTTCGGCCGCCTCTTCGGCGGCTGGAGAGGGGACCGGGGGATCTGGCGGCGCGGCATCGTCCTCGCGGTCCTCGCGGTTCTCGTCGCCCTGGTGATGGTGCTGCACGCCCAGGTCCCCAACGCGGTCGGAAACCTGGGCAGTCTGACCGAGACGTTCCTGCCGTGGTTCGGCGTCGCGATCCCGTTGCTGCTGATCCTCGCGCTGGTCCGCAGGTCGGCGACCGCGCTGATCGCGCTCCTGGTGCCCACGGTCGTCTGGCTGAACATCTTCGGCGGACTGGTCACCAGCAAGACCGGCGGCGGCGGCGACCTCGCCGTCGTCACCCACAACGTCAACGCGGACAACGCCGACCCGTCCGGCACGGCCCGCGAGGTCGCCGCCTCCGGCGCGGACGTGGTGGCCCTGGAGGAACTCACCGAGAACGCGGTGCCGGTGTACGAGAAGGCGCTGGCGGCGACGTACCCGTACCACGAGGTCGTCGGCACGGTCGGGCTGTGGAGCAAGTACCGGATGAGCGACACCAAGGCCGTCGACATCAAGCTCGGCTGGGAGCGCGCGATGCGTTCCACGGTGGCGGCGCCGGACGGGCCCGTCGCCGTCTACGTCGCCCATCTCCCCTCGGTGCGGGTGAAGCTGGAGGCCGGGTTCACCGCCCGCCAGCGCGACAAGAGCGCCGACGCCCTCGGTGAGGCCATCGCGGACGAGCCGATCCAGCAGGTCGTCCTCCTCGGTGACCTCAACGGCACCATGAATGACCGCGCTTTGAACGCCGTCACCGCCCAGATGCGCTCCACCCAGGGCGCCGCGGGCAACGGCTTCGGCTTCAGCTGGCCGGCGTCGTTCCCGATGGCCCGCATCGACCAGATCATGGTCCGCGGCATGGAACCCAAGGCGTCCTGGACCCTGCCGGAGACCGGCAGCGACCATCTGCCGGTGGCGGCGCGGGTGACGACGGAGACGTCGAGCGGCTGACGGTGCGGGTGACGATCGACACGTCCGAGGGCTGACGGCGGGCTGACGACGCAGGTGGGGCGGGTGAGCGGGTCGCGGGAACAAACCCCCGGTTCGGGTTTGTTCCGCTAGGGAACATACGATGGAACGGAACCGATTCCTTCCTTTCCTTCCCTCTGCCCTCCTGCACCCTTTGAAAGGTCTCTCCGCCATGCCTTTGGCCCTGCTCGCTCTCGCCGTAGGCGCCTTCGGAATCGGCACGACCGAGTTCGTCATCATGGGCCTCCTCCCCGAGGTCGCCGCCGACCTCGGCATCTCGATCCCCGCCGCCGGCCATCTCGTCTCGGCGTACGCGCTCGGCGTCGTCATCGGCGCCCCGCTGCTCGCCGCGGCCACCGCCCGGATGCCCCGCCGCAAGGTGCTGATCGGGCTGATGCTCCTCTTCGTCGCCGGCAACGCGCTCTCCGCGCTCGCCCCCGACGAGCACTGGCTGCTCGCCGCCCGCTTCCTCAGCGGTCTGCCGCACGGTGCCTTCTTCGGCGTCGGCGCGGTCGTCGCGACCGGCCTCGTGGCGCCGGAGCGCAAGGCCCGCTCGGTCTCGCTGATGTTCCTCGGCCTGACGATCGCCAATGTCGCCGGTGTCCCGGCCGCGACCCTCGTGGGCCAGCACTTCGGCTGGCGGATCACCTTCCTCGGCGTCAGCGCGATCGGCCTGGCCGCCATCGCCTCCCTGGCCCTCCTGCTGCGGGACGACCGGGCGGAGAACCACTCCTCCGGCCTGCGCGGCGAACTGGGCGCCCTGCGCTCCCTGCCCGTGTGGCTCGCCCTCGGCACGACCGTCGCCGGCTTCGGTGCCCTCTTCTCCGCCTACAGCTACATCACGCCGATGCTCACGGACTCCGCCGGGTACGCCGAGACCAGCGTGACCATGCTGCTCGCGCTGTTCGGCGTCGGCGCGACCATCGGCAACCTGGCCGGCGGACGCCTTGCCGACCACTCCCTCCGGGGCACCCTCTTCGGTGGCCTGGTGTCCCTGATCCTCGTGCTGGCCCTCTTCCCGGTCCTCATGGCCGCGCAGTGGAGCGCCGCCCTGGCCGTCCTCCTCCTCGGCGTCGCCGCCTTCGCCACCGGCTCGCCCCTCCAGCTGATGGTCATGGAGAAGGCCGCCGCCGCCCCCTCCCTCGCCTCTTCCGCCAACCAGGCCGCCTTCAACCTCGCCAACGCCGGCGGCGCCTGGATCGGCGGACTCGCCCTGACCGCCGGCCTCGGCACGACGGCCCCGGCGACCGCGGGCGCGGCCCTCGCGCTGATCGGACTGGCGGTCGCGGCGGCGGCCTACACCGTCGACACCCGCAGGAGCCGAGTGACCACTCCCGTCCCCGGGCGCGGCCGCGTGGTGGCGTCCCATGTGCCGGGGGAGTCGGAGACGGTGGGGGTCTGAGGCGGTACGGGACCGACACACCGAGGACCGACGCGCGCTCCTGAAGAAGGAACCAGCCATTTTTCACGCGAGCAAGGATCGTTCTGTAAGGCGACCGCCCCCGGCCGGAATGCGGCCGGGGGCGGATTTGCGCCATCGGCAGTTGTTCAGGCGCGCAGGTTCTTCAGCGTGAACCAGAAATTGGTGAGCGAATCCGAGGGGACGTTGGCCCTGTCGTAGTACTTCTGGTTCGCCGTGGTGCGGTCGGCGCAGTTGTTCGTGGTGTAACCCCAGACCTCGACCCTGGCGCCGTTGTTGACGAGCGCCCGGGTGTCGTTCCAGGTGCCCGGTGTGACCGTGAAGCACTGCTGCACGCCACCACCGACGACACCGATGGTGCCGACGTCCGACGGGACGTTCACCTGCAGGTAGTGCCTCCCAGGGTGGCCGGGCGCGTCGGCCAGGGCGGGTGCCGCGGCGGCGCCGGCCACGACCGCCGCCAGGCAGAGGGCGGCGGCGGAGCGTATGACAGCGGTCTTGCGTGCGGGCTTTTCGACTCGCATTGAGGCGGTCCTTTGCGGTTGTTCCGATAAACAATTGCCGCCCATGTGGGGGGTGGCAATCGCATCTTCCCATATCGAAAGTGAGTGACCGTCACAAAGGCGTTGCTTGAAGTGTAAAGATCTTTGAATGCATGTGAATGAACAGTGAATGGTCGAGTACTCGCGAGTTTTACCGGGCGGTAATCTCGGGCGGTGATTGTGAAATCGCCTCGCCCGGGATCCGCTCCCGGCCCTACCCTCACGGTCATGACAGCACAGGACACGTCCGGCCGGCCGCGGCTCGCTCCGAGCGGCGGGGGGCCGGTGATCAGGCGGGAGACCCCCGACGACCACCGAGCGGTGCGCGGGGTCCACACGCGCGCCTTCGGCGACGGTGAGCGGATTCCCGGGCTCGTGGAGGCATTGCGCGTCGCGAAGGCCGCGACGGCACCGCTCTCCTTCGTCGCCACCGTGGACGACCGGGTCGTCGGACACGTTCTGCTGAGCGCGGCACGCCTGGACGCCCCGCGCCGGATCGTGGACGTCCTGACCCTGTCGCCGCTGGGCGTGCTCCCGGAGTTCCAGCGTCAGGGCATCGGCGCCCGGCTCGTCGCGCACGCCCTCGCGGCGGCGGAGGGCCAGGGCGTGCCGCTGGTCTTCCTGGAAGGGTCACCCCACTACTACGGCACACGCGGCTTCGAGAACGCCGGCGCGGCGGGCTTCCGTTCACCGTCGCTGCGCATACCCGAGGCCGCGTTCCAGGTCGCCCGTCTGTCCGCTCACGAACCGTGGATGACAGGCACTTTCGTCTACTCGGAGGTCTTCTGGGCCTTCGACTGCGTCGGTCTGCGCGACCCGGAGGCCTGAGGGGCCCGGAGGCCTGAGGGGCCCGGAGGTATCCGGAGGTATGAGGGGCCCGGAGGCCCGAGGGACCCGCCCTCGGGCCTCGACCCGGCACCTACGCCTGCTCGCGCCACCGGTTCGTGATCGGCAGCCGGCGGTCCTTGCCGAAGCCCTTCGGGGAGATCTTCGTGCCCGGGGGGTACTGACGGCGCTTGTACTCGGCGGTGTCGACCATGCGCAGGGTCCTGGTGACCAGCTCCCGGTCGAAGCCGGCGGCGACGATCGCGTCGGCGCCCTGGTCGCGGTCGACGTACAGCGCGAGGATCGCGTCCAGGACCGGGTAGTCCGGCAGGGAGTCCGTGTCGACCTGGCCGGGGCGGAGTTCCGCGCTCGGGGGCTTGGTGATGGAGTTCTCCGGGATCGGCGGGGTCTGGCCCCGCTCCGCCGCCGCCCGGTTGCGCCACTCGGCGAGCCGGAAGATCGACGTCTTGTACACGTCCTTGATGGGGCCGTACGCGCCCACCGAGTCGCCGTAGAGCGTCGAGTAACCCACCGCCAGCTCCGACTTGTTGCCGGGCGCGAGGACGATGTGGCCCTCCTGGTTGGAGATCGCCATCAGCAGCGTGCCGCGCAGGCGCGACTGGAGGTTCTCCTCGGCCAGACCCGTCAGCTCGGTCGACGACATGTACGCGTCGAACATCGGCGCGATCGGGATCGTGCGGAAGTTCAGACCCGTCCGCCGGGCCAGCTCCGCCGCGTCGTCCTTGGAGTGGTCCGAGGAGTACTTCGACGGCATGGACACGCCGTACACGTTCTGCGCCCCCAGCGCGTCGCACGCGATCGCCGCGACGAGGGCCGAGTCGATACCGCCGGAGAGCCCGATCAGTACGGACGAGAAGCCGTTCTTCGCCGCGTACGCCCGCAGCCCCACCACCAGCGCCGAGTACACCTCCTCGTCGTCGTCGAGGCGCTCCGCGTACCCGCCGGCCAGCTCCGGCTCGTACGCGGGCAGCGGCTCCTCGGACAGGACGAGCCGGTCGATGCGCAGCCCGTCGTCCACACGCTGACCATCAGCGGCTTCGCCGCGGGCGGTGACCGGCTCGGCGGCGGCCGCCGGGAGGTCCAGATCCAGGACCACGCACCCCTCCGCGAACTGCGGCGCCCGCGCGACCACTTCGCCGTGCCGGTCGACGACGATCGAGTCACCGTCGAAGACCAGTTCGTCCTGGCCGCCGATCATCGCCAGGTAAGCGGTCGTGCAGCCGGCCTCCTGGGCGCGCTTGCGCACCAGTTCGAGCCGGGTGTCGTCCTTGTCGCGCTCGTACGGTGAGGCGTTGATGGAGAGCAGCAGCCCGGCTCCGGCGGACCGGGCGGCCGGGACGCGGCCGCCGTCCTGCCAGAGGTCCTCGCAGATGGCCAGGGCGATGTCGACGCCGTGCAGCCGCAGCATCGGCATGGTGTCGCCGGGTACGAAGTAGCGGAACTCGTCGAACACGCCGTAGTTGGGGAGGTGGTGCTTGGCGTAGGTGAGTGCCACCTCGCCCCGGTGCAGCACCGCGCCCGCGTTCCTCGGCGCCCCGGCCGGCTGGCCGTACTTCGGCGCGGCGGACTCGGAACGGTCGAGGTAGCCGACGATCACCGGCAGCTCCCCGAAGCCCTCGTCGGCGAGCCGCGCGGCGAGCGCCTTCAGCGCGGCCCGGGACGCCTCCACGAAGGACTGGCGCAGCGCCAGGTCCTCGACGGGGTACCCGGTCAGCACCATCTCCGGGAACGCCACCAGATGCGCTCCCTGCTCGGCCGAGTGCCGGGTCCAGCGGACCACCGCCTCGGCGTTCCCGGCGAGATCGCCGACGGTCGAGTCGATCTGATTCAAAGCGAGACGAAGTTGAGGCACGCGGCCCAGTGTAATCGTCAGAGCGACGCTATGGGGTGTGGGGCGCCCCACGTTCGCCGCCGCCCCCGCCCCGCGTCCCGCACCCTCGCGTCCCGCACCCCCGCCGTCCCGGGCGGGAGCTACCGCGGTGCGGCCCCCCGGTCCTTGAGCATCTTCGTCATCAACGAGATCTCGGACTCCTGGGCGTTCACCATGCCCTGGGCGAGCTTCTTCTCGACGCCGACCGTGCACTTGGAGACACAGCCCTGCGCCATGTGGACGCCGCCCTTGTGATGGTCGGTCATCAGCTGGAGGAAGAAGATCTCGGCCTGCTTGCCGTCGAGCTTGTTCAGCTTCTCCATCTCGGTGTCGGTGGCCATGCCGGGCATCAGCGCGCCGTCCTCGCCGGAGGCCATGCCGCCCATGCCCATCCAGGCCATCGGCTCGTCCGACGACACCTTCGGCAGACCCCACAGATCGAGCCAGCCGATCATCATGCCGCGCTGGTTGGCCTGCGTCTGCGCGATGTCGTACGCGAGCCGCCGGACCTCCTCGTCCTCCGTCCGGTCGCGCACGATGTACGACATCTCGACGGCCTGCTGGTGATGGACGGCCATGTCCCGGGCGAACCCCGCGTCGGCGGAGTCGACGGCGGGGGCCTTCAGCCCGGACTCGTCCCCGTCGGCGACCGCGTAGGTGATCGCCCCGGCCGCGACGAGCGCCGCCGCGGCCCCGGAGGCGATCCAACCGATGTGCTTCATGCTTCCCACTGTCCCAGACCGCCGGCCCTAGGAGATGCCGTTGGTGCAGGCGGCCCCCGGCTCGGGCGTCTGCTCGCCCTGGACGTAGGTCTCGAAGAACTTGTCGAGGTTCGGGTCCTTCGCGCCGGTCACCGTGCGCTGGTGGCCCCAGGCGCTGAGCATGATCGGGTCCTTCTGGTCGTCGACCGGGCTCATCAGCGTGTACGGGGTCTTCTCGACCCTCTCCGCGAGCGCCTTGACGTCGGCCTCGGAGGCCTTGCTGTTGTACGTCACCCAGACCGCGCCGTGCTCCAGCGAGTGCACGGCGTTCTCGTTCTTGATGGCCTTGTCGTAGACGTCACCGTCGCAGTTCTGCCAGACCGGGTTGTGGTCGCCGCCCACCGGGGGCTCCATCGGGTACTTCACGGTCTTGGTGACGTGGTTCTGGGCGAGCTTGGTGCTCCAGGTCTTCACGCCGTCCGAGCCGGTCTCCCACTTGCCGGTCGACTTGGAGTCACCGGCCGCGGTGCCGCTGCCGTTGTCGTCGGACTGCGAGCGGATCAGGACCGTCCCGCCCACGACGAGGCCGGCGACTATCAGCACGCTGGCGCCGATCGTGAGGATCCGGTTCCGGCGCTCACGGGAGCGCTCGGCACGGCGCATCGCCTCGATGCGCGCCTTGCGGTCCCCGCTGCTGTTGGTCTTGGCGGCCATGGGATGTGTCCTTAGTGGGGGATGGTTCGGATGGGACGGTCGGATCAACTGATCGTAAGTTGATCCGCTCCCCCTCGTAAACGAGGGATCCCGCCTCCCATGCTGCCCGTCGGCCACGGATGCCGCCCGGGATTCGGGGCAGGCGTGACGGACGCCCGGCGGATGTCGGTCCACGTGGGCGTTACGGATGTCGGCGCGAGCAGGCAAGATGGGCAGCAGAGCGGTTGAGCGGCGGAGCGAGCGGTACACCTGCCGTGAGCCGGGCGTTCAGCGGGACGTCCGCATGCCGATCAAGGTGCGCAACGCGCGCGAAATGGTGTTGTGGTGGGATGCTCAGGTGCCCGACCGCCTCCCGTGGCTCGGGAGCCAGGCGGCCTGACCAGCAAGGAATGGGTGGAAGCGGAAGATGGACAAGCAGCAGGAGTTCGTGCTCCGTACGTTGGAGGAGCGCGACATCCGTTTCGTACGCCTGTGGTTCACGGACGTGCTGGGCTTCCTGAAGTCCGTGGCCGTGGCCCCCGCCGAGCTGGAACAGGCGTTTGACGAGGGCATCGGATTCGACGGCTCGGCCATCGAGGGCTTCGCCCGGGTGTACGAGTCCGACATGATCGCCAAGCCGGACCCCTCGACCTTCCAGGTTCTGCCGTGGCGCGCGGAGGCCCCGGGCACCGCCCGGATGTTCTGCGACATCCTCATGCCGGACGGCTCCCCGTCCTTCGCGGACCCCCGGTACGTACTGAAGCGGTCCCTGGCCAAGGCCTCCGACCTGGGCTTCACTTTCTACACCCACCCGGAGATCGAGTTCTTCCTGCTGAAGGACAAGCCGACGGACGGCTCCCGCCCGACCCCGGCCGACAACTCCGGCTACTTCGACCACACCCCGCAGAACGTCGGCATGGACTTCCGCCGTCAGGCGATCACCATGCTGGAGTCCATGGGCATCTCGGTCGAGTTCTCCCACCACGAGGGCGCCCCCGGCCAGCAGGAGATCGACCTCCGCTACGCCGACGCGCTCTCCACCGCCGACAACATCATGACGTTCCGCCTGGTCATGAAGCAGGTGGCGCTGGAGCAGGGCGTCCAGGCGACCTTCATGCCCAAGCCGTTCTCCGAGCACCCGGGCTCGGGCATGCACACCCACCTCTCCCTCTTCGAGGGCGACCGGAACGCGTTCTACGAGTCCGGCGCGGAGTACCAGCTCTCCAAGGTCGGCCGCTCCTTCATCGCGGGCCTGCTGAAGCACGCCGCCGAGATCGCCGCCGTGACCAACCAGTGGGTCAACTCCTACAAGCGCATCTGGGGCGGCTCCGAGCGCACCGCCGGCGCCGGCGGCGAGGCCCCCTCGTACATCTGCTGGGGCCACAACAACCGCTCGGCCCTGGTCCGCGTCCCCATGTACAAGCCCGGCAAGACGGGCTCGGCACGGGTCGAGGTCCGCTCCCTGGACTCCGGCGCGAACCCCTACCTCGCCTACGCCATGCTCCTGGCCGCCGGCCTCAAGGGCATCGAGGAGGGGTACGAGCTGCCGCCGGGCGCCGAGGACGACGTCTGGGCCCTCTCGGACGCCGAGCGCCGCGCCATGGGCATCGAGCCGCTCCCGCAGAACCTCGGCGAGGCGCTCTCCCTCATGGAACGCAGCGACCTCGTCGCCGAGACCCTCGGCGAACACGTCTTCGACTTCTTCCTGCGCAACAAGCGCCAGGAGTGGGAGGAGTACCGCTCCGAGGTGACCGCCTTCGAGCTGCGGAAGAACCTGCCGGTGCTTTAAGGGCAGGTCAGGGCGGGTTTTCTGCTGTGACGATGCGTGGGGCCGACGGTCATCGACCGTCGGCCCCACGGTGTCTCACTGGCCCTGGGCCGTCTGTGGGCCGTCCGGCCCCGGAACGGTGCCCTCGTACAGACTGTCCACGGCCTTACGGGCCCGCGCGTCGCTGCTCGGCATGAGGTGCGTATAGACCCGGAGCGTGAACCCAGGATCGTTGTGTCCGAGGTAGGCGCTCAGCGCTTTGACGTTCTCGCCAGCGTCCAGCAGAACGGACGCGTAGAAGTGCCTGAGAGCGTGCATGCCGTGCTCGCGGGCCGCCTGGTGACGCTCGCCAGGATTGGGCGCGGGGATGACGCCAGCGGCGACGAGCGCGGGTTTCCATGCCCGAAGATTGAAGTCGGTTCGTCGAACTGCGCCGGCCCCGTCGAGGCGGGTGAATACGAGTTGCTTCGTAACGGGCGGACCGTCCGGCCGCAGCCAGGGCAAGGTGATGTCGACCGGCGGGAAGTCCTCCATGTGCTGCTTGAGGATCTGCGCTACGCGGTCCGGCAGGGGAACATCGCGCTCTTTTTCCCGCTTGGGCGGGGCGAACACGAGATGGCCTCTGGCCACCTTCACCTGATTGGCGATGTGCAGCCATCCAGTGTCGAACCCGATCGCTTCGACAGGCAGGCCGAAGATCTCACCTTGCCGCAGGCCGCATCCGCCGCCGACGTCGACCGTCGCGCGGAAGCGTTCGGGGAGGGCCGCGCGTACGGCAAAGGCGCGCTCGGTGTCCCACGGCACAATGCGGCCCGTCCCGGGTGCCGGGGGACGAACAGACTGCGCATGGCACGGGTTCTTCGACAGGTGACCGTCGTCGACGGCGGCGTTAAGGACCGTCGATACGTTGTTGTAGATCACGCGCCGGTACGACGACGCGGGTACTGCGGACTCCAGGTTGCTCAGCCAGTCCCGGATGTGTTCCGGCTTGAAGGAACCGAGTGGGCGCGGTCCGAGGTAAGGGATTGCGTGACCCCTGAGGGACGATTGGACGGACTCCCGAGTCGTCATGGCGGTGGTCTGTGTGCTCAGCCACTTTTCCGCGTACTGCCGGAAGGTCACGCGACTGGCGGCGGGGTCGACGTACTGGCCGCGCGACATGTCGGCCTCGATGTGGGTGAGCCATTTCTCGGCGAGTCGCTTCTGTCCGTCAGGGAAGCTCTTGGACTTCTCGGTGCCGTCGGGGCCGATGTACCGGGCCCGATAGCGCAGGCCGCTGCCGTGGCGGTCGCTCTTGACGCGGACGGTCTTGCCGTCGGAGTTGGTCTCGGTCTTGAACCAGCGGTCTTGGATGTGGCCTGCCACGTGGCGGCGGTCCTCTCAACATGCAGCAGGGAGAGCCGTTGGTAGCGGCTCTCCCTGCTGTCTGTGGTGGGTGTTGGGTTAGGCGGCGTCTTGGTCGGTGCGCTTGCGTTCGGCGACGTGGGCGAGCACGTCGGCGGGGTCGTAGCGGATGTACTTGCCGATGCGGAATCCGGGCGGCCCCATGCGCTTCTTTCGCCACTGGTAGACGGTCTCTTTGGGCACCTTGAAGATCACGGCGATGTCGTCGGCGGTGAGGTAGCGGTCCGGCAACCCGCCGCGGAGCGTGGCGCGCGGGTCCGGCTGTTCACGTGCGGTGCTCATGGCATGTCCTTCGGGCGCGGGCGGGGATCTTGTTTCGGGGGCGCAGTGGTCTGTGCTGTCCGAAGCTGGGATTTCTGCGTCACAGCGTCACGTGCGTCAATCAGGCTTCTGACCTGCGGTTTCCGGTGACGCAGCGGGGCGGGCCCTGCGTCACCGATGACACGGGCGCTCGTCACCGGGTGACGCTGATGACGCGGGGTGACGCAGGATTCACCGTCTGCGTCACCCCCTGTTGCCGCAGGTCAGCGGCCGTCTGCCGGGCCCGTGGTGACGCAGTGACGCAGATCTTCCCTACTTAGGAAAGAGAAAGGGGTGGTGTCTGTGGTCTTACGTCACCGCTCAGGGCTTGAAGAACGGGCCGCTTCGCGGCGCGACCGTGCAGGGCGGCTGTCGCCGCCGAACGGCAAGAGGAGCACCCCCCCCCCGTCGTGGCGTGCTCCTCTTGCTTGTCCGTCTGTCCGGGCGCGGTCAGAACGCGGTCTGCTGCTTGGGCGGCGGGGGCGGTGCCTGGCGGCTGAGTTCGATGTAGCGGGCGGCGCTGGTGCGGCCCCAGTCGACGAGGACGCCCCGCGCGGCCAGGGTGGGTTGGATGCGCCGTAGCCGGTCGGAGAGGACCTTGCCGGTGGTGGGCCAGCCCTTGGGCAGGGGGCGGTAGTCCTCGCCGCTGTAGAGGGCGGTCAGGGCGTGCAGCCACTCTGCCGACGTCATCCGTACCTCTTCGCCGGGGGTGAGTTCGGCGGCGTGCTTGAGGACCGTCTGTGCCAGGAGGTCGCCCTCGATGACGTCGTCGTTGAGGTCGTCCAGGCTGGCCCGGTATGCCTCCAGCGTCCCGAAGCCGGTGGCGGTGTCGAGCTGGGCGCACAGGTGGGCGAAGTCGGCCATGCGCAGATCGGTCGGGGTCTCGGCCTGTACGGCGCGGACCTTGACGGTCAGGTCGAGCAGGGAGCCGAGGACGACGGGCAGGATCTCGGCGTACTCCGCCCACAGCTCCGCTTCGGTGCGCCGCACTCGGGGGCGTTCCAGGCGCAGGGTGAGGAGTCGTTCGGCGAGGTCGGGGCGGATGACGCCGACGTCGATGCCGGTGAGCAGCATGGGTCGGCGGTAGCGGGAGCGGACGACGTCGCCGTCGGTGAACAGCGCGCGCTTGATGCTCTCGGCTCCGGTGATGATGCAGCACATGAGGTCGGACAGGTCCGGGGGCAGGTGGGAGAGGTTGTCCAGGGCGGTGATCCATCCGGCCGCGACCGCCGTGATCATGTTCTCTTCGTCCTTGGGCGCCCTGCGCAGGTCGCCGGTGATGCCCTCGATGATCCGTACAAGCATCCGCCCGGCGGTCGACTTGCCGGCGCCCTGAGGGCCGGTGAGGAACGGGGCTGGGACGGGTGCGGACGGTTCCAGGCAGCCGATGAGCCACGCGATGGCGAGGGCTTCGGTCTTGGCGTCGGCGAAGTTGCACAGCCGCATCAGCAGGTCGATGCCCTTGCCGTTGGTGTCCTTGGCGGGCAGGGGGAGTTCCCCGGTGAGCTGGGTGCGCCGCCAGCACACCTCTTCGGGGTCGGGGATGCGGACGTCCCAGCCGGTGGGGTGGATGCGGACGGACCGGCCGTCGTCGCGGCCGAGGTCGAGCCAGGTGGCGCCGTCGAAGCCGGGGGCGACGCGGATGTGGGTGGGCTGTACCTGCTCGGTGAGGGCGAGTGCCTCGATCAAGTCCAACGCCTCCTTGAGGGCGGTTCCGTTGAAGACGCCGACCCCGTCGCGGAAGAGGCCGACCATGAGTTCCTGGCGGTGACTCCCGGTCGTGCCCTGGGAGCGGATCGGGCGGGCCACGGGGTGGCCGGTGCGCTGCGCGTACACGGTCCCGTCCACGGTGCGGAAGTACCGGAAGTGGGACTGCGCGTAGTCGGTGATGACCTGCCGAGCGGGAGTCTTCTCGTCGTCCGACATGGCTCACATCCCCAGAACGGTCAGGGCGTTGGTCCACGCGTCCGTGCAGTGCCGGGGCGACTCGCCCTTGGCCTGCGCGGCGGTGAACAGCCGCCCGATGTGGGTGTCGGTAAGGCACCCGCACCGGCCGTGCGTCGACAGCACCGCGAGGAACGTCCGGTAGACGGTCGCGTGCACCGCGCTGCGGGCCCCGCTGATGCGCTGTACGGCCATGGCGATGCCACGGTCCAGATAGGTGGGCGTGCGGTGAGGGCACTGCGCCTGTCCACCCCGCATGGGCACTGTGACCGTCTGTGGGGCCCTGCGAGCGGTGGACGGCTCCTTTACTGCCAGGGTCCGCACAGCGTCCGGGAGAGCGGCTGTGTCGCCGACGCCGTAACCGAGCCAACGGGTGTAGGACATGGTCGACTTGATGTCGACACCGGCGCGGACGGCGTTCACGGACCGCATGACGCCCTGATAGATCCAGTGCTCGCCTCGCGTGGTCGGCACGGTGAGGGTGGTGGGCAGGGTGGCGCGTGCCCAGTCGACGGCGTCCGGGTTGTCGAGGTCAACCACGGTCACCCCGGCGCCGCCGGGATGGTAGGCGACGGCGGCGGCCCTGCGCCACGCGGACGCCCACGCGGGGGAGGTGAGGACACGGGCGTCGGTGGTGGCAGCGGCCCAGCCGTGGCACGGGCGCGGGCAGGTGCAGGGGCCGGGGTTCTTCATGTTCGGCCGCCCGCCGCACGTGTTGTCGACGCAGTCGGGGCAGTTGCCGAACGGCACCTTCTCAGCCCGCAGGGGCAGGACGGGGACACCGTGCGCGGCGAGGGCGAGGGCTCGCCGGAGGGGGGTCGGTTGCGTCATGCTGGGTGACCTCCAACAGGTCTGTTGAGGACTGGTTGGCAAGGGCGGCCCCGCTTCTTTGGCGAGAGTGGGGGGCCGCCCTTGGCGTAGCTAGAAGGGCGGTTCGTCGCTGTAGCCGTCGGGGCCCCACGGGTCACGGCCGGTGTCGCGGCGGCGTAGCCACCGAGGGCGGCGCGGGAGCGGCAGCAGGACCCTGCTCCGGTTTTCGTCCCAGCAGGTGCAGGACACCCATTCGGTACCGGCGTACTCGCCGTTGTGGTCGCCGTAGTCGTAGTGGTGACCGCCCTCGCCCCGGCACTGCGGGCAGTCGGGGCGCGGGGTGTCGGTCAGGGCCAGCGCGGGGCGCGACCAGCAGACGACCTTGATACGGAGTCGGATCACGGTGTTGGCTCCTGTTCAGCCGTAGAACTTGTTCCGCTTGATGACGGCCTTGCGGATGTTGACCGTGGTCCTGCCCTTGCGGTCGTCGCCCTTGAAGATCTGCACAGCGACGTATCCGCCGAAGAGGACAGCGGCGAGGGTGATGAGCTGGGTGACGAACGCCGTCAGCGCGGTGATGAACGAGGTGAGCATCAGCAGCCCGCCGCAGACCGCGGCGAACCCGACGCCCCCGAGCGCGACGTTCACGGCCGCGCGGGAAACGGCGGGCTTGGCGGCCACCGGCTCCGGGCGGGCGTGGTCGATGGCGTAGCCGGTGACGACCCGCCCGTCCGGCAGAACGATGCTCGCCACCGCCGGGACCGCGCCCGGCTGCACCGGCACGAGCGGCGAAGGTACGGCGGGGGTGATGGGCGTGGGGTGGTGCACTTCCACGGCCCGCTGTGCGGGCGTGTGGTGGCCGTTCTCGGGGAACATGCGGAATCCCTTCCGGCGGTAGGTCAGGGAGGCAGAGACACCCCCTTGTCGGGGGCGTGTGGAGGGGGTTTCAGTGGTGCTGACCTGCGGGCCTCCCTGCCTCCCTGGCTGATCATTCGCGCAGGTCAAGGGCAGGGATGCGGGTCAGGGAGGGGTTCAGGGAGTTCTCCCTGCCTCCCTGACCCGCGAGGGGTGCGCTCCCTGCCGTCAGAGGGTGGAAGCGGAACGGTCGTCGTTGCGGTTGGTGAGGGCGCGGGTGAGTCGGTCGCGGCCGATGACCATGCGGCCGTCGGACTTGTACGGCTCCGCGCCGGTGCCGTCGAGGACGCGCTTGAGGTCGATGAACGACCACTTGCCGTAGGCGTCCGCGTTGAGGGAGGCGAGGCGCTTGAGGACGTCCTGAGTCAGGACGCGGGAGGCGTCGCCGACGACAGTGGCGATGTCGGCGAGCGGGTCGCGGTCCTCGCCTCGGTCGATGGCGTGCAGGGTGGTGACACCGTCGCGCATCGCCTTGGCACGGTCGGTGATGGCGGTGGCCGCGTCGTCGTCGATGTAGTGCGTGCGCACCGTGATGGACGACTGGCCCTTGGGGATGTCGATCCCGGAGGAGGCGACGACCAGCGTTCCCTGGTCCAGGCCCGGACGCAGCAGGTTGGGGGCGGCGCCGCCGTCGACGGCCTTGTCCCCGAGCGCCATGCGGGCCTGCGACTCGGTGCCGAGCGCGAGGGAGGCGCGGGTGTGGGCGCCCTCGCGCACCAGCTTGGGGAGGTTCTGGTCGGTGGGGTCCTGGGTGCCCTGCCACAGCAGCACGTTCACCGCGCGGCCCTGGTTGTGGAGCTTGCGGGCGGCGGTGAAGTACCGGGACTTGGCCTTGGACCCGCCGTAGGGGCGCTTGTCCTCGTCCACGGCCGGGCACATGAACGCCACCTGCGCCTCGTCCACGATCACGATAAGCGGCGGGAACACGGTGCCGGGCGGGGCCTGGAGACGGCGGTTCATCTCCTCCACCGCGCCCTCGACCATCTCGGTCACCTCGATCACGTGCTCATCGGTCGGCCCTTGGATGAGGGTGTTGGCGAGGCCGTCGAACATGGCCCAGTCACCCGCGCCCTTGAGGTCACCCATGAGGAACTGCACCGACTTGTCGAGTGCGACCCACAGGGCGAGAGAGCGCAGGGCCACGGTCTTGCCCTGGTTCGACAACCCCGTGATCAGCAAATGTCGCTGGTAGAGACTGAGGGCTGCGGCGTCGCCGCGCAGGTCCTGCCCCCATGGGGCCTTGCCCTTGGCGTAGTCGGCGGTCATGGTCTCGTCGGTGACCAGCGGGGACGGGCCGATCGGCTCGTCCAGGGCCCCGGAGTCGGCCACCCACAGCCGGACCGTGCGGGCGGCTTCGGGGATGGTGATGAACACTTCGTGCTCGTGCCGGGTCAGGTTCTCCGCCAGCTTCCGGCGGCGCTGCTGCACCTCGTTGGTCGACACCCCGGAGGGCAGGGTGACGTCGACCTCGATGCCACATCCGGCGATGCGGATCGGTCCGAGCATGGACGCGCCGGCATCCCCCATCTCCTTGATGGCGTTCCGCAGGGCGGGCACGCCGAGGTCGCGCAGGGCCTTGACCACGATGGACGGAGTGATCGGCTCACCCTCGCTGCTGCGGGCGTTGGCGGGAAGTGCCCACTGGGGTGCGGCTTGCTGCTTGCTGCCGACGGCCCACAGGGCGAGCAGGGCGAGGAACGGACCGATCGTGAGCGCCGGGCCCCAAACGATCTGCACGATCCGGATGAGCAGGGCGATGAAGTCGATGGTGGCCGACAGCGGGGTGATCACGTCCTTGACGTCGCCGTTGTTGATGGCCATGACTACCCCGAGCGCGACCAGCACGCCGATGCTCATCCCGGCGCCGACGGCCACGCCCTTGGCGGCCTCCACCGGCGAGTGCAGCAGATCCATGCGGCGGTGGTGGCGAGCGGCACGGAAACGCTGCAACCGCTCCTCCCACTCCTCCGCCGCTTCTAGATTCCCCGCCGCCTCCGCCGCCCGGATCATCCGCTCGTAGCGGGACCCGGTACGGCCGTCCCACGTGCGGCGGGCCACGATCCGCGCCCCACCGGCGACGTAGGCGGTGTGGCGGACGACCACGCGGCCGGTGTTCTTCGTGCGCTCATCGGTGGCCACCCGTTTGACCGCGCGACCGGAGCGCACCCACAGCGGCACCGGCCGCGCCGGCGGAGCGTCCGGGACCACGGTGAGCACGGTCGGCGCCGTGCCGTCGATGGCCGGGGAGTCGGTGGGCTTGTGGAGGTGAACGACGTTCTCAGACATGCTGGTACTGCTCCTGACTGCCCCGATACGGGGCGGGAGTTGGGGGAGAGAGCCGGGGTGGTCGGGTCCGTGGAAAGAGCGGCCACCCCGGCCTTGAGAGGGGTTGGCTGGTCTCAGAACCAGCCGGACTTCTTCTTGGCGGCCTTGGCGCGGGCGGCCTCGGTGATCAGGCGCTGACGCTCGCCGTGCAGTGCGGCCAGCTCCGCGTTCAGCCGCATCTCGACGGCGGAGCCGATGGAGTCCATGCGGTCCTCGGCACCGGCCGTGCTGCGGCCCTTGTGGACGCTGCGCGCACCGCTCGCCATGGCACGCGTCATCGACAGACGCTCACGGCTGGTCAGCGGCCACCACTCGCCCCGCCGGACCGCTTCCAGCTTCTTCACGGTCTTGCTGATCTCGCGGTCCAGGCGGCGTGTCTCGGAGTTGCTCATGGTCAGCCCCTCTTCGGGTAGGTGTGGCCGGCGGGCGGGTAGACCTCGACGGCCTGGTCGGTGAGCAGGCCCTCCATGACGACCGCCTCGCACTCGAAGGCGATGTCGGCGGCGTCCAGCAGCCGCCCCGTGCGTTCGGCGTCCTCGCGGCGGGTCTCGCAGGTGAACCGCTTCACGGCTGACCTCCCTGGTCAACGGGTCCGTGCGGGTTGGGGTAGGCGCAGGGCACGCACGTGCCGAGCGAGGTCGGGATGCAGTAGCTGTAGGTGATCCGGCACTTCGGGCAGGTGCGGCGGGCGAGCATCGCCAGCGCGAGCGCGCCCCACTTGCGCGAGGTCATCGGCCGCACCGGCACCGCGAGGTCGATCCGGTAGAGGTGGGCGACCAGCGGGCCGCGCCGGTGCCGGCCGCGCATCACCTGAGCGGCCACCGGCTGACCGCCCGGACGAAGCCCGAGCGCGCGCAGTGTCCGGCGGGTGGCGTAGCCGTCCGGGGCACACCGCCACGGGTAGGTGGGGATGCCGTAGGTGGCACCGGTCGGGTCGAAGAACGCGGCGCGGGCCACCATCAGGCGACCCGCTTCCATGCGGCCCGCAGGCGGACTTCGGAGGCGGAGTGGCCGGCGGCGCGGAAGCGGGCGGACATCTCGCGGTAGGACAGGGCGGGGGTCTGGCTGTGGCGGATCTCGTCGACCAGCGCGTCAAGCTGAGCGTCGGTGAGCGCGGGCGCCGACTCCAGCGCGAGGGTCTCGGTGGGGCCCCACACGGGCAGTTCCCACCGGGGTGTGACGTCGGGTGTGACGCGACTCGTCACGCTGGTCAGCGCCCTACCGGTGTCCTCACCGGTCCGCGCTTTCTCCAGTGTCGACCAGGCGTCGGCGAGGGTTTGCGCGGTCTTTGACTGGACGCGTGCGACGCGGGCCCCGGCCTGCGTCACGGCCGTCAGCCGCGTCTCCTCGGTCGCCGCTTCCGCCCGCAACCGAGCACGGGCAACGGCCGCCTCGTCGCGGGCCTCTTGCTGGATTCCTTGAATCGCATCGAGGGCGGCGGGGGTGAGGGCGGTGCGCTCCCACAGGCTGTGGACAAGCCACAAAGCCTTGGCCGCCAACGGCAGCCACGCCACGGCCAGCCACGCGCCGGGGGACGCTTCGGTCATCAGGGCGTGGGCGACCAGAACGCCCGTTGCCAGGGCGCCGAAGCCCCAGCCGATGCCGGTCACCCACCAGTTGTGATCGCCCTGCGCGGCGAGACGGCGGTCATAGGCGAGGGTGGCCAGCCATCCCCCGTCGATACCCAACCCGACGACCACGGCGACCTGCCACGGCATCGCCGTGCCCAGCCACATCACGACCACGGCCAGCGTGAGCACCATGGACACCGCCGTCATCGCCACGGCCGGAAGCACCGTCTTGGCATTCCCGAGCGCGGACCGCACGGCCTTGGCCCGGCTCATGCCGCACCCCCCACCACAGCGAGCAGCACCGCGAGGGCGAGCAGCGCCCCGCCGATGCACGTGAGGTCGATGGCGCGGCGCAGGCCAGTGAACTTGGCGACCGCGAGACGAGACAGGCCCGCGATGTCCGCGCTGCGGTCGACCTGCGCGAGCGTGGCCGTGATTTCCTCGGCGGTGAGCGTCGCCCACAGCGGGAAACCGTGACGGCCCTTGAGGTTCGGCCGCACCGCCCGCAGCAGCAGACCCGCCGCTACCACCAGCACCACCATCCCGGCCCCGCCCACGATGTACGCGGGCAGGTTCAGCGGCATGTCCTTGGCGACCGTCCACGCACCGGCCAGCACCGCGCCGATGAACGCCAGCAGCAGACCGGTCTTCGTGTCCGTCCGTGCAATCTCCGCCTTTACCTCGGCGTGCGCGGCGGTCAGGTTCTGGTCGCTGGCACTCATGCGGCACCGCCCGTCGTGCGCTCGTCGGCGGTGCGGTTGAGCAGGTCCCGGCGGGCGGCCAGCACCTTGTTCCGGGCCCGGCGGACGCGGCGGGCGTCCAGCTCGTTCGGGGTGTGGTCGAGGGTGATGATCTGCGCGTCCAACAGGTCGACCTCCGCCAAGATCAGCGGCGACTCCTGCTCGATCGCGTCCAACTCCGCGTCCGTCGGCTCGATCCAGTCGGCGAACGCGGTAACAGCGTCCTGAACAGTGACGATGGTCTTCATGGGTCGTGATCTCCCTAGCAGGTGGAAACGGCCCGAACAGCGGCCCCGGAGTTGCACCTCCGGGGCCGCGCGCCGTTGTGGTGAGGACCTCTCGTAGGCACGAGCGGCCACGGCCACCCGGCACGAAGCGCTGTTTATGGCGTTGGTGTCGGGGACCGTGAGCACTGGTGCTCCGGGCGGGCTCAGATGGCCCGCGAAGGTTCTGTGCATTCAGATCAAGCAATGCCAGTCACCGCCCAGGAGGGGCGGATCCGGGCAGGTCACCCGGCCCGACATGGGCGGTCGGGATGGTGACCCGCACCCATCGACCGCACGTGTTCATGCGGCTGGGTCGGCACTCTGTTGAGTTCTCCACAGCGCGTGCTCCGGGCCGTACATCCGGGCGCTGTCCGTACAGGTCGAAATGACCCTGAACCAAGCGACCTAGGTCGCTTGCCGTGATGCGAAAGCTACCTAGGTCGCTTTGGAGCGTCAAGTGCTTCGGCGACCTCATTGAAAACGACCTAGGTCAAGTACGCTTTCGGGGTGGACTCACAACCGAAGAGGAAGCCCAACGCCCGCGAAATCGCCGCCCGGATCAGAGGCGAGATCGCCGCCGGGACGTTCGGCCCAGGGGACCGCCTCCCCGGCGGTCGTGCCTACGCCAAGAAACTTGGCGTGTCCCTGATGACCGTGCAGAACGCATACACGCAGCTCCGGGAAGAGGGGCTGGTGGAAGGTGTCTCGGGGAGCGGCACCTACGTCCGCGACACTGCACCCGGTGAGCCGGGGCCCCGCGAGGCAGCTCAGCGCCTGACCGACCTGCAAGCCGAGGTCGCGCGCGTCTCGACCGAACTGGCCGGCCTCGTCGAGCGTGTCCAGCGGCTTGAGGCGGTCGTGGGTCCCACTGAGGGGAAGGCCAGCGGCTAGTGCCTCTCGCGGTGTGCTTGTCGTCATGCACATAGCGTGTCCCGGCGAGCGTGCCGTGAGTACGTACTCCCACCGCCGTCGCACCGAACTAATCCGAACTTTTGGCTCAGGATGGAGTGTTGGCGCAGCCTAACCGGCTGTAAGACTGGCCGCATGGCCGAACTCAACGGAAATCCCGTCACCCTCGAAGACCTTCAGAGCCTCGCCCTCACGAACTACGGGCACTTCACATCAATGCGGATGGAGGACGGCACCGTCCGAGGCCTGTCGCTCCATCTGGACCGCTTGGTGCGGGACTGCCGCATCGTCTTCGGCGTCGAGTTGGACCGAGAGCAGACCCTGGCGTACATCCGCAAGGCAGCCAAGGGCGTCACTGGCGTCGCTGGTCTCCGTGTCACAGTCTTCGACCCCGCGCTAGACATGGGGCGCCCCAGCGACGCCAAAGACCCGCACATCCTGGTGAACCTGCGGCCCGCGGGCGCCATGCCGCCGCCGCCCCTCACGGCAAAGACCTTCAACTTCACTCGCGACAACGCGGAGGTGAAGCACATCGGCCTTCACCCGCAGCTGCGGCTTCGCCGTGACGCCCAGCTCGCCGGATTCGACGATGCCGTGTTCATCGAACCGGACGGCCGAGTCTCCGAGGGCGGCACCTGGAACCTCGGTTTCGTCGACCAGAACGGCACGGTCATCTGGCCGGACGCCCCCGTGCTCCCCGGCACAACAATGCTGCTGCTTCGGGGCCTCGATGCCCCGAAGCAGATCACTGCTCCAGTGCGGCTCGCCGACATCCCGAACATGGCAGCGGCATTCGCAACGAACGTGACGATCGGTGTGCGCTCCGTCAGCGCGATCGACGACGTGCATTTCCCGCAGGACCACCCCGTGCTCGCAGCACTTCGTGACGCCTACGCCGGCATCCCCGGCGAGCGTCTGTAGTCACCTGCCGCCGCCCTCACCGGGCGGCGACTCACGACAGAGGTAGCCCATGCCACTCGTTACGAAATGGACCGGACGAGAAGTTAAGGCACTGCGTGAAGCCGTACGCATGAGTCTCATGGAGTTCGCCGACAAGCTCGGGGTATCCGATCGCATCGTGTCCCGGTGGGAGGCGGATGGCGAAGAAGCCTCTCTCCGCATGGTGAACCAAGCAGCCTTGGACACTCTGCTTGCCAAAGCGGACAAGGATGCCCAAGGTCGCTTCGTCGGCATCTTGGCGGTGGACGACGTTCCTGCACACGCCATCATCGAGCCCGACGACGACCAGACGAGCAGCGGCGACTACGTGAAGCACCCCGGCGACGGGAAGCTCATGGCGTGCGTCCCGGAAGGAATCTTCCTATCGGGGGAGGACAACGAGCCCGTGTGGGTGGATGAATTCCACATAGACACGTTTCCGACGACCAACGCCGACTACGCGCGATTCTGCGCGGCCACTCGGCACGCCACGCCCGAGCATTGGGAGAGCGGGCGATGTCCCAGACACCTGTACGACCACCCTGTTGTGCACGTGACTTGGCGGGACGCTCACGCCTACGCGACGTGGGCGGGGAAGTCGCTGCCGACGGCAGAGCAGTGGGAAAAGGCAGCGCGTGGCACCGCCGGGCGCACTTTCCCGTGGGGGGATCAGATGACCGCCGCCAAGTGCAATGTCAGAGAGACCGGTGTGGAGCACACAACTTCCGTCTCTCGGTACCACAGCGGCGTCTCGCCCTTCGGGGTCTACGACTTGGTGGGCAACGTGTGGGAATGGCTCGCAACGGCGACTACGCCCGGTCGCTACGAACTGCGTGGCAGCGCCTTCACGAGTCCTCTGTTTCGTGGAGTCCCGGCCGTCCCCAACGATGCCAGCGACATGATGCATGACGATGACACCGGATTCCGCTGCGTGGCGATGTCGAGTCAAATAAAGTCCCACAAACGGTGACGAGACCTACCCAGGCGCCCTCTGCGGCTGGGGTTTTCGACTCCACGAGTTTAAGGCAGCCACTTTGGTACGAGCCTCGAAGGTCATGACCCCAACGTCGCGCTTTACCGGACAGGTCCACAGACTGCCCGGCGGAAGCTTATGGGGACGTGAGCACTCGCACCAAAGCCGCTACGCCAACCTAAACGCTTCCACTAGCCGTGACTAGAGGTACGAGTCCACCCATCCCAGCAAGGTGAATGTCCCATACTTCACAGCACCGCCCCACATAGCAAGGAGCGTCACCCTAACAGCGTTTACTTTGCTGAATGTCACCCTCTCTCCTGCGGTCGGAATAACTAGGGACCTCGCCGCCTCCGTGCCGCTGCGCGCACTTCGAGACACACGCGAACGGAACCTTTGAAAGCTTCTGCCTTTTTCCTTCATGGCATCAATTTGGCAGATCGGAAAAGAAATTTGCGTACGTTTTCCGGCTGACAGCATTCTCGTACAGATGCGTACGAGATCTTGCGTGGCACCTCGCTTGCCTTACGTTTTTTTACAGAGACTTACAGGGGGACGCATGGAAGAGGCCCTAAAGAACCTTAAGCAGCGGCTCAGGGCTGCTCACTTGGAGGCGGGCGAGGTGAGCATGCGCGAAATCTCCAAGCGGTGCCACGGGGCCGTGAGCCACACGACGGCACACCAAGTTATACGAGGCGACGGGCTACCCTCATGGAGGTCCCTAGAGCCGGTGGTGGCGGCTCTAGGGGAGAGCGTCGAAGACTTCAAGAGGCTGTGGCTCCAGGCTCGCCGGGGTACTGAAATTGACTCTGCTGGTACCCCGACTTGGGATGCTGCTTTCCGACCTCGGATGGACCCGGAAACGACCGGCATCCTCAACCTGGCGGGAGCGTATGCGTCTCAAAATAAGCATGACGAAGCGAAATCGATGCTATTGTCTTATGTCGATTCCGGAAAGAGCATAGATGCAACGGCCGCTATCTACTTGTATAGTAATTACTCGTATAGATATGCGGACGTCAAAGAGAAGTATGGGGAGTATGTTGAGAGCTTCGTCAAGCATGGAGAAGTGCTTGACATTGAGTACTCTCCAACGGCCCATTGGCTGGCTGAACGCGCATACGATTCATTGAATCACGCCCGAGCTATCGAATTCGTGCAACGTGCAATTCAGATTAATCCCACTCAGCCCTGGCACTGGCGACTCCATGGGCGAATTCTCACCAGTATGGGAAGATACAAAGAGGCGGAAGAAGTTTTGTTCGCTGCCCACGAAACCAGCCTCGAATCAGACTTCTGGTATTCAGACCTCGCTAAGCTCCTTAAGCTCACTCGCCAGTTCCACAAGCTAGAAAAATTTTTGCGAGCAGAATACGAAAGTGCCACCGGGGATTCCCTCTGTGATCTTTTCGAGAACTACATAGAGTGCCTGCTTATGTGCGGAAAGAAAGACGAAGCTCTGTCGGTCGCCAGGGATGCCGTAGCCAGGGAAACCGATGAAGAATTCTATGCCTCGGCAGCGCTCATTTCGCTTTCCCGAGTGCTCTGCTTCCAGGGGAAGTTTGAAGAAGCGCGCGGCGCGATCAAGTCGAGCCCTCTTTACCCTCGCATAAAGACTCTAGAAAGCGAGTACGGCAATACTCTCCTGAGGGAAGGCTTGATAGAAAAGGGTATCGAAGTGCTCAAGGGAATCTATGAAGAAGATTCAGCTTGAACCGGCGATAAGTCATCAGTAGGTGGCTCTCTGCGCAGCTCGGGCCAGGGACCGCAACGGCCGTCTGGAAATCTGTTGCCGGTGAGTGACTGCCGGGCCGTCTCTGGGCCGTCCGAGCACGGCCAACGACTACCAACAACGACAGACAACGACAGCGTTCCCGCTGGTCAGAGCGACTTCGCGAACAGGGCTTCAAGGTAGCGGCGCCGCAACATCACTTCCTGCGCAACAAGCGCCAGGAGTGGGAGGAGTACCGCTCCGAGGTCACGGCCTTCGAGCTGCGGAAGAACCTGCCGGTGCTGTAGGCGCAGGTCTGAGCGGTCCACCGCTGGTTGCGGTGCGGGGGCCGACGGTCGTGGACCGTCGGCCCCCGCACCGTGAGGCACCGCCTAGCGGACCACGCGGTAGCGGAGGCAGACGACCTTCTCGCTGATGGCGCGGGTCTCGACGAGGTCGAGGTCCAGCCGGTGTTCGTGGCGCGGGAAGAAGGGGGTGCCGCCGCCGACCAGCACCGGGTAGACGATGGTGCGGTACTCGTCGATCAGGCCCGCGTCGGACGCCTGGGCGGCGAGCGTCGCGCCGCCGATCGCGATCTCGTCCTCTCCCGGCTCGGCGCGCAACCGCTCGATCTCCTCCGCCAGGCCGCCGGAGGCCAGGCGGGCCCGGCCCTCCACCGCCGACAGCGTCCTGGAGAACACCACCTTCGGCAGCGGGTTCCAGAGCGCGGCCCACTCCCGCTCCGCCTCGCCGAGCGAGGGGTCCTGGGGGGCGGTCTCCCAGTACAGCATCGTCTCGTACAGCCGCCGTCCCATCAGGTGGACGCCGACGTTCCGGATCTCGTCGATCCAGAAGCGGAAGACCTGCTCGTCGAACCCCGGCCAGGCGAAATCGCCGTCCGGCCCGACGATGTAGCCGTCGAGGGAGACGCTCATCGAATAGGTCACGCTGCGCATCAGGAGCCTCCTCGGTGACGGCTTCGACAGTACGACCATCGGACGTCGGCCGCGTCCCGTTCGGGGAAGCCCCGCCGTCAGCTCGGAGTGCGGAGGTTCGCCAGAGTCGGCGGCAGCGGGTAGACGCGTTCGGCGGGGAACAGCCGTCGGGCCTTCGCGGGCTGCCCGGACCGCAGCAGGGCGGCGGCCTTGCGCACCTGAGGGGTGAGGTCCGTGAGGCCGACGACCCACTCGTCGGCGAAGGTCCGGATCAGCCGGCGGCCGATGCCCACCTGGATGCTGTAGTGGTTCAGCGCGGCCCCGCGCGCCGAGCGCTCCGGGTCCCACTGCACATGGACGGCGGCCCGGGCCACCGCCGTCGGGTCCGCCGTCGTCGGCACGGCCCGCGACAGGGCCTCCTCCCACCCCTCACGGGTGATCCGCACCGCGAGCACCCGTTCCTGGCCGGACTTGCGGGCCCAGTTGCTGCGGTGCATCAGCCACAGGAACGACGGCTTGATCCACGTCATCCGACCGAACGAGAACGGCTCGACGAAACGGCCGGCCCGCAGCGCCGCGTCGGCGATCGCGGGCGCGTACGCCTGGTACACCACGATCGTGCGGGCGTCGTAGTCGGCACGGATCTCGTACGGGGAAGCCATGCGCGGCACCCTGCCAGCCGCCGGGCGGGAGCCGCGAGTGAATTCCTTCCGGCCGCCGCCGGGCTACTGCCGCGCCGCCAGGTCCGCCAGCACCTGGTGCAGCGGCTCGGTGACCCTGCGCCGGTACTCCTGGATCGCCCAGCCGTTGCCGTCCGGGTCCTTGAAGTACATGAAGGTGGCGCCGTCGTCGGGGGCGTACTGGACCGGTTCGGAGACGTCGAGGCCGCGTTCGCGGAGTTCGGCGTGGGCGGCCTTGATGTCGGCGACGCAGAGCTGGAGCCCCTGGTACGAGCCGGGCGCCGGCCGGGCACCCTGGGCCATGTCCCAGATGGCGTCACCGAGGGCGATCGAACAGCCGGAGCCCGGGGGAGTCAGCTGGACGATCCGCATGCCCGGCATGACCTCCTGGTCGATGTCGACGTGGAAACCGACCTTGTCCCGGTAGAAGTCCCGGGCCCGGTCGATGTCGCTCACCGGCAGCGGAATCACTTCGAGCGTGTACTGCATTCCTGGTCCTCCAAGTCGCCTGTGGGCTCTTCCGCCTCAGCCGAACCGCCACCGCGTCTGGCTGAACGGCTCACCCTTACCGAAGCCGAAAACCGTGCCGGGCGCCACCGAGAAGACGAAAGCCCGCCCCGAACCGTGCCGAAAACAGCCGTCCCGTACGTCGAAGTGCCAGAAACCGCCGTACTTGGCCTCCCACGCGGCGGCCAGCTCCCGCAGCCGGCCGTCGTCCGTCACGCGTACGGCCTCGCCCTCCACCACCACGTCGTAGCCCTCGTCCCAGGTGTTCGTGCCGGTCGTCAGCGCGACGCGCGGGTTCGCCGCGAGGTTCCTGGCCTTGCGCTCCTCAGGCCCCGTGCAGAAGTGCAGCGCCCCCTCCGACCACACCGCGGGCAGCGGCGTCACATGCGGCCGCCCGTCCGGCCGCACCGTCGAGATCCAGAACAGCTCGGCCCCGGCCAGCCGCGCCTCGGCCTCCGGCCAGGGGACCGGCACGGCGGCGGGATCGCTGTAGCGGGGGTCGAGCCGGGTCCGCGGGGTGCTGGTGTCGGGCATGGGATGTCACCTCCGGTGAGCCGGCGGCCGTCGACCGTCGGCTGTCAACCGTCGGCCGTCGGCCGACGGTTCTCGTCACAAGTGCAGACTCCGCGGCACCCGGAAACTCATCCCGCGTCACTCATCCACGTCCACCGTGCCGAGCAGCCGCGCCAGCACGGCCACACCGGCGGGCATCCCGACGAGAAAGCAGACGGCGAGTCCGGTGCCCTGGCCGGCCGCCGTGGGAAGGGCCCAGCTCATCGCCACGGCCACCAGCAGGGCCACGGCTCCGAGCGTCAGGGACGCGGCGGCGACCGCGAGCCCGCGCGGCGGCCGCCCCGCGCGGAACACCTCGACCGCGGGCCCGCACGAGACGATGGCGGCCATAGCGGCGAGGAGACCGGGGTCGGGCAGCCATCCGAAGGGCCACCCCGCGAGCGCCGCAGGACCGGCGAGGACGAGACCGACGAACTCCAGCAGCACGGTGGTCACCACCGGCTCCGACGCCGGCACCGCACCCCACGAAGGGCGCCGTACGACACCGTCCCCGCCGTCCTCCGCGTCCTCTTCCCCGGCCACCTCCGCACACTAGTGCCGCGACAGGCGACGTTCGCCCCGTCGCGACGCCCGGCACACCGAGAGCACGCACCGGACGCCGCTCCTTGACGGGCAAACGTTGCCTGCCGCGGCACTAGCCGTGGGCACGGCGGATGCGGCCGGTCCGGATCGGAGCACCGGTCGCCGACCTGCCCCGGAGCCCGGCGGAATCGGCCGACGCCCCGCACCCGCCCCCGGCCGACCGGCGCTTCCCCCGGACACTCCGGTTAGGCTCGTGCCCGTACGACCTTGATCGGCGAAGTCCGGCGATCGGAGGGGCGGACGAGTGGATGAGCGGGCTTGATCCGACGGGAGGCCTGGGATGACGGCGCCGGGGCGCAGGAGCAGCACGTTCTCGCGACTGCTGCGGCACGGTTTCACCGATCCGAGCGCCGCCGAGCGGCTGCTGGAGAGCGAGGAGCTGTCCGGCGTCCGCAACGACCCGGTGCTGCTGGACGCGCTCGGGGCGACCGCCGACCCGAACCTCGCGCTGCTGGGCCTCGTACGGCTGCTGGAGGCGCAGCCGGACCGTACGGCCCGGCGGGTGCTGCTGGACACGCTGATAGCGGCCAAGCCACTGCGGGACCGGCTGCTGGGGGTGCTCGGCGCGTCCGCCGCGCTCGGTGACCATCTGGCCCGGCACGCGCAGGACTGGCAGGCGCTCGTGACGTACGAGCCGCGGGATCTGCATCCGGGCGTCGAGGAGTTCGAACGGGGCCTTGCCGAGGCCACCGACCCCGTCTCCCTCCGTGTCGCCTACCGCCGCTGTCTGCTCTCCATCGCCGCCCGTGACGTCTGCGGGACGACGGATGTCGCCCAGACCGCCGCCGAGCTCGCCGACCTCGCCACCGCCACGCTGCGGGCCGCCCTCGCGATCGCCCGCGCCGCCGCGCCGGAGGACGCCGAGCTGTGCCGGCTCGCGGTCGTCGCGATGGGCAAGTGCGGCGGCCACGAACTCAACTACGTCTCCGACGTCGACGTCATCTTCGTCGGGGAGTCGGCCGACGGGGCCGACGAGCAGAAGGCGATCCGGGCCGCCACCCGGCTCGCCTCGCACATGATGCGGATCTGCTCCGAGACCACCGTCGAGGGCAGCATCTGGCCGGTCGACGCCAACCTGCGGCCGGAGGGGCGCAACGGCCCGCTCGTGCGGACGCTCAGCAGCCATCTGGCGTACTACCAACGGTGGGCGAAGACCTGGGAGTTCCAGGCGCTGCTCAAGGCCCGGCCGGTCGCGGGGGACCTCGAACTGGGCGAGGCGTACGTCACCGCGCTCGAACCGCTCGTCTGGAAGGCGGCCGAACGGGAGAACTTCGTCACCGACGTGCAGCGCATGCGGCGCCGCGTGGTCGAGAACATCCCGGCCGCCGAGGTGGACCGTCAACTCAAGCTCGGGCCCGGCGGGTTGCGGGACGTCGAGTTCGCCGTCCAGATGCTGCAGCTCGTGCACGGACGCGGCGACACGTCCCTGCGCAGCGGCACCACCCTCGACGCGCTGGGCGCGCTGGCCGCCGGCGGGTATGTGGGCAGGACGGACGCGGCCGGGCTCGACGCCGCCTACCGGTTCCTGCGTTCGATGGAGCACCGCATCCAGCTCTACCGGCTGCGCCGCACCCACCTCGTCCCCGAGGCCGACGACGACCTGCGACGCATCGGCCGTTCCCTCGGCCTGCGCGCCGATCCGGTCGCCGAGCTGAACCGCGAGTGGCGCCGCCACGCGGCCGTCGTGCGACGGCTGCACGAGAAGCTCTTCTACCGCCCGCTCCTCGACGCCGTCGCCCAGCTCGCCCCCGGTGAGATCAGGCTGAGCGCCGACGCGGCCCGCGAGCGCCTCGTCGCCCTCGGCTACGCCGACCCCGCCGCGGCGCTGCGCCACCTGGAGGCCCTGGCGTCCGGCGTCTCCCGCAAGGCAGCCATCCAACGCACCCTGTTGCCGGTCCTGTTGGGCTGGTTCGCCGACTCCGCCGATCCGGACGCGGGCCTGCTCAACTTCCGCAAGGTCTCGGACGCGCTCGGCCGAACCCCTTGGTATCTACGCCTGTTGCGCGACGAGGGCGCGGCGGCGGAGAACCTGGCGCGCGTCCTCTCCGCGGGACGCCTGGCCCCCGACCTCCTCATGCGCGCCCCCGAGGCGGTCTCCCTCCTCGGCGACGGGGACGGTGGCGCCGGTGGTCTCGAAGCCCGTGAACGCGCCCACCTGGAACAGGAGATCCTCGCCGCCGTGGGCCGGGCCGACGGCGCCCAGCAGGGTGTCACGGCGGCGCGCGGCGTCCGCCGCCGGGAGCTCTTCCGTACGGCCGCCATGGACATCGTCGGCTCCTACGGCACCGAGGCGTCCCCGGCCACCGCCGACCAGGGCGCCCTCGTGGACCTCGTCGGCGGCGCGGTCTCCGACATCACGGCCGCGACCCTCGCGGGCACCCTGCGGGCGGTGGTCCGCGAGGGCTGGGGCGACACCCTCCCCACCCGCTTCGCGGTGATCGGCATGGGCCGCTTCGGTGGCCACGAACTGGGCTACGGCTCCGACGCCGACGTCCTGTTCGTCCACGAGCCACGGGAGGGCGCCGACGAACAGGAGGCGGGCCGCGCCGCGAACGCGGTCGTCTCCGAGATGCGCCGCCTGCTGCAGCTCCCGAGCGCCGACCCGCCCCTCCTCATCGACGCGGACCTGCGCCCCGAGGGCAAGACCGGCCCACTCGTGAGGACGCTGAACTCCTACGAGGCCTACTACCGCCGGTGGTCGCTGGTGTGGGAGTCGCAGGCCCTGCTGCGCGCCGAACCGGTCGCCGGTGACGAGGAGTTGGGCCGCCGCTTCCTCGAACTCGTCGATCCGCTCCGCTACCCGGTCGGTGGCCTCGGCGACGACGCCGTACGGGAGATCCGGCGCATCAAGGCCCGCATGGAGTCGGAGCGGATGCCGCGCGGCGCCGACTCGACCCTCCACACCAAGCTCGGCCGCGGCGGCCTCTCCGACGTCGAATGGACCGTCCAGCTCCTCCAGCTCCAGCACGGGCACCGCGAGCCGGGGCTCCGCACGACCCGCACCCGGGAGGCCCTGGCCGCCGCCCGCGAGGCCGATCTGGTGAGCGCCGAGGACGCGGCCATACTGGACGAGGCCTGGGTGCTGGCCACCCGCGTCCGCAACGCCGTGATGCTCGTACGAGGCCGCGCGGGCGACACCTTCCCCTCCCACGGCCGTGAACTCGCTGCCGTGGGGAGGTACTTGGGGTACGGCCCCGGCCACGTGGGCGACATGCTCGACGACTACCGCCGCATCACACGACGGGCTCGGGCCGTGGTGGACGAGCTGTTCTACGGGGGGTGACCCCCCAGTCCGGGTGGGCGCCTTCACCGCCGCAGGGCCTGCCGGCCTGTCGCGGTCGCGGGCCGCCGGATTTCCACACCGTCGGCGGCAGAGCGTGCCGAGGTCCGCCGCGGCCTGGTCAGGGCCACCCCCGCCAGGACCACCACCATCCCCGCGATCACCCGGGTCCCCACCCGCTCGTCGAGGAACAGCGCCCCCAGGGCGACCGACACCACGGGCAGCAGATAGCCGACCGTCGCCGCGCTCGTCGCACCCTCGTCCGCGATCAGGCGGTAGTTGAGGTAGAAGGTGACCCCCGTTCCGAAGATCCCCAGGACGGCCACCGCGAGCAGGGCGGTCAGGTCGGCCCCGGACGGGCCTGCGCTCGCTGCGGGCGGGGCGTCCGCCGCCCATCCCGTCGCCGCCCAGCCGGTCGTCGCCCATCCCGTCGCCGCCAGGAGCTGCGCGGCGGAGACGGCGAGCGGCGCGTCGCGGCCCGTCAGATGGCGGCCCATGTACGCGAAGGCCACCGCGTAGCTCACGGCCGCCCCGAGGAGCGCGAGCGCGCCCGAGGTCATCAGCCCCGCCCGCTGCCAGGGCGCGAAGATCAGCAGGACTCCGGCGAAGCCGAGGAGGAGACCGGTGAGGCGGGCGGGGGAGAGGGGGCGGTCGGTCCCGAGGACGAGGCCGAGGAGCAGGGCCCACAGGGGGGTGGTCGCGTTGAGGACGCCCGCCGTGCCCGAGTCGACGGTCTGCTCGCCGATGCCGAAGAGCGCGAACGGCAGGGCGTTGCAGAAGAAGGCGGCGATCAGGAGGTGGGTCCAGGTCCGCCGGTCGCGCGGCAGGCGCTGGCGGGCGGCCAGGGCGAGGACCAGCAGGACCGCCGCGCCCAGCGCGCAGCGCGCGACCGTGATCTGGAGCGGGGAGAGGCCGTGGTTGAGGGCGAGCTTGATCCAGAGGAAGCCCGAGCCCCACAGGAGGGCGAGCAGGGCCATACGGAGGGTGGACGCGAGAGGCATGTGCACCACGGTCGGGGACGGGATACGTAAGGACAAGCGAAGAATCGTGCATGGACCTTTAAGCTGAGCTGCATGATTGATGTGCGCCGGATGCAGGTGCTCAGAACCGTGGTGACCAGCGGCTCCGTGACGGCCGCCGCGACCGCTCTCGGCTACACGCCCTCCGCGATCAGCCAGCAGATCGCCGCGCTGGAGAAGGAGACCGGGATCGCGTTGCTGGAGCGGGTCGGGCGCGGGGTGCGGCCCACGGAGGCCGGACTGCTGCTCACCGAGTACGCGGACGCGATCGGGCGGCAGGTCGCCGAGGCGGAGGCCGCGCTGGCCGATCTGCGGACCGGACGCACGGGGCGACTGGCCGTGCGGTACTTCGCCACGGCCGGCGCGTCCCTGGTGGCTCCCGCCGTGGCCCGGCTGCGCGCCGAGCACCCCGGCGTCCGGCTCGAGCTGAAGCTCATCGACCCCGACGACCCGCTCCCGGCGGTCCGGGAGGGGCGGGCCGACCTCGCGCTCGTCGTACGGCCGCGCGGCGCCGACCCGGACGGCGTACGGCTGCTGCACCTGCTCGACGACACCTACGTCGCCGTACTGCCCGCCGCGCACCCCCTCGCCGGCCGGCCCGGCCTCGCGCTGGCCGACCTGGCCGACGAGCCGTGGGTCGGCAGCGAATGGCCGGGGCCCTGCCTGGACGCCCAGCTGGAGGCATGCGCCGAGGCCGGTTTCCGGCCCCGGTTCGTGGTGGAGAGCGAGGACTACGCGACCGCGCAGGGCTTCGTCGCGGCCGGTCTCGGGGTCGGTCTCATCCCCCGGCTCGGCCTCGGCAGCACCCATCCCGACGTTGTCGTCCGCCGGTTCACCGGCCCGGAACCCCGGCGTTCCCTCCACGCGGCCGTACGCGCGACGGCCCCGCCGCAGCCCGCCCTGCGGACGTTCGTCAGGGCACTGCGGGAAGCCGCCGGCGCTACGCCTTGACCGGTTCCAGCTCCGGTTCCCGGATGCTCCCCGTCACCTGGCGTGGCAGCGCGTAGGGCAGCGTGCCGTACCAGACCCGGGCCACGGCGAAGCCGAAGGCCAGGCAGAGCATGCCGCCGACCGCGTCCAGCCAGAAGTGGTTGGCGGTGGCGACGATCACGACGAGCGTCAGCGTGGGATAGAGCAGGCCCAGCACGCGCACCCACGGCACCGACGCCAGCGCGAAGATCGTCAACCCGCACCACAGCGACCAGCCGATGTGCATGGACGGCATCGCCGCGTACTGGTTCGACATGTTCTTCAGGTCGCCCGAGGCCATCGAACCCCAGGTCTGGTGGACGACGACGGTGTCGATGAAGTTCTCGCCGGTCATCAGACGGGGTGGGGCCAGCGGGTAGAAGTAGTAGCCGACCAGGGCCACGGCGGTGGTGGCGAACAGGACCAGTCGCGTCGCCGCGTAACGACCCGGATGACTACGGTAGATCCACACGAGGACACCGAGCGTGACGACGAAGTGCAGGGTCGCGTAGTAGTAGTTCATGCCGACGATCAGCCATGTGACCGAGTTCACGGAGTGATTGATCGTCTCCTCGACCGCGATCCCGAGGTGGTGCTCCACCTTCCAGATCCAGTCGGCGTTCCGCAGCGCCTGCGTCTTCTGCTCCGGGACCGCGTTGCGGATCAGGGAGTACGTCCAGTAACTCACCGCGATCAGCAGGATCTCGAACCAGAGGCGGGGCCTGCGCGGAACCCTCAGCCGGTGCAGATACCTCTGCTCCGGCGCGTCCGTGACGGACCGCGGAGCGGCCTGCTCCCGGCCTTCCTCCAGTGTCGTCACGGTCGTTTCACCCATGGGCACAGAGTCTGCCAGAAAAGCGGTACCCCACCGATCATCCTCTGGTCGGGTTCATCACGCACATCCGTCGGGGTGGCGCTGAGGGCCTTCTCCTCCGTACGTACCGCATCGTTCCCCCATCTCTCCGTCTCAGGTACGAGACCGGTCCCCGGGCGCCGAGGCGGTCGACCCCCGCACCACCAGTTCCGGCATGAACACGAACTCGCTGTGCGGCGCCGGGGTCCCGCCGATCTCCTCCAGCAACGTACGCACCGCCGCCTGCCCCATCGCCGGGACCGGCTTGCGGACGGTCGTCAGCGGAGGGTCGGTGAAGGCGATCAGGGGGGAGTCGTCGAAGCCGACGACCGAGACGTCGTCCGGGACCTCCAGGCCCCGCTGCCGGGCCGCCCGGATCGCGCCCAGCGCCATCATGTCGCTCGCGCACACCACCGCCGTGCAGTCCCGGTCGATGAGCGCCAGGGCCGCCGCCTGGCCGCCCTCCAGGGTGTAGAGGGAGTGCTGGACGAGTTCCGACTCCACGGCCGCGGCCGCCAGCCCCAACTGGTCCTGCATCGTGCGGACGAAGCCCTCGATCTTGCGCTGCACCGGCACGAAGCGCTTGGGGCCCAGCGCCAGACCTATCCGGGTGTGCCCCAGCGACACCAGATGCGTCACCGCCAGGGACATCGCCGCCCGGTCGTCCGGCGAGATGAAGGGGGCCTGGACCTTCGGCGAGAAACCGTCGACGAGGACGAACGGCACGCCCTGGGCGCGCAGTTGCTCGTAGCGCTGCATGTCGGCCGAAGTGTCGGCGTGCAGACCGGAGACGAAGATGATGCCGGCGACCCCCCGGTCGACGAGCATCTCCGTCAGCTCGTCCTCCGTCGATCCGCCGGGGGTCTGGGTGGCGAGCACCGGGGTGTACCCCTGCCGGGTCAGCGCCTGGCCGATGACCTGGGCCAGGGCCGGGAATATGGGGTTCTCCAGCTCCGGGGTGATGAGGCCCACCAGGCCGGCGCTGCGCTGCCGCAGCCGGACCGGCCGCTCGTAGCCCAGCACGTCGAGGGCGGCCAGAACGGACTGGCGAGTGGTCGCGGCGACGCCCGGCTTCCCGTTCAGGACGCGGCTGACAGTCGCCTCACTGACCCCCGCCTGGGCTGCGATGTCGGCAAGCCGTGTGGTCACAGCACTGGACTGTACCGGCCGGACCTGCGCTTGCACACCGGCCCGGCGTCGGGGGCGGGCGGGGATGCGGCCCACTGCGGGCTGCTGCGTCATCGCGGTCCCTCGTGATTCTGGTCGGTGTCCGTGGGGGCGCCCCGAGTGCGGAAGGGGTGACCTTCGCAAGGCGCTGACAGGGTGATGATGGCCGCCACCACCAGTGGTGGCAAGAGCTTGCAGAGTCTTGCACAGCCCCGTGAACCCCCGCTGAGCGGCCCTGATATCAGGTTTCGGCCATGTCGAGCACAGGTCACGGGCCGGTAACCATCCCCCTCCGTTGCAATTTTTTGCAGCAAGGTCTTTCGTCGCGCTTACAACGCTGTTACGTTCGGCCTCGCCCGGCGGCGGCGATGGCGCGGCCGGAACTCGGCAGGAGCGGCGGACGGGGCCCTCCGCCCAGCACACGGGCTTTCACCCTCAAGGAGATCTCATGCGGCGTGGCATAGCGGCCACCGCGTTGGTGGCGTCGATCGCCCTCACGGCGACGGCCTGCGGCGGAAGTGACAGCGGCGACTCGGCCGACGGTCCGGTCACCATCACCTGGTGGGACACCTCCAACGCCACCAATGAGGCGCCGACGTACAAGGCCTTGGTCAAGGAGTTCGAGGCCGCCAACAAGGACATCAAGGTCAAGTACGTCAACGTGCCGTTCGACCAGGCGCAGAACAAGTTCGACACCGCCGCCGGCGCCACGGGCGCGCCGGACATCCTGCGCTCCGAGGTCGGCTGGACCCCCGCCTTCGCGAAGAAGGGCTTCTTCCTGCCGCTGGACGGCACCGAGGCCCTGAAGGACCAGGACAAGTTCCAGCCCAGCCTGATCAAGCAGGCCCAGTACGACGGCAAGACCTACGGCGTTCCGTTCGTCACCGACACCCTCGCGCTGGTCTACAACAAGGAGCTCTTCGAGAAGGCCGGCATCACCGAGGCCCCGAAGAGCTGGGACGACCTGAAGAAGGCCGCCGCCACGATCAAGGAGAAGACCGGCGTCGACGGCTACTGGGGCTCCACCCAGGCCTACTACGCCCAGTCCTTCCTCTACGGCGAGGGCACCGACACCGTCGACGTCGCCGCCAAGAAGATCACCGTGGCCTCCGCCGAGGCGAAGAAGGCGTACGGCACCTGGCTGGACCTCTTCGACGGCAAGGGCCTGCACAAGGCGGACACCACCGCCGACGCCTACGCCCACATCCAGGACGCCTTCGTCAACGGCAAGGTCGCCTCGATCGTCCAGGGCCCGTGGGAGATCACGAACTTCTACAAGGGCTCGGCGTTCAAGGACAAGGCCAACCTGGGCATCGCCACCGTCCCGGCCGGCTCCACGGGCAAGGCGGGCGCCCCGACCGGCGGCCACAACCTCTCCGTGTACGCCGGCTCGGACAAGGCGCACCAGGAGGCGTCGCTGAAGTTCGTCAACTTCATGACCTCGGCGAAGTCCCAGGAGACCATCGCCCTGAAGAACTCCACGCTGCCCACGCGCGACGACGCCTACACCGCCGAGGTGAAGGCCGACCCGGGCATCGCCGGCTACCAGACCGTGCTGGCCGCCGCCCAGCCGCGCCCCGAGCTGCCCGAGTACAGCTCCCTGTGGGGCCCGCTGGAGACCGAGCTGCTCGCGATCGCCGGTGGCAAGGAGTCCCTGGACAAGGGCCTGGGCAACGCGGAGACCGCGATCGCCAAGCTGGTCCCGGACTACAGCAAGTGATCCCGGGTGGCCGCCGTGTCCCTCACCCCGGCTCCGGCCGGGGCCGGACGCGGCGGCCGCCGGCCGGGCCGCCGAGCGGCCCGGCCCCCGAGCAGCCCAGCCCCCGATCTTCCAGTGATCTTCCAGAAGGTGTCGAACGATGACAGTCGCCATCGACCGAGCGACCGGCAAGCGCCGAGGTGAACCGGGCGGGCGCCCGGGCCCGCTGTCGCGTCTGAAGCAGTCGTACCAGCGGTACTGGTACGCGTACGCGATGATCGCCCCGGTGGTCGTCGTGCTCGGCGTCCTGGTGCTGTATCCGCTGGCGCGCGGCCTCTACCTCACGCTCACCAACGCCAACAGCCTCAACTCGGCGCGCACGATCGGCGCCAACCACATCGAGGCCACCTACGAGTTCATCGGCTTCGACAACTACGCCGACATCCTGTGGGGTCCGACGTCGTACGACCGCTTCTGGTCGCACTTCATCTGGACGATCGTCTGGACGGCCCTCTGCGTCGCCCTGCACTACGTCATCGGGCTCGGTCTCGCGCTGCTGCTCAACCAGAAGCTGCGCGGCCGCACCTTCTACCGGCTGATCCTGGTCCTGCCGTGGGCCGTGCCGACCTTCGTCACCGTGTTCGGCTGGCGTTTCATGCTCGCCGACGGCGGTGTGATCAACGCCGGCCTCGAAGCACTGCACCTGCCGGCCCCGCTGTGGCTGGAGGACACCTTCTGGCAGCGGTTCGCCGCGATCATGGTCAACACCTGGTGCGGTGTGCCGTTCATGATGGTCTCGCTGCTCGGCGGGCTGCAGTCCATCGACTCCACGCTGTACGAGGCGGCGGAGATGGACGGCGCGAGCGCCTGGCAGCGCTTCCGCTACGTCACCCTGCCAGGTCTGCGCTCGGTCAGCTCCACCGTCGTCCTGCTCGGCGTCATCTGGACGTTCAACCAGTTCGCGGTCATCTTCCTGCTGTTCGGCGACACCGCGCCCGAGGCGCAGATCCTCGTGACCTGGGCCTACTACCTCGGCTTCGGGCAGCAGCCGCGTGACTTCGCGCAGTCGGCGGCCTACGGCATCCTGCTGCTGGCCATCCTGATCGTCTTCACCTCCTTCTACCGCCGCTGGCTGAACCGCGATGAGCAGCAGCTCGCGATCTGAGGCAGGAGCCCCCATGAGCACCACGACGCCCACGACGACCGGCGGCACCACGGGCGCCGGGGACCGGCAGGCCCCGCAGACCCCTTCGGCGCCCCGCACCCGCCGACGCGGCGAGAACAGCCTCGCCGGCTCGCTCGCCTCCCACGCCATCCTCATAGTGGCGAGCCTGGCCGCGCTCTTCCCGATCGCCTGGCTGGTCTTCCTGTCCCTCGGACCGGACAAGGACGATTACCTGCATCCCGGGCGCATCTTCGGCAAAATGACCTTTGCCAACTACTCGCACGTGCTTCAGGAGACACCGTTCTTCGACTGGCTGGTCAGCACCCTCGTCGTCTCGCTCGGCACCACCGTCATCGGGGTGCTGATCGCGGCGACCACCGGTTACGCCGTCTCCCGCATGCGCTTCCCGGGCTACCGGAAGTTCATGTGGGTGCTGCTGGTCACGCAGATGTTCCCGGTGGCCGTCCTGATGGTGCCGATGTACGAGATCCTGTCGGAACTGCGGCTCGTCGACAGCTACCTCGGCCTCATCCTCGTCTACTGCTCGACGGCCGTGCCGTACTGCGCCTGGCTGCTCAAGGGCTACTTCGACACGATCCCCTTCGAGATCGACGAGGCCGGACGCGTCGACGGGCTCAGCCCCTTCGGTACCTTCGCACGGCTGATCCTGCCGCTCGCCAAGCCGGGACTCGCGGTCGCCGCGTTCTACAGCTTCATCACCGCGTTCGGGGAGGTCGCCTTCGCCTCGACGTTCATGCTGTCCGACACGAAGTACACCTTCGCCGTCGGTCTGCAGAGCTTCGTCAGCGAACACGACGCCCAGCGCAACCTGATGGCGGCCACCGCCGTGCTGGTCGCGATCCCCGTCTCCGCGTTCTTCTACCTCGTGCAGAAGAACCTGGTGACCGGCCTGACCGCGGGCGGCACCAAGGGGTGACGCCCCCTCCCCGGAACCCGAGGCGGTCGCGGTGTCCATCCGACCCCGCTGTCACCGCGGCCGCCTCGTCAACCTCTCCCTGCCTCTGCCCGGACGACCCGTCACGTATCAAGGACGTCATGAGCCATCAGCACTCCACCGTCACCCCCACCGCAACCCCCGCCAAGGCTGAGCGCAGCGACTGGTGGCGCGACGCGGTGATCTACCAGGTCTACCCGCGCAGCTTCGCCGACAGCAACGGCGACGGCATGGGCGACCTGGAGGGTGTACGTTCCCGACTTCCCTACCTGCGCGACCTCGGCATCGACGCCGTGTGGCTGAGCCCCTTCTACGCCTCCCCGCAGGCCGACGCCGGGTACGACGTCGCCGACTACCGCGCGGTGGACCCGATGTTCGGGACGCTGCTGGACGCGGACGCCCTGATCCGCGACGCCCACGAGCTGGGCCTGCGCATCATCGTCGACCTGGTCCCGAACCACTCCTCCGACCAGCACGAGTGGTTCAAGCGGGCCGTCGCGGAGGGTCCTGGTTCGCCGTTGCGCGACCGCTACCACTTCCGCACCGGCAAGGGCGCGCACGGCGAACTCCCCCCGAACGACTGGGAGTCCATCTTCGGCGGCCCGGCCTGGACGCGGGTGACGGAGCCGGACGGCACCCCGGGCGAGTGGTACCTCCACCTCTTCGCCCCGGAGCAGCCCGACTTCAACTGGGACCACCCGGCGGTCGGCGACGAGTTCCGCTCCATCCTCCGCTTCTGGCTGGACATGGGCGTCGACGGCTTCCGTATCGACGTCGCCCACGGCCTGGTCAAGGCGGACGGCCTCCCGGACCTCGGCGCCCACGACCAGCTGAAGCTGCTGGGCAACGATGTCATGCCCTTCTTCGACCAGGACGGCGTCCACGCGATCTACCGCGAATGGCGCCTGGTGCTGGACGAGTACGCCGGTCAGCGCATCTTCGTGGCGGAGGCGTGGACCCCCACCGTCGAACGCACCGCGAACTACGTCCGCCCGGACGAACTCCACCAGGCCTTCAACTTCCAGTACCTGGGCACGGACTGGGACGCGGCCGAGCTGAAGGTCGTCATCGACCGCACGCTGGACGCGATGCGTCCGGTGAACGCCCCCGCGACGTGGGTGCTGTCGAACCACGACGTGACGAGGCACGCGACACGCTTCGCCAACGAGCCGGGCCTCGGCACGCAGATCCGCCTCGCGGGCGACCGCGCGCTGGGCCTGCGCCGCGCCCGCGCCGCCTCGCTCCTGATGCTGGCGCTGCCCGGCTCGGCCTACGTCTACCAGGGTGAGGAACTGGGCCTCCCCGACGTCGTCGACCTCCCGGACGAGGTCCGCCAGGACCCCGCGTACTTCCGGGGCGCCGGCCAGGACGGCTTCCGCGACGGCTGCCGCGTCCCGATCCCGTGGACCCGCGACGGCTCGTCGTACGGCTTCGGCCCCGGCGGCTCCTGGCTGCCGCAGCCCGCCGAGTGGGGCGACCTCAGCATCGAGGCCCAGACGGGCGAGGCGGGCTCGACCCTGGAGCTGTACCGCACGGCCCTGGCGGTCCGCCGTGAACAGCGCGCCCTCGGCGCGGGCGACTCGGTGGAGTGGCTGAAGGCCCCCGCCGGCGTGCTGGCCTTCCGCCGGGGCGACTTCGTGTGCGTCGCCAACACCACGAGCGAGGCGGTCCGGATCCCCGCGTACGGTCGCGTCCTGGTCGCCAGCGGTGAGCTGACGGTGGCCGACGACGAGGCGAAGCTGCCGGGGGACACGACGGTTTGGTGGACGACGGGCTGACGCTCCCGCGGGACGCCGACCGTGGTGCGTACGCGGTCGGCGTCCGGGGGTCCACTGCTCCGGTCCGTGCCGGGTCCCCGGTGCGTGCCGTGTTCCCGGTGGCGGGCCCGCTTCCCCGGCCGGACAAGGGAGTCGCGCTCGGCAGGGAGGTGTGCCCGCCATGACGAGACCCAGCGAGCAGCGAGCCCCGGCGGAGCCGCTCTCCGCTAGCACGTGGGACGTGCACTGCCCGGAGGAAGGAGTCGCCGTCATCCTGCTGTTCGACAGCAAGGACGACGCCGACCGGGGCGCGGACGAGCACAACGCCCAGTTCACCCCACCGCATACGGCCAGGGCGGTGCCGCACACGCCCGGCCCCGACCCGGATCCGCCGCCCCACCCCGGCGGCGCTCCGCGCGAAGAGTTCCCCGCCTGAGGCCGAGCACCTCCTCGCCCTCGGGCGGGACGGCCGGTGAGATCTCAGCCGCTCAGCCCGAGTTCACCCGCCCGCACCCCCGCCTGGAAGCGTGAGCCCGCTTCCAGGGCGTGGAGCAGGGAGGCGACGCGGCGGCGGTAGGTGCGTACGGACATACCGAGTTCGCGGGCGGCGGTCTCGTCGGTGGCGCCCGAGCCGAGGGCCCGCAGGACCCGCCGGCTCTCGCGGTCGAGGCGGGGCCGGTCGCCGTGGAGGAAGGCCTTGAGGACGGTGGCCGTCTCCCAGGCGGCTTCGAAGAGGGCGTACACGCCGCCGACCAGGGCGGGGGCGGTGGTCAGGGTGTACTCGCGGCCTGCGGGGGAGTCCAGCCCGGCGAGGATCGCGACCCGTCGGTCGATGACGATCGTCTCGTGCGGAAGGGCGGTCGCGGCGATCCTCACCTCCGCGCCCCTCTCGGTGAGTTCCCGGAGATGGGCGCGGTCGTGCTCGTCGGCCAGCGCGTCGGCCATCTCACCGAGGCCCGTGCCATCGCCCCCGTCGCGGCGATCCAGAACCACTTCCACGCCGCCGAGCGCGACGACACCGACCTGCTGGCCGCCTGCGAGGACGCGTCCATCGCCTTCGTGCCGTTCTTCCCCCTGGGCGGTGGCATCACCGACCTCACCGGCGACGAACGCGTCACCGAGGTCGCGGCACGCCACGGCGCCACCGTCCCGCAGATCGCCCTGGCCTGGCTCCTGGCCACCTCCCCCCACACCCTCGCCATCCCCGGCACCGGCTCTCTCGCCCACCTGGAGGAGAACACCGCCGCCGGGTCGATCACCCTCACCGACGAGGATCTGTCCGTCCTCGCCTGAGTCGAAGATCGTGTTCCCTCAACACCCTTGCCTGTGAAGAGATTTCGCGCGCGTGAAGAAGCTGTGTCCGGAGGGTTGACCGTTTGACAAGCGACTCGTACTTTCCTCTCGGCTGAAAGTTTTCAGCCATCTTGCAGCAAGAATCCGCAACGCTCCTGCCGCAAGCGGGCCCCTCCACGGCCCAGAAACTCCCCCTCGGAACCCTTCAACGGAGAAGGACCCCACACATGGCCAGCAGAACCCTCTCCGGTGCGCTCGCTCTCGCGGCCGGCGCGTCGATCGCGCTCGCGGTGCCCACGGGAACCGCGTACGCCTCGCCGCCCGGCACCAAGGACGTGACCGCCGTCCTGTTCGAGTGGAACTTCGCCTCCGTCGCCAAGGAGTGCACCAACACACTCGGCCCGAACGGGTACGGCTACGTCCAGGTCTCACCGCCCGCCGAGCACATACAGGGCTCGCAGTGGTGGACGTCGTACCAGCCCGTCAGCTACAGGATCGCCGGACGGCTCGGCAACGCCACCGCCTTCAAGAACATGGTCGACACGTGTCACGCGGCCGGCGTCAAGGTCGTGGTCGACACCGTCGTCAATCACATGTCCGCCGGGAGCGGCACCGGAACAGGCGGCTCGTCGTACACGAAGTACACCTACCCCGGCCTCTACTCCTCCTTCGACTTCGACGACTGCACCGCCACCATCGGCGACTACGGCAACCGCGCCAACGTCCAGAACTGCGAACTCGTCGGGCTCGCGGACCTGGACACCGGTGAGGAGTACGTGCGGTCGGCCGTCGCCGGGTACATGAACAGCCTGCTCGGGTACGGCGTCGACGGGTTCCGGATCGACGCCGCCAAGCACATCCCCGCCGCCGACCTCGCCCACATCAAGTCGCGGCTCACCAACCCCTCCGTGTACTGGAAGCAGGAGGCCATCCACGGCGCCGGGGAGGCCGTGAAGCCGAGCGAGTACACCGGCAACGGGGACGTGCAGGAGTTCCGGTACGCCTTCGACCTCAAGCGGGTCTTCCACAACGAGAACCTCGCCTACCTCAAGAACTACGGCGAGGGCTGGGGCTACCTGAACAGCTCCGTCGCCGGGGTCTTCGTCGACAACCACGACACCGAGCGCAACGGCTCCACCCTCAGCTACAAGGACAACGCCACCTACACGCTGGCCAACGTCTTCATGCTGGCCTACCCGTACGGCGCGCCCGACATCAACTCCGGGTACGAGTTCACCGACCACGACGCGGGCCCACCCAACGGCGGTACGGTCAACGCCTGCTGGCAGAACGGGTGGAAGTGCCAGCACGCCTGGCCGGAGATCATGCGCATGGTCCCCTTCCGCAACGCCACCCGCGGTGAGGCCGTCACCGACTGGTGGGACAACGGGGGCGACGCGATCGCCTTCGGGCGTGGCGGCAAGGGTTTCGTGGCCATCAACCACGAGTCGGGCAGCCTCAGCCGCACGTACCAGACCTCCCTCGCGGCCGGCACCTACTGCAACGTGCAGAACAACACGACGGTCACCGTGAACGACTCCGGTCGGCTCACCGCGGCCCTCGGCCCCCACACCGCCCTGGCGATCTACGTCGGCAGGACCAGCTGCTGAGCCACCGCCCGGCGCGTGGACGCGCGCCGGGCACCTCACCTCGCCCCGCGCCACCTGAAAGCAGTTTCCGTTACTTTCAAGCCTCTTGCTGAAAAGCTTACGGCGGCGATACGGTCGCGCGGGGTCGGACCCACCAGAGCCGTCATCGCAAGGAGCCCATCTGTGATACCGAGATGGCCGACGCCGTCGAGGCGCCCAACCGCCCACGCCGGCCGGACCGCCGTAATCGGCGCGGTCACCGTGACCGCGCTGACCGCAGCGCTCGTCCAGCCCTTCTCCGCGGGGGCCGCCACTGCGCCCGCACCGCCGTCCGACGCGAAGCTGGCGAAGACCGCCGCCCGTCACGACCTCACCCGCGAGCAGTTCTACTTCGTCCTGCCGGACCGTTTCGCCAACGGAGACAGGGCGAACGACAAGGGCGGTCTGACCGGCTCGCGCCTCGCCACCGGCCACGACCCCACCGACAAGGGCTTCTACCAAGGTGGCGACCTCAAGGGCCTCACCAAGCGGCTCGACTACATCAAGGGCCTGGGAACCACCTCCATCTGGCTGGCGCCGATCTTCAAGAACCAGCCCGTCCAGGGCACCGGTGAGAACGCCTCCGCCGGCTACCACGGTTACTGGATCACCGACTTCACCCAGGTCGACCCGCACTTCGGCACCAACAAGGACCTGGAGACCCTGATCTCCAAGGCCCACGCCAAGGGCATGAAGGTCTTCTTCGACGTCATCACCAACCACACCGCCGATGTCGTCGACAACGAGGAGAAGTCATACGACTACCTCTCCAAGGGCGCCTTCCCCTATCTGACGAAGGACGGCAAGCCCTTCGACGACACCGACCACGCGGGCGGGGGCAGCGGCTTTCCGTCCGTCGACCGGGACTCCTTCCCCCGCACCCCCGTGGTCCCGGCCGCGAAGAAGAACGCCAAGGTCCCCTCCTGGCTCAACGACCCGACGATGTACCACAACCGGGGCGACTCCACCTGGGCCGGCGAGTCAGCCACCCATGGCGACTTCGTGGGGCTGGACGACCTGTGGACCGAGCGCCCCGAGGTCGTCTCCGGCATGGAGAAGATCTACGAGAAGTGGGTCAGGGATTTCGACATCGACGGCTTCCGGATCGACACCGTGAAACACGTCGACATGGAGTTCTGGACGCGGTGGGCCACCGCGCTCGACGCGTACGCCGCGAAGAAGGGCCGCGACGACTTCTTCATGTTCGGCGAGGTCTACTCCGCCGACACCTCCGTGACCTCCCCGTACGTCACCCGGGGCCGCCTCGACTCCACCCTCGACTTCCCCTTCCAGGACGCGGCACGCTCGTACGCCTCCCAGGGCGGCAGCGCGAAGAAGCTGGCCTCGGTCTTCGGGGACGACTACAGGTACACGACCGACAAGGCCAACGCGTACGAGCAGGTCACCTTCCTCGGCAACCATGACATGGGCCGCATCGGGACCTTCCTCAAGCAGGACGACCCGAAGGCCTCCGACGCCGAACTGCTCGCCAAGGACAGGCTCGCCAACGAGCTGATGTTCCTCAGCCGGGGCAACCCGGTCGTCTACTACGGCGACGAGCAGGGCTTCACCGGCGCGGGCGGCGACAAGGACGCCCGCCAGACGATGTTCGCCTCGAAGACCGCCGACTACCTGGACGACGACCTGCTCGGCACGGACCGTACGCACGCCACGGACGCGTACGACACGAGCGCGCCGCTCTACCGGCGGATCAGTGCGCTCGCCAAGCTCCGCAAGGCCCACCCGGCCCTCGCCGACGGCGTCCAGACCGAGCGGTACGCGGCCGACGGGGCGGGTGTCTACGCCTTCTCGCGGACCGACGTCCGGACCGGCACCGAGTACGTCGTCGCCTTCAACAACGCGAGCGAGGCCAAGTCGGCCGGCTTCGCGACCGGTTCGGCCGGCATGACCTTCAAGGGTCTCTACGGGACCGACGACAAGGTGACGAGCGGCACGGACAAGAAGGTCACCGTCACCGTCCCGGCCGGCTCGGCGATCGTCCTCAAGGCCGCCGGCCCCCTCGCGAAGCCCGCGACGGAGCCGTCCCTCACGCTGAAGGCCCCGGCCGCCGGTGCCACCGGCACGGTCGAGATCGGCGCCGAAGTGGACGGCGGACAGCTCAACCGGGTCGTCTTCGCCGCCCAGGTCGGCAACGGCAGGTGGAAGACCCTCGGCTCCGCCGACCACGCCCCGTACAAGGTCACCCAGACGCTCGGCGAGGACGTACCCGCCGGAACCGCCCTGCGGTACAAAGCAGTGGTGATCGACCGAACCGGACGTACGTCGAGCGCCACCGCGACCTCCACCACGGGCACCCCGCCCGCCCCCGAGGTCCCCACCGCCTCCTCGCGCGACTACGCCATCGTCCACTACAAGCGCGCGGACGACGACTACACCGACTGGCGGCTGTACGCCTGGGGTGACATCGCCGAGGGCGAGGGGACCACCTGGCCCGACGGCCACGACTTCGTCGGGCGGGACGCGTACGGCGCCTTCGCCTACGTCAAGCTCAAGCCCGGGGCCTCGAACGTCAGTTATCTCGTCATCGACAAGGACGGCACCAAGGACGTCTCCGTCGACCGCTCGATCGACGTCACCAGAACGGGCGAGATCTGGGTCGAGCAGGGCAAGGAGGCCGTGCTCACGGAGAGGCCCACGGCCGACTACCCGCAGCCGGACACGTCCAAGGCCGTCCTGCACTACCACCGCGCCGACGGGAACCACGACGGCTGGGGCCTGCACGTCTGGTCCGGAGCCGCGAACCCCACCGACTGGTCCAAGCCCCTGGAGCCGGTGCGGACCGACGCCTACGGCGCCGTCTTCGAGGTGCCCCTCACCGACGGGGCCACCAGCCTCAGCTACATCGTCCACAAGGGCGACGAGAAGGACCTCTCCGCCGACCAGGCCCTCGACCTCAGAGCCGACGGGCACGAGGTGTGGCTGCTCGGCGGGCAGGAGAAGTACCTGCTCCCGCAGCCGGCCGGTGCCGCCGCCGCCCTCGACCTCACCACCTCCAAGGCCGTCTGGATCGACCGGAACACCGTGGCCTGGGGCGGCGTCGACACGGCCGCCTCCACCCAGCTGCTGTACTCGCGCACCGGCTCCATCACGGCGAAGGACGGCGCGCTGACCAGCACCGACGAGCGGTGGCTGCGGCTGACCAAGTCGGCTCTCACCGACGCCCAGAAGGCGAGGTTCCCGCACCTGAAGTCGTCCACCGCGTGGACCGTCGACCCCCGCGACCGCGACCGGGTCCGTGAGGCCCTGCGCGGCCAGCTCGTCGCCTCCCAGCGCGCGGCGAACGGCGCGGTGCTCGCGGCGACGGGCGTGCAGATCGCCGGCGTGCTCGACGATCTGTACGACGCGTCCGAGGCGGACCTGGGCCCGACCTTCCGCGACGGCCGCCCCACGCTCGCCGTCTGGGCGCCCACCGCACAGCGGGTCTCCCTCGACCTCGACGGCCAGCGGATCGCCATGAAGCGGGACGACACCACCGGCGTCTGGTCCGTCACCGGCGAGAAGTCCTGGAAGAACAAGCCCTACCGGTACGTCGTGAAGGTGTGGGCGCCCAGCGTCCGCGAGATCGTCACCAACAAGGTCACCGACCCGTACTCCGTCGCCCTGACCGCCGACTCCGAGCGCAGCCTCGTCGTCGACCTGGCGGACAGGGCCCTGGCGCCGAGCGGCTGGTCGTCGTACACCAAGCCGAAGGCCGTCCCGCTGAAGGACGCGCAGATCCAGGAACTGCACGTCCGGGACTTCTCGATCGGTGACAGCACCGTGCCGGCGAAGGACAAGGGCACCTACCTCGCCTTCACCGACCGGGACAGCGACGGCTCGAAGCACCTGCGGAAGCTGGCGGCGGCGGGCACCTCGTACGTGCACCTCCTCCCCGTCGCCGACATCGCCACCATCCCCGAGAAGAAGGCCGACCAGGCGACCGTCGACTGCGACCTCGGCTCCTACGCCGCCGACTCCGACCAGCAGCAGGAGTGCGTCGCGAAGGCCGCCGCGAAGGACGGCTTCAACTGGGGCTACGACCCGTACCACTACACCGTCCCGGAGGGCTCGTACGCCACCGACCCGGACGGGACGCGGCGCACGGTCGAGTTCCGCAAAATGGTGAAGGCGCTCAACGACGACGGTCTCGGCGTCGTGCTGGACGTGGTCTACAACCACACCCCGGCCAGCGGCCAGGCCGACAAGAGCGTCCTCGACAAGGTGGTCCCCGGTTACTACCACCGGCTCCTCGCCGACGGTTCGGTCGCCACCTCCACCTGCTGCGCCAACACCGCGCCCGAGAACACCATGATGGGCAAGCTGGTCGTCGACTCGATGGTCACCTGGGCCAAGCAGTACAAGGTCGACGGGTTCCGCTTCGACCTGATGGGCCACCACCCGAAGGCCAACATCCTGGCCGTCCGCAAGGCCCTCGACGCCCTGACACCGGAGAAGGACGGCGTCGACGGGAAGCGGATCATCCTCTACGGGGAGGGCTGGAACTTCGGCGAGGTCGCCGACGACGCGCGCTTCGTCCAGGCCACCCAGAAGAACATGGCCGGGACGGGCATCGCGACCTTCTCCGACCGGGCCCGGGACGCGGTGCGCGGCGGCGGCCCCTTCGACGAGGACCCGGGCGTCCAGGGCTTCGCCTCCGGTCTGCACACCGAGCCCAACTCCTCGGAGGAGAACGGCACTCCGGCCGAGCAGAAGGCCCGGCTGCTGCACTACCAGGACCTCATCAAGGTCGGCCTGAGCGGCAACCTCGCGAACTACCGCTTCACCGACACCGACGGCAAGGAGGTCAAGGGCTCCGAGGTCGACTACAACGGGGCAGCCGCCGGCTACGCGGACGCCCCCGGCGACGCCCTCGCCTATGTCGACGCCCATGACAACGAGTCGCTGTTCGACGCGCTCGCCTTCAAACTGCCCGCCTCGACGAACGCGGCCGACCGGGCCCGGATGCAGGTCCTCGCCATGGCGACGGCCGTCCTGTCGCAGGGCCCCGCGCTCTCCCAGGCGGGCACCGACCTGCTGCGGTCCAAGTCCCTCGACCGCAACTCCTACGACAGCGGGGACTGGTTCAACGCGATCCACTGGGACTGCCGCGGCGGCAACGGCTTCGGGCGCGGCCTGCCCCTCGCGGCCGACAACCGGTCCAAGTGGCCCTACGCGAAGCCCCTGTTGACCTCGGTGAAGGTCGGCTGCGAGCAGATCGAGGCCACCTCGGCCGCGTACCGTGACCTGCTGCGGATCCGTACGACGGAGGACGTCTTCTCCCTCGACACGGCCGGACAGGTCCAGTCGAAGCTGTCCTTCCCGCTGTCGGGGAAGGACGAGACCCCGGGCGTGATCACCATGGAACTCGGTGACCTCGTCGTCGTCTTCAACGCCACCCCCGAGGAGCGGAAGCAGACCGTGGACGGCCTGGCCGGGACGGCGTACGCCCTGCATCCGGTGCAGGCGTCGGGCGCGGACTCTACCGTCCGGAAGGCGTCTTACGAAGCGGAATCGGGGACCTTCGTCGTTCCGGGGCGGACCGCGGCGGTATTCGCACGATCCGACCGGTAGCGCGCTAGCTTGGGTGGTGCGGACGGAGCAAGAGGGGTCCGGCCCGCACCATCCGAGCGCCGGCGACGACGGAGCCTCATGAGCCTGATGGCCGACGAAGCAAGCACGACGGTCCTCGTGGTCGACGACGCGGCCGCCAGCCGGTACGCGATGGGCGCGGTGCTGCGCAGAGCCGGACACAGTGTCGTCCCCGTCGCCAGCGCCGGCGAGGCCCTCGCCGAACTCGACGTGCGGCTGCGCTCGGGAGTCCTGCCGGACGTGGCGCTCGTCGACGTCGGTCTCCCCGACATGAGCGGGTTCGAACTCTGCCGCCGGCTCAAGGCGCAGGCCCCGATGTCCGCCCTGCCCGTCGTCCACTTCTCCGCCGCCTCCGTCGCCCCCAGCGACCGCTGCCGGGGCCTCGACGCGGGCGGCGAGGCCTATCTGACGGTCCCCGCCGAACCGGAGGAGATCCAGGCCGTCGTCCGCGCGGCCGTCCGCGGCGCCCGGATGCGCAACGGCGCCGAGGCCCTCGTACGACGGCTCACGCTGCTCTCCGAGACCATCGTCGACGTCCAGGCCGCCCGCACCCTGGAGGAGTTGGCCGGGGCCGCCGCCGAGGGGGCCGCCCGGCTCACCCGGTCGCCCGCCGCCGTGTTCGTGCTCGGCGAGGACGGTCACCTCTACAGCGGCACCTCCCGCGCCAGGGCCCGCACCACTCTCCCCGACGCCGGCGCGCACGACGCCGTGGCCCGGCTCATCCGCCGCGTCACCGACGGCAACCCCGGGCCGCACGACACCGTCGTCCCCGCGCCCCTGTGGCCCGCGGGCTTCTTCCGGCCCGGCGTCACCGAGGACGCCCGTCTGGTCCTCGCCCGCACCGAGAGCGGCACGCCCGTCTGCGTCGCCACGCCGGTGCACGACACCCGCACGGCCTCCGACAGCTCGGGGCTGGTCGCCCGCCTCGCGCAGGCCACCGCGCTGGCCGCGCAACCCCTGCTCATGTACCAGGTCGAGCGCCATGTCGCGCTCACCCTCCAGCACAGCTTCCTGCCCAAGCGGGTGCCCGAGTTCCCCGGCCTCGAAGTGGTCGTCCGTTACGTACCCGCGTCCCGTCAGACCGAGATCGGCGGCGACTTCTACGCCGCCCTGTCCACCCCCGGCGGCGTCCTCACCGCCGTCGGCGACGTCGTCGGGCACTCGCTGGACGCGGCCACCGTGATGGTCGAGATCCGGCACGCCCTGCGCGCCTACTGCGTGGAGCAGTCCGACCCGGCGGCGCTCGCCCGACGGCTCGACCGGATGCTCCAGCACTACCACCCCGACGTCACCGCCACGGTCTGTCTGGCCCTCGTCGAGCCGGGCAGCGGGCGGGTGCGGGTCGCCAACGCGGGTCACATCCCGCCGTTGGTCGTCCGCGACTCCGGCGAGGCCGCGTACGTGAAGGCCGCCGGGCCGCTCCTCGGGCTCGGCCTCGAACGGCCCGAGCCCACCGAGACGGTGCTGTGGCCCACGGACCGGCTGCTCATGGTCACGGACGGGCTCGTGGAGACCCGGGGCATCGACCTGTCGCTCTCCCTGGAGCAACTGCGGGCCGCCGCGGCGGACGCGCCGTCCGGGACGGTCGCGCTCTGCGACACCTTGCTGCACTGCTTCGGCCGGGACAGGGAGGACGACATCGCGATGCTGGCGTTGCGGCTGCGGTTAGGGTGACCTCATGCCGCAGATCACTGTTGACTACTCCGCCGTCCTCTCCGAGGGCTTCGACCGGCCCGCGTTCGCCAAGGCGCTGCACGAGGAGGTCGTGCGGACCGCCGCCGCGAAGCCGGAGGCCTGCAAGACGCAGTTCCGGGCCACCGAGGACACGGTGGTCGGGCCCGACATCGACGGCCACGCGATCGTGCACGTCACCCTCGGGCTGCTGGCGGGACGGACCGACGAGACCAAGGCGACGCTGACCGAGAACGTGCTCGGGCTGCTCCGGGAGCACGTGAAGCTGGGGGAGGGGCTGGCGTTCCACGCGTCGGCGGAGGTACGGGACCTGGACCCCTCGTACCGGAAGTTCGAGGTCTAGGGCCCTCTGTCGGAAGGGCCCCGGGCGGGGCTCAGCCGCGGGCCAGAGCCACCAGGCGGCCCGCCAGTTCGCTGAACGGGCCGTCCACCGGCTCGTCGGCCAGCATGCCGCGCAGCAGGTCCGCCATCTCCGCGTCCTGCGCCGCGCTCACGGCCGCCAGGGCCGCGAAGTCGTGGACGAGTTGGAGCTCCAGCTCCCGCCTCGGGATGCGGCGGCCGTCCAGCCAGATGAGGGCCGTGGACTCGGCGAGCGAGATCCAGGTGCGGATGACGAGTTCGAGGCGGGCCGGTGGGGCGTCGACATCCAGGTGCGAAAGGATCTGGACATAGGCGGCCTGCCGTACGCCGTCGACGAGGGCGTTGGTACGGGACGAGCCGACGGCCGGGCCGCCCCGCATCAGGGCCGAGAAGCCGGGGCCGTGTTCGTCGACGAAGTCGAAGTACCGGTGGGTGACACGGAGCAGCCGGGCACCGAGCGGACCCTCCCGGGGTTCCACGAAACGGTTCGCGAGATCGTCGGAGGCACGCTGCAACGCGGCCTCGTACAGGCTGAGTTTGCCGGGGAAGTAGTGGTAGACGAGCGGGCGCGAGATGCCGGCCGCCGACGCTATCTCGTCGATGGAGACCTCGTCGGGCGAGCGCCGGCTGAACAGTTCGAGGGCGACCCCGATCAACTGCTGCCGCCGCTCCTCCACACTCATCCTGCGGCGCGCACCGGTTCGCATACGAACACCTTACCGATTGATTCCAGCCGGGCATCGGCTGGATAGCGTAGAGGTGTTCGAGCTTCGCGGTCACCGGGCGGGCTGAAGCCCGTGGATCTCCCGGCCGTTCGCCAGCGTGCCCTTCAACTCCGTCCGCGCGCCGTCCTCGGCCGGTACGGCGAGAAGGTTGCCCCGCGCCGATCCGCTCGCCCCGCCGCTCAGTTCGACGGAGACGGTGTCCTTGCCGCCGGCGGCCAGCAGATAGGAGGCGCCGGCCGCGGACTTCCACGGGCCGACGGCGAGCACATGGGGGTCGGCCGGGCCGCAGGCGGGGACCTCGTCGGCGGCGGCCGTGACGTACGCGCCCGCCGGGGTGTCGAACTGGGTCATCGCCCGCGTGCCCGCGCCCCGCCAGGTCTCGGTGCGGACGCACACCCAGTCGGCCGTGCCGCTGCCATCGGGCAGCGGCTGGCGGGCGAAACGCCAGGCGTTGACGGTCCGCACACCCTGCGACCGTACGGCGGCCAGGGAGCAGGCGAAGGGCGCCCAGGCCCCGGGGGCGGCGGAGGCGTCACGGGCGGGCACGGTGGTCGGACGGCCGACGGTGAGGTGCGCGGGAACCACCTCGGACAGATCACTCAGCAGCCGCGTACCCCCCGTCGCATCGGTCAGCTGCAGGACGTCCCACGACTCGCACCTGCCGCTGCGCACCGCCGGGCTGGCGAACGGGGCCGTCGTCCCGTCCTTCGCCAGCGCCAGCCTCCGCACCTCGCCGTCCGCCTTCGCCAGATCCCGTACGGCCGCCTCCCGCACCCAAGGAGCCGTCAGATAGCGGACGTTGCCGTCGACCCGGCCCAGCACCAGGGCGCTCGCCCCGGCGCCGGTCGCCCCGTCCACCCGGGTCAGGTCGAGGGCCGCCGTGCCCGGGGCGTCGAGGGGCTCGGCATACCGCGCGATCCGCAGGCCGTCGTGGAGCAGCACCACCCGGAGGTGGTCGACCTCGCCCGCGTACAGCAGTTGCGGCGGGCCCGGCGGGGGGCCGGCCTGGGTGCCGAGGGTGACCGCGACCTGCACGGACTGTCCTGGGCGGGCCCAGACCGCGAGGGCCCGCCGCAGCAGGGCCCGGTCCTTGACGAGACCGCCGCGCGCGGGCCAGGTGGTGAAGTCGGTCCGCCCCGTCGCCTGCCACGCCGTGGCCGTCGCCGTCGTCAGCCTGCCCGGATCGAGGGCCGCCTGGGCCGCCGGGTTCCGGGCGTACGGCGGCGCCGCCGCGCCGTCCGGGCCCCACCCCTCCCCGGGCAGGCCGAGGAGGGCCCCGCACACGACCACGGCGGCCGTGGCGGCCAGCGCGGCCTTCGTGTGCTGGCGGCGGCGCACCAGATCGGTGGGGCGGGCGTGCAGCGAGCAGGGGTCGTACTCGGGGGAGAGGAGCAGCGCGTACTGCTGTGCCGGCACCGCGTCGGCCTCCCGCAGCGCGGCGTCCGGATCACCGGCCCCGGCCTCTTCGAGGAGCGTCCGGATCACCGGTTCGGGGAGCTTCTCCAGGCCCCGCAGGACATAGGCGGCGCGGGCCGGTGAGGAGAGCGCCGACAGCCGCTGGTCCAGGGCCATTTCGTCGGCGCCGCCCGAGCGGGGGAAGAGCCGCAGCCCCCACACCCGCGGCAGCAGCGGCGGCAGTTGGGACCGCTTCGGCCACGCCCCGCGCCGCAGCGGGAGTCCGGCCTCCAGGGCGGTGCGGACCACTTGGAGCCGGACATACGCGTACCCGGGGTTGCGCTCGCGTCCCGCCACGGTGCCCGTCGCCTGGGCCGGGATCAGTGAGGCCGACCTGCGCCCCCTCGGCAAGGCCCGCTGCGTCAGCGCGTGCGCCGTCAGCACACGGCGGTTCCGGCCCAGGCTCGGCGGCAACGTCAGATAGGCGAGCCGCACCAGACGCGGATAGTGCTCGACGAGCGCGGCCTCCGCCTGCTCGACGTCCACGACCGACTCCTGAGCGCGGGAAGCTGCGGGGCGCGAGGCGACATCCTGTGACTGCACGTTCAACAGAACGAGCGAATGGTCGGATGGTCACCACGCCGTCCCCCTGGGGTGGGCCGGGGCGCCCAGTGGGGAGGCGGGTGCCTGTTTCGTGGGCGGCTGCGGGTGGGTGGGGGCTTCTCGCGCAGTTCCCCGCGCCCCTGGAAGACCAGGCCCTGCGGGCCTGAAAAGCACGGGGCGCAGCCCCTGCTCTTCAGGGGCGCGGGAACTGCGCGACCGGCCCCCACCGGACCCGCACGAAAAGTCAGCCGAGCGACCACCCACTGAACTCGACCAACCCCCGCGCCCCACTTCCCCCGTTGGTCGCACTCATGAAGAGCCCCACGTCCTGCCCCCCGGCCACCGCCCCCGGCACCACCACCGAGCCCACCACCCGCCAGCCGGCCCCCTCATCGGTGGAACACTCACCCGTGTACGCCCCCACCCCCGTCCGACGCAGCCGCAACAGCACCGGCGCCTTGATCCCGGTGATCCGCCGATAGGTGTCGAGCGTCCCGTCGCCCGTGCTGTCGTACGACAACACCACCCCGTTCGCCGGCGTGACCGCCAGGTTCAGGAACCCCGCCGACCCGGCCGTCCCGAGGCTGTTGCGCACCACGATCCCCGCCCGTGCCCAGTTCCCGGTCGCCGCCTGGGAGTCGACCCGAAGGGTGACGGACGTACCGTCGCGCAGCGCCCCCGCCCGATAGACCGTGCCGAACTCCGTCGTCCCCCGCCACAGGTCCGCCCCGGCCCCGTCGATCCCGAACCGATCCCCCAACTGCCCGAAGACGGCATCGTTGTCGGTATAGGTGAGCCACCCGGGATCCAGCGCCCCCGCCTCGAAGAGCGTTCCGTCGAAGCGCCCCTCGACCCGGTCCTCACCACGGGGCCCGTACTCGACCGTGACCGTGTAGGGGAGCGGACGCAACGGCCGGTCGAGGGGCGCGTCGGGCGCGTCCGCGCGCCAGCGCACCGTCCCCGAGCCCGCCGCGGCGACGCTCGCCAACGATGTCGGCCCCTCCGGCTCGACCGTGCCGCCGAAGCCGCTGAGGGCGAAGTCCACCCGCCCGGTGGCCCGCAGCCCGTTGACGTTGCGGAAGACCGCCGACAGTCGCGCACTGCCGCCCGGCGGCAGCACCGGCGGCTCGGCCGTGACGGTCAGCGACCCCTGGTACGGCGCCCGCGCCAGCACGTCCCGCACCCGCACCGCCGCACCGTACGCGTCCCCCACCGGCCGCAACGGATAGTCCTTCCGCTCCCGTGTCCACGGCTCCTCGAACGCGAACCAGTCCACGGCCGCAGGAGCGGTCCCCGTGGCGAGCGCGTCCTCCAGCGCGTCCAGCCACTTCTGCCAGCGCGGGACGTAGAAGTCGGCCATGAGACCGTTCCACTCCCGGTTGCCGTACTCGTGCAGATTCCCCGTGTCGGACGTGGCCCGCCCGCCCCACACGGTGATCAGCACCTTGGCCGTGCGCTCGAACTCCGCCCGCTCGGCGTCGTTCGTGGCCATCAGCCGAGCGTCGTTCACCCACGGCCCGAGCAGGAACGCCGTGTTCGTCCCCGTCACCTCGTCCGACAGCCGCATCAGCCGCAGCCAGAGCGTGGACAGGGCACGGAAGGTCGCGAGATCACCCCGCCGGTAGGCCGCCCGCAGCTGCGGCAGGTACTGGCGGCCGCGGTGCGCGAGCGCCTGCCGGGCCACGTCCACCACGTCGTACCGGTACGCCGGATTGCGGCGCAGCCCACCCGCCACGCCCAGCAGCCCGGCGAGGGCCGCGTCGAAGCGGCCCGGGTCGTACGTCAGGGTCCTCGGCGCGTACTCGGCCGCCCGGTCCGCCGCCAGGTCGGGACGGGCGCAGAACAGGGAGTCGTGCGGGTCGCTGCGCTCCACGGCCCGCTGCTGGTACGCGGTGTCGTGCAGCGCCCGCCACGCCCTGCGGGCGCCCTCGTCCCGGCCGCCGTAGCGGAAGTCGGCGTACGAGGAGAACCAGGCGGCCCGGTCGATCTTCCCCGGTGTCCAGGCCAGTTCGGAGAAGAGCTCGAAGGCCGCGGGGTCGCGGTCGGTGGCCTCCGGCATGAACGCCGTACCGACGAGCGCGCTGTCGGGCTTGTCCCGCCAGGCGAAGAACTTGTCGTTCCACAGGTGCGCGCGGGCCCCGATGGTCGTACGGCCGCCGAAGTTGGGGATCGTGCCGAAGCAGTACGGGGTGCCGCCCCAGTCGCGCTCGCGGTTGGTGACGCTGGTGTAGCGGTCGGAGACACCGTCCACGATCAGCATCTTCGACCGGTCGATGGCGTCCAGCAGTTCGGGCAGCGGGTTCTCCTGCCAGCCGAGGATCACCCAGGTGGCGCCCGGGTGGGCCTTCTGCAGGGCGCGCTCCACGCCCTGCGCCGCGTCCGGCACCGGGACGTCGCCCGCGGTGCCGCCCTCGTGCAGGAGGTCCATCTTGAAGTGGGACGCCTCGCCGTACACGTCCTCCAGGTGGCCGTAGAAGGAGGCGGCGACCCGGGCGAAGGCGTCGGTGCGCGGATCGAGCCAGTCGGGGCGTTCGAAGCCGTGCCAGATGCCCTGCGGGACGACGTGCGCGTCACCGCCGTTGCGTGCCACGAACTCCTTGGGCACGTGCCCGTAGTAGCCGGGCAGTACCGGGGACATGCCCAGTTCGCGCAGCCGGTCGGCGATCCGCCGGCCCAGGGCGGCCCGGCGGGCGATCAGCTCGGGGGAGAGGGGTCCGCCGTAGCCGGAGAGGTTCTGCAGCAGCCACCAGGGCTGGTGCGAGGGTGCGGGCAGCCAGGCCCGGGACTCCTCGTCGGAGTAGCCGAAGTCCTTCAGCAGCCGGTGGTAGACGGCTTCCATCCCCGCGATGACCAGCACCTCGTTGCAGCCGTGCGCCGCCAGCAGATCGATCTGGTGCTCCCAGTACGGCCAGTCCGCGTACGGGGCGGTGTAGCCGTCGTTGGTGTCGTTGAGGGCGAAGCGGTGGGGGAGGGCGGTGGATCTCTCCAGGGGCCGGGCCGGCGCGGGGAGGCGCCTCGGCAGGTCGAGCTGGCTGCCGTTCCAGGCGAGGTGTGCCCCGCAGACGTACTTGAGGTACCAGTGGACGCCCATGAGCAGGGTGGCGGGAGTCGTGGCCTGGACCCGGATGCTTCCGGTGGTGCCCGTGACCCGGAAACGGTCGACGGTGCCGCTGCGGTCGAGCAGACTGAGCCGGAACTGTCCGGCGTGGCCGGGCAGCAGCCGATTGAGCGCGGAGCGCGCGGGAGCCGTATCGAAGGCGGGGCCCTCGCCGGGGCTCTCTGCGGCGTGGGCCGGAGCCGACCACTGCAGGTAGGTTCCGAGGCCGATGACACCGGCCGAGCCCAGCACCGTGCGTCGCGACGGACTGTTCATGTCTGTGTGCCCCCTGTGTCGACAGTGGCGGCACGCTAACGGGGCGACCGTCCGTGAACAACGGTGCGCACGGAGCTGGCGAGTTCATGTCGCCGGAATGGACCCGGAGGTACGGATGAGTTTGACGAGGAAGAGCCTTGCGGGGAGCGCGGCCGGCACGGTCGCCGCCCTGCTGCTGCTGACCGGCTGCGGCTCGGGCGACGACGCCGAGGCCGCCGTTCCGAAGACGGCGACCGGAACGCTGGAGCACATCGCGGGCGAGGTGGGCTGCAAGCCCGACATGCAGACGGACGCGGACACCATCCGGCAGGCCCTCTGCACCAACAAGGACGGCGACTTCGACGGCAAGTTCGTCCTCGCGACCTTCGCCACCGACCGGGGCCAGGCGGAATGGCTCGCCGGCGCCAAGGACTACGGCGGCTACTACCTCGTCGGCCGCAAGTGGGTCGCCGTCGGGGAGAAGAAGACGGTGGGCGGGCTGCAGAGCACGCTCGGCGGGGAGGTGCAGGAGGGGTCGGAGCACATGAACCCCGGTGGCAGCCACAACAACGGCGACCACAGCGGCTGACCGCGCGCGGCCGGCCACGAGGAACGACGAAAGCCGGCGGTGGGAGATCCCACCGCCGGCTTCCTCGTCACCGCTTCAGGATGACTGTGGCTGCTTCAGGGCTACTGGCAGTCCTGGCCGCTGTTGATGCAGTCGACCACCTGGTTCATCGTGTTCTCGTCGAAGAAGTTGATGAAGTCGTTGTGGTCGGTGATGGCCTTGTGCAGCTGGTCCGGGAAGGAGTCGATCGCGTACGCGTTCTGCAGCTGCCCGTTCTGGATGGACGGGGCCGGGATGTCGTAGACCAGGCGGACCTGGAGCTGCGGGATGGCCTGGAAGCCGTTGGAGCAGCTGCCGTCCTGCTCGACGAAGTCGACGTGCGTGCGGTGGTTGGCGCTGTCGATGTTCTGGCCGTCCCAGCAGCTCTGGAAGAAGGACGTCCGGACCACGGAGCTGCCCTCGGGGCAGATCGGGTACTTGTCCGTCACCACACGGTCCTCGAAGCCGGTGCAGCTCCAGTTCGTGTTGGCGTTGTTCAGGCCGTTCACGAAGGACTTCGCGTCACCGGTGATGATGCGCAGCGCGGTCGGCATCGCGACGACGTCGCCCTGCTTGTTGCCGACGAACTTCAGCTCGGCCTGGCTGGGCTCGACGATCTTGCCGACGTTGCCGTCCTGGCCACCGCCGGGCGCGTTGGCGTCGATGTCGTTCGTGCCGTCCTGCAGACGGATGACCGGCCAGAAGTACGAGGACTTGTCGCCCTGGTTCTGGCAGGTGGTCTCCGCGTTGGCCAGGTCCTCGTCGCTCGCGAAGGCGTTGTTGCTCTGGTTGCCGACGTAGTCGTGCTGGTGCTGGGCACCGTTGCTGACACCGGGGGCGACGATCACGTTGTCCGAGTTGCGGAGCTCGTTCTCGTTGGTGCCGCAGCTGGTGGTGAAGGAACCCGTCGAACCGCCGTCGCCGTTGGCCGCGAGGCCGTTGCCGTTGACGCCCTTCGGGCCGCCGTTCGGCTGGACCTGGTTGATGTCGATGAAGTCGCCCGCGACCGGACCGTTGCCGCCCTGGCCGTTGCCGCCCTGGTTCTGGCCGTCGCCGCCCTGGTTCTGGCCATCGCCCTGGTTCTGGCCGTCACCACCCTGGTTCTGACCGTCCTGGTTCTGGTCCTGGCCGTCGTTGTTGCCGCCCTGGTCCTGGCCCTCACCCGCGTTGGTCTGGTTCGGGTCGGCGACGCCCTTGCAGGCGGCGAGCTGGTCCATGCCCTGCGGAGCCTGCCCGCCCGCGTTCCGGATGTTGATGCCGATCCGGTCGAGGGTGGCCACTCGCTTGGACTTGAGCGGGCCGATGATGGCGTTGTTGACGAAGCCGGCGTCTCCCGCCTGGGCCTGGCGCGTGTCGGCGAGGCGCTTGTAGGCCTCGGTGATCTGCTGGTCCAGCAGCGCCAGCTCCTTGGCGACACCCTGGCGGGCCCTCTCGGGCACGTTCGTCAGCTGCTGGCCGACGTCCGGGCAGTCGATCGTGGCCACCTGCGCGGAGGCCAGCGTGCTGTTCTGCCCGGACTCCGACTCGCCCGCTGAGGCGTAGAAGTTCGCCCAGACCAGGCCGCCGCCCGCGACCGCGAGCGCCGCGGATGCGGCGATGGCCCGGACGGCCAGCGGCGAACGTCGTTTGCGTGTGTTGCGTCCCATGGAACTCCTCTGACTTCCTTGCGGGGCTATCGAGGCGCCCGACAGGAGTGAAGCGGCTCCCTCACATACGCGGTGAGTCCCAGGAGTGTTCAGACGACTCAGAAATTGATGAGAGATTCGTGGGACAAAGTGGTTTCAACACCCCACGAAACACCGGGAGTTGTCACTTCTCTACGGCGTGTGCGCGGTGAGGGTCCCGGGCGGGGTCCGTGAAGGGATCGTTTCGGCGGCCCTGGTCAGGATGAGCGAGTACCGCCGTCCGCGTGCCGATTGCCCGTTCGGCCGCGGTTCCGAACGCGCCGCCGAAATCGTGCGTCGGCTCTAGAGGCCCAGCACCTTCGCCTCCACCGCGGGGTCCAGACCCACCGGAGGCCGGTCGGGCCGGTGCGGTGCGACGCCGCCGAGCCCTGTCAGCCACTCCCAGGTGTCCCGCACGGTCTCCGTCACGTCCCGGCAGCGCAGCCCGTCCCGCTCGGCCCGCGACACGTCCGCCCGGTGCAGCGCGTCGTGCAGGTCGCTCCCGGCGGGCACCCACACCGGCAGCTCGGTCCACGGTTCGACACCGGCGTCGAGGATCGACTCCGGTGCCGTCCAGCGGAGTTCGGCTCCGCCTCCGGTCACCCGCACGCACGCGTCGAGCAGTTCGCCCATGGTGGTCGCGCCCGTGCGGCCGGCCAGGTTGTAGGCGCCGCTCAGCCCGCGTTCCGCCGCGCCGAGCACCCAGTCGGCGAGATCGCGGACGTCGACGTACTGGAGAGGGAGGTCCCGGGGGCCGGGCGCCAGGACCGGTCCGCCCCGGGCCACACGGTTGAGCCACCAGGGCAGCCGGCCGATGTTCTCGTACGGTCCGAGGATCAGCCCGGAGCGCACCAGGAGCGAGCAGTCGGCACCGAACGCCTCGACGGCGGCGAGCTCACCGCCCCGCTTGTCGCGGGCGTAGTCGGTCTGCTCCGCGTCGGCCGACGCGCCCTCCACCAGGGGCGCCCGCTCGTCGTACCCGGCGGCCGGGGGCCAGGCGTACACCGAGCAACTCGACACGTACACATGACGTTCGACCCGGTCGGCCAGCAGTCGCGCGGCGTCCCGGACCGCTCGCGGCGCCGCCGACCACGTGTCGACGACGACATCCCACCCGCCGCCGGAACCGGAACCGGTGGAGGCGGCCTCGACGAGCGCCGCGAGCCCGTCCGGCGCGGTGCGGTCGCCCAGCACCGACCGCACCCCGGCCGGAGGCGCGTGCCGTCCCCGATGGAAGACGGTCACCTCCCAGCCACGGGCCAGCGCCGACTCCACGACGGCGCGGCCCACGAACTCCGTCCCACCCAGCATCAGAAGTCTCATACCGCCGACTCTGCCCGCGGGGGCGCCGGTACGGAACGGGAATCTGCTCTCAGGAGATCTGCTCCCGGAAGGTCGTCTGCCGGGAAGTCCTCTCTCAGGAGCTCAGGAGCTCAAGAGCTCAAGAGCTCAGGAGCTCAGGAGCTCAGGAGCTCAGGAGCTCAGGAGCTCAGGAGGTCTCCTAGCAGCAGATCAACCACGCAGCGGCGGCGAGTACTTGTACCCCACTCGCCGAACGGTCCGGATCGCCTGGCGGAACTCCGCGCCGAGCTTTCGGCGCAGCCGGGCGATGTGGACGTCGACGGTCCGCCCGTCGCCGACATGCCCGTAGCCCCACACCGTCGTGACCAACTGGTCGCGGGTGTGCACCCGATGGGGATGCGCGACCAGATGGGCGAGGAGTTCGAACTCCAGATAGGTGAGGTCGAGCGGCCGCCCGTCGACCTGCGCGGTGCGCCGCTCGGTGTCGACGCGGACCAGCTCGTCATTCCCGACCTCGACCGTCGGCACCGGCGGTACCGGAGGCGCCGGCGGCTGCTGGTCGGCCGGCACGAGCACCAGGTAGCCGACCATCGGCGGCCGGCCCGGCAGCGTGGGCAGGGTGTGCTGGGGCGCGGGCATCCAGGTGGCGCCCGGCGGCAGGAAGTCGGCGATGTCCACGACCTCGTCCCGGCCCACCGCGCGCAGCCGGTGGCGGGGCGAGGGGCCGGGGGAGGGGACGGCGTCGGGGGCGGAGCCCGACGCGGCGGTGAACGGGGTGGCGGTCGACAGAGAACGGGTGTTCGCCATGAGAGGTCAGCTCTTTCGCGCGAGAAGTTCGTCCGGGAGACCTCGGCGACCGAGTTCGTGGTCGGTGACCCGCCGAGGGACGTACGTCGTTCCGCGCCGACCGAAGGCCGGGGTGTACGGCTTTAGAGGGCCGGCGCGTTCGTCGCGCGGCAACACACCCGGTCGAAGTCGTGGTGCTGACGGGAAGGCCAGAAGGGCTCCAGGTCATGACGACCCGTCGCGCGTGGGTTCTGGAAGCCGGCCATGGCCCCATTGAAGCAGACACACGCCCGCCGCAGGAGTCCGCTCCCCCTGCTTGCTCGCATCCTGGACATGACGGGAGTCTGCCGTGACCTCAGCCGACCAGGCGTTTGTGCCAGTCCAACGGGGTGACGGTGATGGCCGTGCCGGGATCGCCGTCCCACTGTGCGGATAGTCCCTGCGCCGCGAGGGCCGCGACGACGTCCCGTCCGACCGCCGCCGTGGTCTCGGCGGACCCGTCGAACCCGCCGTAGAGCAGCATCAGTCCGTGCCCGGCGGCGGCGCCCTCGGTGCACTGGGAGTGGAAGAACACGAAACCCCGGGCGTCCGAGGGGCCTTCGGCGCCTATCTCGCTCGTACCGCAGCTGCGGCAGCAGGTGAAGTTCTCCCGGGCGGTGATGCCGTGCGCCCCCTGGAGCGCCTCGAAGGCACGGGTGAGCCGCTCCGGGTCGGTGACCCCGTCCCAGGTGTCCTGCTCGGCGAGCCGCTCCACCCAGAGCCGGTCGACGAGCTGCCGGGCCTGCGCGCGGGAGACGGGCCGGTGGTCGCCCTCGACCAGGTACTCCTCGGCGGCCTCGGTGAGCTGTGCCCGGTCGCCGTATCCGCAGCGCAGCAACTCCCGTACCCGCTCCTCGACCTGCTCCCGTACGTCGTCGTCGAGCTCCGGCACCTCCTCGGGGGCGTCGTGCTCGACCGGGGTCCACTCGATGCCGGTGTCCCAGCCCGCCGCCCGCCGCGCCCAGCCGGTCATGGCCCGCGCGACGCACTCCGGGTCGGTCAGCACGGTCCCGAAGAACCGGTCGCGGCCCTCGCGGTGTTCCAGCTGGTACTCGCCGTCGGTGCCGTCGTCGGCCCGCTGGTGCCAGACCTGGACGAAGACGTCCGGCACGTCCGGTATCCGCTGGACGACCAGGAAACGGTCGCCGTGGTCCCCGATCCGGCGCACCAGCTCGCGCAGCCCCTCCGCCGTGACCCGGGCGTGCTTCTCCCAGTTCTCCGTCTCGACCTTGACGGCCAGCCGGTCCGTGCCCTCGACGGCCGGTCCGTCCGCCTCCATGGCGGTCGGCCCGGCCGCGTCGATGGGCTCGTTCGTACGAGTCGGGTCGCCCCCGTCGATCTTCATGCCCCCACCATGGCACGCCCCACCGACAACGCCGGAGGGCGCCCACCGGAACCGGTGGACGCCCTCGCGGGAAACGCTGTGGAGCGCTTGCGGATCAGACCTGGCCGGCCTTGTCGAGCGCGGTGCAGCAGGTGTCGACGATCAGCCGCGTCACGACGTACGGGTCGACGTTGGCGTTCGGACGGCGGTCCTCGATGTAGCCCTTGCCGTCCTTCTCGACCTGCCACGGGATACGGACCGAGGCGCCACGGTTGGAGACACCGTAGGAGTACTCGTTCCACGGGGCGGTCTCGTGCAGGCCGGTCAGTCGGTCGTCGATGCCGGCGCCGTAGTGCTTGACGTGGTCGAGCGGCTTCGAGCCCTCGCCCAGCGACTCGCACGCGGTGATGATCGCGTCGTAGCCCTCGCGCATCGCCTTCGTGGAGAAGTTGGTGTGCGCACCGGCGCCGTTCCAGTCACCCTTGGCCGGCTTGGGGTCGAGGGTGGCCGCGACGTCGAAGTCCTCGGCGGTGCGGTAGAGCAGCCAGCGGGCCACCCACAGCTGGTCGGCGACCTCCAGCGGGGCCAGCGGACCGACCTGGAACTCCCACTGGCCGGGCATGACCTCGGCGTTGATGCCGGAGATGCCGAGACCGGCGGTCAGGCAGTTCTCCAGGTGGGCCTCGACGATGTCACGGCCGAAGATCTCGTCGGCGCCGACACCGCAGTAGTAGCCGCCCTGGGGGGCCGGGAAGCCGCCCTTGGGGAAGCCGAGCGGGGTGCCGTCCTGGAAGAACGTGTACTCCTGCTCGATGCCGAAGATCGGCTCCTGCGCGGCGAACTTCTCGGCGACCTCACGCAGCGCGGCACGGGTGTTGGACTCGTGCGGCGTCATGTCGATGTTGAGGACCTCGCAGAGCACGAGGACGTCGTCGCCGCCGCGGATCGGGTCCGGGCAGGTGAAGACCGGCTGGAGCACACGGTCCGAGGAGTGCCCCTCGGCCTGGTTGGTCGAGGACCCGTCGAAGCCCCAGATCGGCAGCGCGTCCAGACCGGCGGGCTCACCCGCGATGATCTTCGTCTTGGAACGGAGCTTGGCCGTCGGCTCGGTGCCGTCGATCCAGATGTACTCAGCCTTGAAGGTCACGGGACACATCCTTCGGGGTGGGTCACTAGGCGCATGTGCGGGTGCTGCGGCGCTGCGGCACTGAAACGCCGCGCTGATGCCGCGCAGCCTGTCAACCTGCGATTTCCCGATCATTGCTCGAATGTGAACCCCGTGTTACCTGGTGTCTCTGTGGCGCGACTCACGTCCTGGCGGACGCGCTGGTCGTACCCGCGAGGGAGGCCGGCCACCGCTGCGCGCGGTGGCCGGCCCCCGTGGGCGGCGATCGCCTCCCCTTCACCTCACCGTAACGAGCGCGAGCGGGCGCGCCCCGCCGAGGCGGCCGGGGTCACCCCACCTTCTCGATCAGCGCACGGCGGATCAGGAACTTGCCGGGTTCCCGGACCTGCTCGAAGGCGGAGTTGTTCAACAGGACACAGCTGCCGGAGACGGAGGTGACCTCCACGGTGGTGGACTTGTTGTTGTCCAGGTTGGTCACCCGCAGTTTCGTCCCCGCCGGGAACTCGTTGCTGGACGCCGCCGGGGCGCCGCCCTCGCCGGAGAGGGTCACGGTGGAGCCGTTGCAGACCTGCTCACCGGCCCCGCCGTTCCCCGCGTTCCCGCCGGCCGCGTCTCCGGCGCCACCCGCGTTCCCAGCGGCCTCGTCGCCCTGGGGGTCCTGAGCCGACCCCCCGGTCTCCGCGGCCGGCGCGGACGGCTGTGCGGGCTGCGCGGCCTGGGAGCCCTGAGCCGACTCCCCGACGACGCAGTCCGACGCCTTCTGCTGTACCTCGATCTGGGTGATGACCGCCTCACGGTTGGCGATCCGGGCCGCCGACTGGGCGTCGGGGTTCGCCTTCTGGTCCGCGATGAACCGCTCGTTGTTGCCGAGCGCGGTGGCCAGACCCTGGCAGACACTGGAATCCGCCGCGGTCTGCGCCGCGTTCGACGTGGCCGCCATGGCGAAGGCCCCGCCTCCCGCCACCGCCGCCGCGGTCACGAACAGCGCGACCTTCTTCTTCGTGCCGAGCGTTCTCCTACGCGACATGCGCGCCTCCTGTTCCCGGTGGACCCTCGCCGGGCCACCGGATCGGACGAGTACGCCGCTATGTACGAGATCCCGAACGAAGCTACTCAGTGGTCACAGCGAACTCTCAAGTGACGCACGTCACACCGCAGTCGAAGCCGGCCGTCTCGGCCGTCCTCGGCGCACGCCGCCCTCGGCACACCCGGGCCGCCCCACGACCGCGCTCGACCCCTTTCGCCCGTCAGCTACCTGGAGAGGGCGTCCCGCACCGCCTCGTCCGTGCGGGCCACCAGCGCGGTGCCGTCGTCCGCCGTGATGATCGGCCGCTGGATGAGCTTCGGGTGCTCGGCGAGCGCCCTGACCCATCGGTCGCGCGTACCGGCGTCCCGGGCCCACTCCTTGAGGCCGAGCTCCTTGGCGGCGGCCTCCTGGGTGCGGGTGATGTCCCACGGTTCGAGCCCGAGCCGCTCCAGTACGGCACGGATCTCGTCCTCGCTCGGGACGTCCTCCAGATAACGGCGGACGGTGTAGTCGGCGCCCTCGGCGTCGAGCAGGCTGATCGCGCTGCGGCACTTGGAACAGGCCGGATTGATCCAGATCTCCATGGCGTTCACCGTAGCCAACCGGACCCGGAAAACCCGTGTTCCACCCCTGTCACAGGACCCGTCAGATCCCTTCTGGCCAGGGGCGATTGTCAGTGGTGGGTAGTAAAATAGAAGCAGTGTTCGAGGGTTGCCGACGGGGGATTTCCGGCGGCGCCCAGACCGCGACAGGAGGATGTCTTGCCCGCTGCCGCACTGAAGTCGAAGCCGCTGCCCACCCAGTCCACCGTCCAGCACCCCGTCCCGCTCGACCTGCCCTACGCGCCGGTGGTGAAGCACACGCTGCCGCCGGGCCGTCCGCGCGAGTGGTACGTCACCCACAACCGGCGCCTGAAGGCCATGCGCCTCGCGATCGCCCTGCTCGACTCCGGTGTCCACATGCCGAACCAGGCGCGCAACGAGACGATCCGGAGCACGGCGGAGGTCATCGGGGTGCACCCGCCGTCGGACACCACGTGCCACATGGTGCGGGCGCTGATGCGCTACAGCCGCTGACGCGATGGGGCGGCTGACGCGGTACGACCGCTGACGCCGCCCGGAAAAGGGGCGATCTCCGGCCGCCAGGGTTGGCCGGAGATCGCCCTAGTGCTGCCCGCCGCGGGTCCATACGATGCGGTCGCCCCTCGGTCTTCACAGGTGTTTCACAGACTGTGCCCGCATGGCTGTGTCTCTCGCGGACCGCGGGGTCCTCGCACATGTTTGTTGACATGTGCATGACTCTGATGGGAGAACCCCCCATGGTTCGTGGTCTCCTCCTGGGTGGCGCAGTGGCCGCCCTCTTCTCCAGTGCGCTACCCGCGCAGGCCGACTCCCCGTTCGAGGACCCGCCCCCGGACAAGATCGTCATCAAGGTCGCCACGGTGAACGGCTCCGGCTGTCCCCAGGGCACGGCCGCGGTCGCCGTCTCACCGGACAACACCGCGTTCACGGTGACCTACAGCGACTACCTCGCCCAGGTCGGCGGTGGCGCCCCGTCCACCGCGTTCCGCAAGAACTGCCAGCTCAACCTGATCGTCCATGTGCCCGGCGGCTTCACCTACGCCATCGCCAGCGTCGACTACCGAGGCTTCGCCTCCCTGCAGCGCGGTGCGAGCGGGGTGGAGAAGGCCTCGTACTACTTCCAGGGGTCCCCCGACACGGCCGCCCGGACCCACACGTTCAACGGCCCGCTGGAGGACAACTGGCAGGCCACGGACGAGACCGACTGGGCCCAACTGGTGTGGGCGCCCTGCGGTGTCGAGCGGAACTTCAACATCAACACCGAGCTGCGGGTCAACCGGGGGTCGTCGCCGGCGAGCAGCACGAGCTTCATGACCATGGACTCGACGGACGGTGACATCAGCACGATCTACCACTTGGCCTGGAAGGAGTGCCCGGAGAAGTGAGCCGCGGCGCCGGGTGCCCCCTCGCTGCGCGGGCACCCGGCGTTCGGGTCGGTGTTTCGTCCGCGGGCCCGGTGGGGCTTCTCGCGCAGTTCCCCGCGCCCCTGAAAAGCAGGGGCTGCGCCCCGTTGCTTTGCAGGCCCGCAGCCCCGTTGCCTTTCAGGCCCGCGGGGGCCTGATGCTTTTAGGGGCGCGGGGAACTGCGCGAGAAGCCCCACTCACGCGCACCCGCCGATGAAACCGCACCCCCGAGTCATCACGCGCCCCACCCCTCACCCGCACCCGCCGATGAAACCCGCACCCCCGAGCTACCAGGCACCCCCTCACCCGCCCGCCGCCAACTCCTTCTCCAGGGGCGTCCGGAACCGCGGTGTGACCCGGGTGTCACCCAACCACCCCCGAAGCCGCGCGGCCTCCGCGTGGATCTTCTCCTCGGCCTCCCGCCCCACCCCTTCCGTGTCCAGCAACCGCCACACGACCTCCCCGTCCGCCCGCTGGGCCCACCCGCCCACCACCCGGCCGTTCCACCACACCGTCGGGCCGACGTTGCCGCTGTAGTCGAAGAGGGCGGGCCGTATCCCGGGGGCGAGGTACCAGTCGCGGTCGCGCCATCCCATGGCCGTCGGGTCGAGCCCCGGCAGCAGGGCGGCCCACGGCTCGCCCGAGTCGGGGACCGGGTCCTCGTCCTCGGCGGTCACGAACCCCGTGCCCTCGTCCAGCGTCACGGCCCGCGCCCCGATCGCCGCCAGCGCCCGTCGTACCTCGGTGACCCGCCATCCCGTCCACCACTTGAGGTCCGCCTCGGTCGCCGGACCGCAGGCGGCCAACCACCGGCCCAGCAGGGACGCCTGGGCCTCGGCCACGTCCAGCTCGGGGTGGGCGGGAGCCACGGCCCAACGGAACTGGCTCGACGTCCAGGAGCCGAGCGGCCGTCCCCGTACGACTCTGCCCTCCACGCCCAGCACCTTGAGCAGCCGGGTCGAGACGGTGTGCGTCCCCTCGTAGCTCTTGCCCGCCGCGTACACGAACCGCTCCCGCAACCTCGGTTCGTCCTCGGCGAGTTCGGATGCGGTGGCCTGGCCCCGGCGGGCCAGCGCGGCCAGCGTCGACTCCTCGACCTCCTTCAGCCAGGCCGCGTCGGGGGCCCCGGCCGCCGCCATGGCCTTCAGCAGCATGGCCCTCTCCCGCGCGGCGACCGTGAGGCCGGTCGAGGCGTGCACCACGGCGGTCAGCTCCGTGGGGAACACGAACACGGTGTGCCGCATGCCGTGCATCCGGACGAGCGTCCGGTCCGCGTAGAGCGCCCGCTCGGTCTCGGTCACCGTCCGCGTGGCGTCGGCGAGCCGTGCGCCCACGGCCAGGAACACCGTCGCGGGGTCCGAGCCGTGCAGGGCGACGAGCGCATCGGCCACCTCCTCGGGCCCCGACGACCGCGCCGATCCGGCCAGCCGCTGCCGCAGCCCCAACCGCACGCGCCGTTCGCCGGCCCCCACGTACCGCCGCCCGTCACCCATGCCAGCCGCCTCCACCCACACGCCGCGTCCTGCCCGAAAAGCCCCGAAGCCCTGACGCTCCCGCGAGCCGTCACATCCGCAGAGAGCCTCGAACATCACCGAACCCAGCCCTCTGCCCCACATCCTCCCGGCCCCCACTGACAATCCCCCGCCCCGCGACCCCACCGCCCCCGGCGCGGCGAACGAGGCGGGAGTGGTGACGGCGACGCCGACGCGTGTGACGCCGACGCCGGGGCGTGTGACGCCGACCCGGTGAGACGGCCACGCCCCGACCCTTCCTACGCGTACCGCTCCAACACCCCGCCCACATAGGCCTCCAGCCGCGCCCCCAGCACATCCGGCGTCAGATCCGTCCGCCCCAGCTCCCGCCAGGGCCCCGCCAGCTTCTCCGCCTCGGGCGCGTACGCGAGCGCGTCCAGCAGCAGCCAGTACAGGTGATCCTGATCCCGCGACAGCCGGCGCCCACCCCGTGCCTCGTACCGCGCACGGAACCCCGACCCGTACCCGGCCCCGTACAGCAACGCCACCGCCGTCGAGCAGTGCGCCACATCCAGGTCGGCGGGCCCCCACGAGGTCTCGACCCAGTCCACGACCCCGCCGACCCTCAGGTCACCGCTCGCACCCGCCCCCGTGAACAGCACGTTCCCGGGGTGGAAGTCCCGGTGCAGAAAGCACCCTTCGTACGCGGGCGCCTCCCGCCGGATCACGTCCACGGCCCGCTCCCACAGCGGACCGCCGGGCGTGGTGGCCCGTTCGGGCGAGGTCCAGGCCTGGTAGGTGCGAGGCCGTCGCTCCGGTACGACCGCGTGGATCCGGGCGAGCTGCCCGGCGAGCAGGTCCAGCCGCCGCTCCAGATCCGCGTCCTCCGCGACCCGCACGGACCCCGGCAGCAGGGACATCAACAACGAGGGATGGTCGGCGAGTTCGCCCGTCGGATCCACGGCGTGCAGGAGGGGGGTGGGAATGTCGTCGTACGGGGCGAGCAGGGTGAGCACGGCGGCCTCGCGGCTCAGCAGCCCTGGCGCGTGCAGTCGGAAGAACGGTTTCACGAACGAGCGCAGGACGAGATCCGTCCCGTCGTCGAGTCCCAGCCGGCGCATCCGCGACGTCCAACCGCCGCGCAGATCGGTCCAGTCGCGCACCACCCGGCCCGCGGGGAGCTGCTTGGCGACCCACGCACGCGTCGCCGTCCACTCCTGATCGTCGAATCCCATGGAGCCAGCATCCCCGACAGAGGCCGGCACCACCGATAAATGGGATGCCCCCGCACCCGTCACGCGAGCATCCTGGAAACGCGGAGCGAAGGCCCCCGGAACGCCGGGCCCGTGCACGACGGGCACCACTTTCCGGCCCCGGGGCTACTCTTCCCCGCACAGTCATCACCACGCCACGCCCCGAGGAGTCCCGTCATGGGCACCTTGATCCTCTCGGCGACCGCGGTTCTGGTCGTCATGGGTTTCTCCCACCACATCCTCTGGCTGGCCGCAGTCGCCCTGCTCTACCTGTACGTCCGTCACGGCCGCACGGGGGGAGGCTCGGCGGCGTCCTCGTCGGGTTCCCCGGCGGGCGGCGGCTCGCCCCAGCCAGCCTCCTACCGCGCGTACCGCGACCGTCGTGACCAGCAGGCGAAGTGGGAGCGCCGCTACCGCCGTGAACGGCCTTTCGAGACCCGTCGGCAGGAGCGGAACAAGAGCAACAAGTAACGGCGCCCCGGGGCCGCGGTCACAGCCCCGGGGCACCCCAGATCGGGAACCACCGGCTCAGCTCGGGCTCGACGCGCAGCTCGTCCTCGAGCACGGCCCGCACCCGCAGCTCCAGCGCGTTGTCCCGCCGCTGCCCGTCACCCGGCAACGGCGCGAACGGATAGAACGTCCCGCGCTTGTAGAGATAGACGATCCCGAGCCGCGCACCGCGACCGCCACCCTCACCGGCGCCCCCGCTCCCGCCCTCGCCCTCACGTCGGAAACCGACGACCGAGCACAGCAGTTGAGGTCCGAACCCGCTGCCCTCCAGGGCGCTGTTGACCGCGTGCAGATCGTTCACCAGCGCGGGCAGGTCCCGCGGGTCCCGCCGGGAGACCAGCCACGAGTAGCCGTACGCGTCCCGCTCGATCCCGACCGGCGGCCCGGTCCGCCCCGCGTCCGCGTCGAGCAGGGCCCGTACCTCCCGGCGTACGCCGTCGAAGGCCGCGCCCTCGACCGTCGCGAAGCACACCGCGCCCGTGCCGGTCGGAGTGAGGGAGGCGGCCGCCTCCAGCGTGACGGCGGCCGAGGGGAGGGCGAAGAGCCGGTCGAGGTCGGGTGCGACCGGCTTCGTACGGCCCAGGAGGATGTCCAGCAGCCCCATGCCCGCTCAGCCCGCCTTCCCGGGCTCCACGGACCCACCGGAACGTCCCGGGCCGTCGGAGCTCCCCGAGCCCTCGGAGTTCCCCGGCGCGGCGGCCGCATCCAGCTCCGCCGAGATGCGGGCCAGTTGGTCGAGCCGCTGTTCCAGTGGCGGGTGGGTGGCGAAGAAGTGGGCCAGATGGGGGTGGTCGCCGAGCGCAGGGGTGAAGTAGAAGGCGTTGAAGGCCTGCGAGGTGCGCAGGTCCCGGGTGGGGATGCGCGCGATGTCACCGGTGACCTTGGTGAGCGCGGACGCGAGCGCCGAGGGCCGCCCGGTGAGCAGGGCACCCGCCCGGTCGGCGGCCAGCTCGCGGTACCGGGACAGCACCCGGATCAGCAGGAAACTCAGGACGTACACGGCGGCGGAGACGCCCATGATCACACTGAACACGACGGCGGTGTTCTGGTCCCGCCGCCCGCCGAACATGTGCGAGTAGAACGCGGCCCGGACGACGAGCCCGGCGATCACCCCGAGGAACGAGGCGACCGTCATCACGGCGACATCGCGGTGCGCCACATGCGACAGCTCGTGCGCGAGCACACCCTCCAGCTCGTCCGGCTCCAGCCGCCGCAGCAGACCGGTCGTCACGCACACCACGGCGTGATCGGCGTTCCGCCCGGTCGCGAACGCGTTCGGCATCTCCATGTCGGCCACGGCGACCCGCGGCTTCGGCACGTCCGCCACCGCGCACAGCCGGTCCACCACCCCGTGCAGCAGCGGATACTCCTCCGGCTCCACGAGCCGCCCGCGCATCGCGTACAGGGCGACCCGGTCGGAGTACCAGTACTGCGCCCCCAGCAGCCCCGCGGCGATCACCACGACCAGCACCCAGGACCTCAGCAGCGCGATCAGCACGGCCACGAACACGACATACAGCAACCCGAGCAGGAACAGCGTGACCGTCATCCGCACGGCCAGCCGAGGATCACTCCGGAAACGCTCAGACATCCGTACCACCCCACGCTCAGGCAGCAGCTCGTCCCGCTTCCATTGTGCGCCCGGGTCTCCCCATGAACGGGTCACGCGGTGGTCGTGATCGCCCCCAGCAGGGCAAAGGCTCAGTACGAGGACCGATAGTTGATGTATCCGATCAGCGCGATCAGCCCCGCCACACACCCGAACACGATCACGGTCGACACCCAGGACGACCGGCGCGGCACCCTCGGCCCCGGCGCGGCGCGGAAGGGCTGTGGCGCGGGCGGGTTCTCCTTCCAGCGGGCCGCGAGCATCCGGGCCCGGGCGGAGGGCTCCTTGTGCTCGGCGTCGTCCGCCCACTTGATGTCGAACTCCCGCTCGGCGTCGTCCTGTTCGGGCATCCCCGTGTCTCCCCGTCATCTCTCTCGAACAGTCGTGCCAGAACCATACGACGACGCCCCCGCCCCGGGAAACGGGAACGGGTGCGCCGCCGTGGAGGCGTACGGGCTACGCGTCGATGACACGTCGAAGAAGTGATGCCCCGGTGCCGCGACCTCGGGTGCGGGTTTGCTCCTCCGCGCCAACCAGCGCGGATGCTGTCGTTGTCTGTCGTTGTCTGTCGTTGTTGGTCGTCGCTGGCCCCCTGGACGGCCCACAGACGGCCCAAGCCCAACGGTGCCGACCAGGGCTTGAGTACGCCATCAACCCCGACAAGAAGAAGTCCGCGGCCGCCTCGCCGAACGCCGCGCCGGTCACCACGACGAAGATCGTCCTCGACCGCTGAACCACCACGGCGGACCGAGGGTCTTCGAGGGCGCCGCTCCCCAGGGGGGCTCCCTCGCCGTCGCGAGACGGCCGTCGCGGAACAGCCGACCGGATCGTTCGGCGGTGGCGAACACCCGGCCGTCCGGGCTGAGCAGCGCGCCCATGGGCCGGTCGCGCTTGCTCCGCGCAACTCCCTCAGCCGGTGGGCGAGCAGCTGGACGGGGCCGGCCGTCGGGTCGATGGCTCTTTCCGGACGCCCCATAGACCTACCTATTTCCGAAGTATCACGAGATTTCCGAGACTTACGGCATTTTTCGATACATCAAGTGAGCCGGGTCGGAGGCATCAACATACGTATCCCGCTGACCAGCCGAAACCCTGCGGCCGCAAAGTGCGGCGTTGATGACAGCGGCGGTACGTGCCGCCGAACAATCCGGAACCGTTGGTCGGATTTGATTGCCCTGGTGAGAGTAGGTGTCGATCAACTCTCCGCTTGTCAGTCTCTGTCCCGTCAAGCCGGATCACGGGGCGTCCTCCGCTGCTGAGCAGCCTCTGCCCCGCAGAGCCGGATCACCGGCGTCCCCCGCGCAGAGCAAGTGGAGAGAACCGCTGATGTCCCAAGCACTGAAGAGCAGGAAGTCCCGCCTCGGCCGCCTCGGGCGTTTCGCGCTCGTCGCGGCCAGTGCCGCCGCGCTGACCATCGGGCTGACCGGCAGCGCCCACGCCGGCGTACTGACCCCCCTGCCCGAGAGCACAACCACGTTCCAGAAGACCTTCCAGCCGGTCTTCGACTACGACACGGACAGCTGTCTCCCGGTCGCCGCCATCGACCAGTGGGGCAACCTCAACGGCGGCCTCGACGACAGCGGAGCCATCACCGGCCAGTGCCGCGACAACCACCTGGGCAAGGCCAACACCTACTCGCGGGCCAAGTGCAACAACGGCTGGTGCGCGATCATCTACACGCTGTACTTCGAGAAGGACATGTCCTGCGCTGCATGCACCAGCACGTCGCACCGCCACGACTGGGAAGCCGCCGTGATCTGGGTCCGGCAGGGCGCGAGCACGCCCTCGTACGCGTCCGTCTCCGCCCACGGCGACTACACGACCAAGAACTGGAGCGATGTCCCGAGGGACGGGGTCCGTCTCAAGGTCGTCTACCACAAGGAGGGCCAAGTGCTTGACTGGGGGACCCACTCCTTCCGCTTCGCCGGCTGGGGCGAGGTCGCGGAGGCCTGGGGCGACGGCGGCTGGGACTTCCCGCGCCTGGTCACCTGGAACAGGTTCCCGGCCGGCAACAACGGCGTGGACCTCCAGCGCCGGATGCAGGACGCCACCTGGGGCTCCGCCAACTTCCCGCTGAAGGACGGCCGCTACAACAACGAGCTCAACGCGGCCAAGAACGGCCCCGCCGCCGGTATCCCCTTCGACGTGTGGGCCGCCGGCTGACGGAGACAGGAACGGACGCAGACAGGGGCCTGCCCCGACGGCACTCCTCCCGCCGCCGGGGCAGGCCCCTTCCCTCACGTAAACCCATTGAGTTCTCCGCCACCCCCTGTGACCCTCTTGCCGGGGTGACCGTACCCGACCTCGACAACCCGGACGCCGTCGAATGGGCCCGCGCCACCCTGCCCACCACCCTCACCGTGCCGACCATGCGGGGTGAGCACTGGATCTACGAGGGCGCCATGCGGTCCGTGAACGGCGTCCGCGAGGGCGTCGACATCAAGTCCCTGATGTCCTACGCCCGTTGGCTCGAACCCGGCACCGGCGCCACAACCGCCCTCCCGGACGCTGTGCGCGCACTGGCAGTAAAGAGCCGTCCACCGCTCGCAGGACGCCATAGACGCTCGCAGTGCCCCTGAGGGGTGGACAGGGGCACTGCCCGCACCGCACGCCCACCTGTCTGGACCGTGGCATCGCCATGGCGGTACAGCGCATCAGCGAGGCCCGCAGCGCCGTGCACGCCACGGTCTACCGCACGTTCCTCGCCGTGCTCTCCACCCATGGCCGGTGCGGCTGCCTCACCGACACCCACGTCTCCCGGCTGTTCATCGCCGCGCAGACCAAGGGCGAGTCGCCCCGGCACTGCATCGACGCGGGGACCAACGCCCTGACCACGTTGGGACCGTGACCATGTCCGAGGACGAGAAGAACCCCGCCCGCGCGGTCATCACCGACTACGCCCAAGCGCACTTCCGGTACTTCCGCCCCGCCGACGGAACCGTGTACGCGCAGAAGAACGGCCACCCCGTGGCCCGCCCGATCCGCTCCCAGGGCACGACCGGCAGCCACCGGCAGGAACTCATGGTCGGACTGTTCAAGGACGGGGTCGGCGTATTCAACGGGACCGCCCTCAAGGAGGCGTTGGACTTCATCGAAGCCCTCGCGCCGACCGAGGACGTGCAGCCCGTGCACATCCGCGTGGCCCCAGGATTCGACGGGGCGACGTGGCTCGACCTGGGCCGCGACGACGGCAAGTCCGTGCGTATCCACCCCACCGGCTGGGACGTCCGCACCCCCGACCCGCGCGAGGTCTGGGCGCGCCGGGCCATCGACTCGGTCTTCGGCAAGGGCGTGTCTCCCGGATCCTGAGCGCAAAAGGCCGCCGGCCGTGCCCTTCCCGGAGTGGGAAGAACACGGCCGACGGCCCACACACGGCCCAGGGGAGCAGAAACCCGCTCTGACCTGGGGCGATATCACACGTCGAAGTACAGCTCGAACTCGTGCGGGTGCGGGCGCAGCTGCAGCGGGGCGATCTCGTTGGCGCGCTTGTAGTCGATCCACGTCTCGATCAGGTCCGGCGTGAAGACGTCGCCCTGGAGGAGGAACTCGTGGTCGCGCTCCAGCGAGTCGAGGACGGCCGGGAGCGAGGTCGGGACCTGCGGGACGCCCGCGTGCTCCTCGGGGGCCAGCTCGTAGAGGTCCTTGTCGATCGGCTCGGCGGGCTCGATCTTGTTCTTGATGCCGTCGAGGCCCGCGAGGAGCAGGGCCGAGAAGGCGAGGTACGGGTTGCCGGAGGAGTCGGGCGCGCGGAACTCGACGCGCTTGGCCTTCGGGTTCGAACCCGTGATCGGGATACGCATGGCCGCGGAGCGGTTGCGCTGCGAGTAGACCAGGTTCACCGGGGCCTCGAAGCCCGGGACCAGACGGTGGTACGAGTTCACCGTCGGGTTGGTGAAGGCCAGCAGCGACGGGGCGTGCTTGAGGATGCCGCCGATGTAGTAGCGGGCGGTGTCCGACAGGCCCGCGTAACCGGCCTCGTCGTAGAAGAGCGGGGAGCCGCCCGACCACAGCGACTGGTGGACGTGCATGCCCGAGCCGTTGTCACCGAAGATCGGCTTCGGCATGAAGGTCGCGGTCTTGCCGTTGCGCCAGGCCACGTTCTTCACGATGTACTTGAAGAGCTGGAGGTCGTCGGCCGCGGCGAGCAGCGTGTTGAACTTGTAGTTGATCTCGGCCTGGCCGGCGGTGCCCACCTCGTGGTGCTGGCGCTCGACCTGGAGGCCGGACTTGGCCAGCTCCAGGGAGATCTCCGCACGCAGGTCGGCGAAGTGGTCGACCGGCGGGGTCGGGAAGTAACCGCCCTTGTAGCGGACCTTGTAACCGCGGTTGTCCTCCAGCGCACCGGTGTTCCAGGCGCCCGCCTCGGAGTCGATGTGGTAGAAGGACTCGTTCTCCGAGGTCTTGAAGCGCACGCTGTCGAAGACGTAGAACTCGGCCTCGGGGCCGAAGTACGCGGTGTCGGCGATACCGGTGGACGCCAGGTACGCCTCCGCCTTCTTCGCCACGTTCCGCGGGTCACGGGAGTACTGCTCGCCCGTGATCGGGTCGTGGATGAAGAAGTTGATGTTGACCGTCTTGTCGCGGCGGAAGGGGTCGACGCGCGCGGTGGACAGGTCGGCGCGGAGCGCCATGTCGGACTCGTGGATCGCCTGGAAGCCGCGGATCGAGGAGCCGTCGAACGCGAGCTCCTCGGCCGGGTCGAAGGCCGTGGCCGGGATCGTGAAGTGCTGCATCACACCCGGCAGGTCGCAGAAGCGGACGTCGACGAACTTGACGTCCTCGTCCGCGATGTACTTCTTGGCCTCGTCGGCGTTCTGGAACATCCAGCTCCTCCTACTCCCGACGTCAGCTGCCGGGGTGGTAGTTCGTTCGTGCTGCCAGTGCGGTGGCACACGCTGTTGTCGACACTAGGGACGGGTGATTTCTCGTGCGTGACCCATTTGTTTCGCACAAGTTAACCGGACATCCCGCCCCGCACCCCACCTGTCCGTATGGCAGAACGGTCGCAGTACCGTGGTCGCGTGGACAAGAGGCAAGCAATCGGATCGTGGCTCTCCGGCCCCCGCGCCGCCGCGGAGGACGCCGGAGTCGACTTCGGGTACAGGGGGGAGCAGCTCGGTCTGCCGGAGGAGGGCCCGGGCTCCATCGCCCGCCCCGGCCGCCGGCTCGGTGCCCTCGGGGTCGACTGGGGGCTGTGCCTCTTGATCGCATACGGCCTGATCACCGACGGCTACGACCAGGCCACCAGCAACTGGGCCCTGCTCATCTTCTTCCTGCTGCACGCCCTCACCCTGGGCACGGTCGGCTTCACTCCAGGTAAGCGCCTCTTCGGCCTGCGCGTCGTCGCCCAGGACACCGGCGCGGTGAACCCCTGGCGCGCCCTGGCCCGCACCGCCCTCCTCTGCCTCGCCATCCCGGCCCTTGTCTGGGACCGGGACGGACGCGGCCTGCACGACCGGCTGGCCCGCACGGTCGAGGTGCGCATCTAGCACCGGTACGACGAGCGGTACGACGAGGGGGCGCCCGGAATGATCCGGGCGCCCCCTCGTCGTACTCGTGGTCGTACGCATGGCGTCAGCGGGCCTTCGGGCCGCCCTTCGGCATGCGCATGCCCTTGGGCATCGGGCCCTTGGGGAGCGGCATGTTGCTCATCAGGTCGCCCATCGCGCGCAGCCGGTCGTTGGTGGCGGTCACCTGGGGGCCGGAGAGGACGCGCGGCAGCTTGAGCATGGTCGTGCGGAGCTTCTTCAGCTCGGTCTGGCCCTCGCCCGTGCCCACGACCAGGTCGTGCACCGGGACGTCCGCCACGATGCGGGCCATCTTCCGCTTCTCGGCGGCCAGCAGGCTCTTCACCCGGTTCGGGTTGCCCTCGGCGACCAGGACGATGCCGGCCTTGCCGACGGCCCGGTGCACCACGTCCTGGCTGCGGTTCATCGCCACCGCGGGCGTCGTGGTCCAGCCACGGCCCACGTTGTCCAGCACCGCTGCCGCGGCACCCGGCTGGCCTTCCATCTGCCCGAACGCGGCCCGCTCGGCCCGCCGTCCGAACACGATCGCCGTCGCGAGGAAGGCGAGCAGGAGGCCCAGGATTCCGAGATAGATGGGGTGACCGATCAAGAAACCGATCGCGAGGAAGACACCGAAGGTGATGATTCCGACAGCCGCGAGTACAAGACCGATCTTCTTGTCGGCCCTGCGGGTCATCTTGTACGTCAGAGCGATCTGCTTGAGTCGCCCGGGGTTCGCAGCGTCCGCTGCGGGTTCCTTCCTCGCCATGGCACGAAGTCTACGTGTCCGGGAAAGCGAGGACGACGGCGGTGCCGGTGGGGACCGGGGACCGGCGGCTGCGCTGGGGAAGCGGCGCCGGGCGGCGGCGGTGCCGACGTGGTGCGGCGGTGCGTGGAGCGGGCGTTACGGGGTGGAGCGTTACGAGGTGCGCGAGGCGACGGCCGCTTCGAGGACGCGCTCGGTCTCGACACGGTCCTTGGCGCGACGGCGGTCCTCCAGGACGGAGGTCCAGGCGTTGCGACGTGCGGTGCGCTGACCGCTGCTCATGAGCAGCGACTCGACGGCACGGAGTGCATCGGTGAACGACGGGATCGCTGTGGCGCGAACGGGTGCGGCCTGCATGAGAGGTCCCCCCTTGGGATGGCTGCTCTGGCTAGGACCCTGTACCGGGCGTGAAACCAGGGTCACTGATTGGTGTTACCAGGGCGTGACCGACCGGTCAAACGCCAGTGAAGCCTTGATACGCGGCTTTTAAACCCCGACGCGGCCCTGACAGTGCCCTCAACTGCGAGGACGATCAGGACCGCGCTCAATCGGCCATTACCGACGAGTAGCCTCTTGTGCTCAGATTCACACGAATCGGGTGGCACTCCGTGCCATTCGGCCTAAGGGTCAGACGGCCTGCGAAGCGACGTAGGAGCCCCGCTTCTCGACGGCCATCTGGTACAGGCGGCCGGCCCGGTACGAGGAACGGACCAGCGGGCCGGACATCACACCGGAGAAGCCGATCTCGTCGGCCTCCTGCTTCAGCTCGACGAACTCCTGCGGCTTGACCCAGCGCTCCACGGGGTGGTGCCGGACGCTCGGGCGCAGGTACTGCGTGATGGTCACCAGCTCGCAGCCCGCGTCGTGCAGCTGCTTGAGCGCCTCGCTGACCTCCTCGCGGGTCTCGCCCATGCCGAGGATGAGGTTCGACTTCGTGACCAGACCGTAGTCACGGGCCTCGGTGATGACCTTCAGGGAACGCTCGTAGCGGAAGCCGGGGCGGATGCGCTTGAAGATCCGGGGGACCGTCTCGACGTTGTGCGCGAACACCTCGGGGCGGGAGGCGAAGACCTCCTCCAGCAGCTCCGGGACGGCGTTGAAGTCGGGCGCCAGCAGCTCGACCTTGGTGGGGCCGGCCTCGCGTCCCGCCGTCTGCTCGTGGATCTGGCGGACGGTCTCGGCGTAGAGCCAGGCGCCGCCGTCGGGGAGGTCGTCACGGGCGACGCCGGTGATGGTGGCGTAGTTCAGGTCCATGGTGACCACGGACTCGCCGACGCGGCGGGGTTCGTCGCGGTCCAGCGCCTCGGGCTTGCCGGTGTCGATCTGGCAGAAGTCGCAGCGGCGGGTGCACTGGTCGCCGCCGATGAGGAACGTGGCCTCGCGGTCCTCCCAGCACTCGTAGATGTTGGGACAGCCCGCCTCCTGGCAGACCGTGTGCAGGCCCTCGCTCTTCACCAGGCTCTGCATCTTGGTGTACTCGGGGCCCATTTTCGCCCGGGTCTTGATCCACTCGGGCTTGCGCTCGATGGGGGTCTGGCTGTTCCGGACCTCCAGGCGCAGCATCTTGCGTCCGTCGGGTGCGACTGCGGACACATCGGCTCCCTGTGCTTCGATTCTTCGGCGTCCACCAGGGTACGCCCGTACGGTTCTAGCTCCCCGGGGTGGGCAACCTTCGGCTCCGAGGGGACATTCCCTCGCCCCGCCGCGCCCCAGGGGCGCGGGGAACCGCGCGAACGGGGTCCGGGGCGGAGCCCCGAGGCTGTGACCGGGGGTCGAAGGGGCGCGCGGCCCCCGGGGTGGGACGGGCAGGGGCGGCGGGGACCAGGAAACCCCTCGTCAGGCCGACGCGCTTTCCACCACCCGTGGCCGCAGGTCGGCGTTCTCCAGAACCTCCCGCAGATGCCGCTCGGCGACCGGCAGCACCTCGGCGATCGTGACGTCCCGCCCCAGCTCATCCGCGAGGGAGGCGACCCCCGCGTCACGGATCCCGCACGGGATGATCCGGTCGAACCACTTGTTGTCGGGGTTCACGTTCAGCGAGAAGCCGTGCATGGTGACGCCCTTCGCGACCCGGATCCCGATCGCCGCGACCTTGCGGTCCTCACGCCGCTGCCCGGCGTTGGAGGGCGCGTACTCCGGTCCGTTCATCCGCGGGTCGAACTCGTCGTCCGTCATCCGGGGGTCGAGGTCCAGCGAGAGCCCGCCGAGCCGCTGCTCGACCGGGTCGCCGAGCACCCACACACCGCTGCGGCCCTCGACCCGGGTGGTCTCCAGGCCGAACTCCGCGCAGGTACGGATGAGGGCCTCTTCGAGGCGCCGTACATGCGCGACCACGTCCACCGGGCGGGGGAGCTTCTGGATCGGGTAGCCGACCAGCTGGCCGGGACCGTGCCAGGTGATCTTGCCGCCGCGGTCGACGTCGATCACCGGGGTGCCGTCGAGGGGGCGCTCGTTGTCGGCCGTGCGCCGCCCGGCCGTGTAGACCGGCGGGTGTTCCAGGAGCAGCACGGTGTCGGGGACCTCGTCCGCGAAGCGCGCCGCGTGCACCCGGCGCTGCTCGTCCCAGGCCTGCTGGTACTCGACGGCCTCCGTGCCGAACCCCATACGGACGAACCGCAACCCACTCACGGCAAGCGCCTCCCTCGGCGGTACCGCCGGCGGCGGCACCGCGATAGCCCTGTGGCTCTGTCAGGCGCGTGACGCGCCCAAGCCACTGTACGACCGTGCGACCGCGCGCTGTTCGAGCGGTCTCCGGCACCGACGCCCCGCCCGGCAGGCGAGGGGGTCCGGCGGCCCGTGGGTGCGAGGCGCGGGGGTGCGGGCCGACGCTCGTCGTACGCCGCGGCCGCCGGGCGTACGAGGGGCCCAGCCGGCGCGCGTCGGAGGCCGACCACGTCAGCCGTGCGGCAAATCCTCACACGATCGGATGAATGGACGCGGAAGTGTGCGATCGGACGCTTACTCTCCGCTACATTCGCGCCGTTCACAAGGCCGCAAAAGGCTTCTCACCAGGCAATCCGGGAAACCCCGCCGACACCCGGAAGGCAGGAGACCGCACCGCAGATGACGGAACGACCCGCGCAGCGCACCCCCAACCGCCAGCTCGCCGCCCTCATCGCAGAAGCGGGGTTCTCGAACGCGGGACTAGCGCGCCGTGTGGACCAGCTCGGTCTCGAACACGGCCTCGACCTCAGATACGACAAGACGTCCGTCACCCGCTGGCTGCGTGGTCAGCAGCCCCGGGGGACGACACCCGCACTCATCGCCGAGGTGTTCACCCGCCGCCTCGGCCGCCGGCTCACCGCCCAGGACCTCGGACTGGACGCCTGCGCCCCCGTCTACGCGGGCCTGGAGTTCGCCGCGACCCCCGAGGAGGCCATCGACATCGTCGGCGGCCTGTGGCGCAAGGACTCCGGCAGCCACGCCGAGCTCCGCAAGATCGCCTTCACGCCCGCCGGGCTCGTCGTCCCCAGTCGGGACTGGCTGATCGGCCGGCCCGACGACCGGGTCGGCCGAGGTGATCCGGGCGCCACCCGGGTCCCCCCGCAGGGCCGCCCGGGCGTCCCCCGGCAGCGCAGCCAGACCGAGCGCGGCCCCGGCCAGAAGGTCACCGGCGGGGACATCGCCGCACTCCGCTCGGTGGGCGAACTCTTCCGGGCCCTCGACGACGCCTACGGCGGCGGCCACGCCCGCCAGGCCCTCGTGCGCTACCTGGAGCACGAGGCGGAGCCCATGCTGCGCGGCGCCTACGGCGAACAGATCGGCCGACGGCTGTTCGCGGCCGCCGCCGACCTGACCCGGCTGGCCGGCTGGACCTCGTACGACATCGGCGCGCACGGCCTCGCCCAGCGGTACTTCGTGCAGGCGCTGAGGCTGGCGCAGGCGGCGGGGGACCGGGCGTACGGGGCGTACGTCCTGGTCACGATGAGCCGTCAGGCGGTGTACCTGGGGCACGGCCGGGAGGCCGTGCAGCTCGCGCGCGTCGCCCAGCAGGGCGTCGGGTCGGCGGTGCCGCCGGTGGTGCAGTCGCTGCTGCACTCCGTCGAGGCGCGCGGGCACGCGGTACTGGGCGAGGTGCGGGCCTCCACGGCCGCGCTGGTCCGTGCCGAACGCGCCCTGGAGACGGCCCGCCCCGGGGACGAAGTCCCGTACTGGGCACGGTTCTTCGACGAGGCGCAGCTCGCCGACGAGTTCGGCCACAGCCACCGCGACCTCCAGCAGTACCGGGCCGCCGCCCAACACGCCGAACGCTCCCTGCAGTTGCGGGCCCCCGCCTACGCCCGCAGCCGCCTCTTCTGCCGTGTCGTCCTCGCCTCCGCCCGACTCGGCCTCGGTGAACTCGACCAGGCATGCCAGCTCGGCGCGGAGGCCGCGGGCCAGGCCGCCGAGATGCGGTCGGTCAGGGCCATGGAGTACGTCCGCGACTTCGAACGCCGACTGGAGCCGTACCGGGACGCGGCCCCGGTCCGGGGCTACCGGGACAAGGTGGCGGCGTTGCTGTGAGCGTGCGGCACCCGACAGGGGCGCCCGGAGACACTCCGGGCGCCCCTGCGTCGTTCACGCGGCCCAGCGAGGCCCCTGAGGCCCCCTGGGGCCGGGCAGCAGGTCCCAGCGGTCCCAGCAGCCCCGCGAGGTCTCACGCGGCCGTTTCCAGCGGCTCCTCCAGGAACGTGGGGTGGGCGTCCAGGTCGGTCAGGACGGCATGGGCGGCCCGGCGGGCGGAGTGGAGGGCGCCCTGGACGGTGCTGGTGTCGCGGTGGTCGCCGCAGACGTAGAGGCCGGCGAGGAGACGCACCGGGCGGCGCAGGTCGTGCGGCGCGGGCATCGCGGGGACGGCCTCGGGGAGGTGGTACGAGGCGAGCAGTTCCCAGCGGGTCGTGGACGTGCGGTAGAGACGGGCCAGTTGGGCGCGGACCGTGGCGTCGAGGTGCGCGGCGTCCGGGGGAGTGCCGAGGACCGTGGAGGTGATCAGGGCGCGGCCCGCCGGCGCCCGGCTCGGGTCGACCTGGCTGATCACCGCCGTGTGCGAGACGGGTCCGCTGCGGTCGGCGTCGAGGAGCAGCGCAGGTTCGGTCAACGGAGGCTCGTCCGTGGCGTGGTGCAGGACCGTCACCGGGTGGAACCCCGGCACGCGCAGGCCGGGGAGCAGCTCGGCGGCGGACCGGGCGTCCGTGGCCAGCACCACGGCCCGGCAGGCGAGTTCACCGTGGTCCGCCGTGGTCACCGAGGTCGTGCTGATGGCGGTCACGCGCACCCCCGTACGGACCGAGCCGGGTGGCAGCGCCGCCGCGAGGAGTTCCGGAAGGGTGTCGGCGCCGCCCTCCGGGACGCAGAGCCGACCGGTCGCGTAGGTGTGCAGGGCCAGGTCGGCGCAGCGGCTGGAGGTCGCCAGCGTCGGGTCGGCGAGCAGCGCGGTCAGCAGGGGACGGACGAAACCGTCGATCGTCCGGGGTGGGAATCCCCGGGTCGCCAGGGCCTGGGAGGCCGGGACCTCCGCCCGGGTGAGGAGCCGTTCGGGCGCGGTCGCGGCGAGCCGGGCCAGGGCCATGGCCAGCCGGGACTGGTCGGCGGGGGCGCCCAGCCGACCGGGCCGGGTGCCCGTGGAACGGGCCTGGGCGCGGCCCTGGTTCCGGGGGAGCCTAGGGGCGCTTGCGAGGGCGCGTGCGGCTGTGAGTGCGCCCCTCGCGCTTCGCAGGACAGGGGTGGCGCCGGCCCGCTGATGACGGCCGTCGGAGTGCAGCAGGACGCCGGGGGCGAACGGGCGCAGGGGCAGGGTGTCCACGCCCGGGGTGCGGCGCAGTTCCGGGTACGACGTGGAGAGCAGATGTGCCGTCCGGTCGAGACGGAAGCCGTCGATCTTCTCGGTGGACATACGGCCGCCGACGGCGGGGGCGGCCTCCAGGACGGTGGTCCGCAGACCCGCCCTGGTCAGATGTCCGGCCGCAGCGAGGCCGGCCACGCCGGCTCCTACGACGATGACGTCCACGTTCCCCGTGTCCGCCTGGTACGCCGACTGGTGCACCGACTCAAGCACGTGCCCCTCCCGAGGTCGCGCGGCTGCGGAGACGTTATGCCCCCAACACCCATCTGAAATACCTGAGTTCGGCACGAGAGTGAAGGCGGGGGCCGGTCCCGGGGAAGGAGCGTGTGACCTCGCACGGGGGCATGGCCGGGGCTTCTGTGCGCCGGGCGTTCGGGGGGTACCGGTTCGTCGGCGGGTGCGGGCCCGGTGGGGCTTCTCGCGCAGTTCCCCGCGCCCCTGAGGAGCAGGGGCTGCGCCCCGCGCTTTTCACCCTGCGCCACCACCGCCTTCCAGGCCCGCAGGGCCGTGGTCTTTCAGGCCCGCAGGGCCTGGGCTTAGGGGCGCGGGGAACTGCGCGAGAAGCCCCACGCACCCGCACCCGACGACGCACCCGCACCCGACGACGCCCCCGCACCGACAACGAACCCACCCGGTCAGCCGAGCGCAGCTCGAATCGCGTCGTCGATCTCCGGATATCTGAACGTGAAGCCCGACTCCAGCAACCGGGTGGGAACCGCCCGCGTGCTGCCCAGGACATCACCGGCGACGCCCCCGAGGGCGAGCCGCAGCACGGGCGCGGGCACCGTGAACAGGGTGGGCCGGTGCAGCACCCTGCCCATCGCCGCCGTGATCTCGCGGTTGGTGCGCGGGGTCGGCGCCGTCAGGTTGAACGGCCCGGACAGGGACGGCGTGAAGAGCAGGTGGCGCAGCGCCGCGACCTCGTCGTGCAGGGAGATGAAGCTCCAGTACTGGCGGCCGTCCCCCATCCGCCCGCCCAACCCGGCCTTGAACAGCGGGAACAGCGGACCCCAGGCGCCCCCGCGCCGGGCCACCACCAGCCCCGTACGGGCGAACGCGGTGCGGATCCCGGCCTCCCGCGCGGCCTCGGTCGCCCCCTCCCACTCCACGCACAAGGCGGACAGGAACTCCGACCCCGGCTCCGCCGACTCGTCGACCACCCGGTCACCGGTGTAGCCGTAGAACCCGATCGCGCTGCCGTTGACGAACACGCTCGGCGGAGTGTCGAGGGCCGCGGCCGCCTCGGCGAGCGTCCGGGTGCCGCGCACCCGGCTCTCGCGGATCGTGGCCTTGTACGCGTCCGTCCAGCGGCGGGAGGCGACCCCCGCGCCGGCGAGGTTGACGACGGCCGCGCACCCCGCGAGCCCCGCCATGTCGACCCGTCCCGCGTCCGGGTCCCAGCGCACCTCGCCCCGCGCCCGGGGCTCCCGTCGCACGAGCCGGAGCACCTCGTGGCCGTCGGCCGTGAGGGAACGGGCCAGCGCCGAACCGATCAGGCCGGAGGCACCGGCGATCGCGATACGAGAACCGGGCGGAACGGGCGATTCAACGGTCATGCCCCCATCCTGCCCGGCGGACGGCGTGACCGTGGGCCCGGGCACCTGATCAGCGCGCACCGGCCGTCCGATCGCCGTGCCGCGCCCGTACAGTGGCCGCCATGCCCGTTCCGTACATACGCCTCGCGACCTCGGAGGACGAGGACACGCTCGGTCGGCTCGACCGCGAGACCTGGTCCACCCTGCACTCCGTCCAGGAACGGCCCACGCAGCCGTACGAGCCGTTCTTCAACGAGCGTTACGGCCCCCACGACCACCTGGTGGCCGAGATCGGCGGCGACGTCGTCGGGTACATCCGCCTCGCCCTGCCCTCCAAACTCGCCTGCCACGCCCACGTCCGCCAGATCCAGGGGCTCGCCGTCGCGGACGAGGCGCGCGGCTCCGGGGTCGCCCGCGCCCTGCTGCGTGCCGCGCGGGACGAGTGTCGGCGGCGCGGCGCCCGCCGGCTCACCCTGCGGGTCCTCGGCCACAACACCCCGGCCAGGAAGCTCTACGAGTCCGAGGGCTTCGCCGTCGAGGGCGTCCTGCCGGAGGAGTTCCTGATCGACGGGGCCTACGTGGACGACGTGCTGATGGGCCGTCGGCTCTGAGGCCGGCGTGTCACCGGATCACGACGTCACCAGGTCGCCCGTGTCCACCGCCGCCGTCGCGTTCGCGGCGCGCTCCGCGTCGGGGACGACCTCGTCCACGGTGAGCACGTAACCCGTCTCCGCGTCCGAGGTGGAGCGGGCGAAGACGACGCCGAAGACCTGCCCGTCGGTGGTGAGGAGGGGGCCGCCGGAGTTGCCGGGGCGGACGGTGGAGCGGATGGAGTAGATGTCGCGGGTCACCGAGTCGGTGTTGTAGATGTTCCGGCCGGTCGCGTCGATACGGCTGGCGACCGTGGCCGCCTGGAGGTCCAGGCCGCCGTCCTCCGGATAACCGGCCACCACCGCCGCGTCCCCGCGCCCGGCGCTGTCGTCGAAGCGCAGCAGCGGGGCCCGCAGACCCGGGACGTACAGCACCGCCACGTCCTTGTCCGGATCGAACAGCACGACCTTCGCCTCGTACGCCTTGCCCACACCGCCCACCCGCACGCTCGGCTCGTCGATGCCGGCCACCACGTGCGCGTTGGTCATCACATGCTCGGTGGCGTACACGAAACCGCTGCCCTCGCGGCCCTGGGTGCCCGCCACGCCTTCGATCTTCACCGTGCTGCGCTTGGCGGCGGCGGTCGCGGCCGCGGTGACACTGTCGCCGGACGGCTTGGCCACCTCGGCCGTCGCCTCGTTCTCGAAGGGGTTGAAGACCTGCGGGAAGCCGGCCTCGGTGAGCGCCGAGGTGGCGTCGGAGAACCAGGCCGGAGTGGTCTCCGGCATGGTGTCCTGCACGGCGCCGAGCAGCGCGGAGTCACGGATCGAGTTGGTCACCACCGCCGACGAGGAGGCCCCAAGGACGCTCGCGGCCACCCACGCCACGATCAGCACGGCGACCGTGTTGGCCGCGGCGCCGCCGACGCCGTCGGCCACCCGCAGCGGACTGCGGTCGATCTCCCGCCGCAGCCGCAGCGCCAGCCGGCCCGCCAGCTCGTGCCCGATCACCCCCGGCACCAGGACCGTCAGCACCGCCGTGACCGTCGCCGCCGGGGTGCCCGCCTCCACCAGCTCCATCATCCACGGCAGCACCCAGACGCCTGTCGCCGCGCCGCCCACGAAACCGGCGAGGGACACACATCCCGCCACCAGGCCGCGACGGTAACCGGACGCCGCGTAGGCCAGGATCACCAGCATCAGCAGGATGTCGAGCACGTCCACTCCGACCGCCTCTCTCTAGGGACCCTGTAGTACGCGCGGCACGGGTGCAGTGATCAGCTGTGCCCGCACGGCACCCCCGGGGCCCGCGCGAACCGGCCATCACCGCGCCGCCCGCGCCCCGAATCGTAAAAACGTCCCGGACCACGGCGTTGGTTCCTTCCGCTTCCACCGGGTGGCCCACTCCACATCGCGGCCGGCGCGCATCCGGGTGACTCTGGGGCCATGCGTGTGTTCCGGATGTCGCGGGGGGCGCGAATACGGCGGCTGCTCCGTGTGGGGCGCCGCCGCACACGGATCCCGCGCGCCCCGGACCCGGCCCGGCGGCGGCTGCGCGGGTCCCACGACCGCGCGCTCCCGGTCCGGGAGCGTATACGCCGGGTCCGGGAGCGTACCCGCCTGGCGCGGGAACGCGTGGACCTGCCCCGGCCCGTCCTCCTGTTGCTGGCCTGTCTGCCGGGGTTGGCGGCCGTGCTCGCCCTGGTGCTGTTCACGATCGGCGTGGACCGTACGCCCGACCGTGCCGACGGGCCCGCCACGGCCCGGCCCGCCCTGCCCCACCAGGCGCCCCGGCCGCCCATCGTGCCCAGGGCCCGCTGGCTGGACAAGGACGCGCCCAGCCAGCCGCCCGCCCGCTACGACGACGAGGTCGCCGCGGTCTTCATCCACCACACGGACTCCCCGAACGGCTACGACTGCGCCGACGCGCCCCGCATCATCCGCGGCCTCTACACCGGCCAGACCGACGCCAAGCACTGGGACGACATCGGCTACAACTTCCTCGTCGACCGCTGCGGCACCATCTACGAGGGTCGCGCGGGCGGCGTCGACCGTCCCGTCACCGGTGCCCACACCCAGGGCTTCAACCACCGCACCACCGGTATCGCCGCCCTCGGCACCTTCACCGCCGGCGTCCCCGTCCCGCAGGTCATGACCGACGCGATCGCCGCGCTCGCCGCCTGGAAACTGGGGCTCTCCGACAGCGACCCCCGGGGCAGCGTCCGGCTCACCTCCAGCAACAGCCTCAGCCGCTACGCCGCAGGCACCACCGTCCTGCTGCCCACGCTCGCGGGCCACAGCGACGGCTACATGACCAGCTGCCCCGGCGCGGCCCTCGCCGAGCGCCTGCCCGCGATCCGGGAACTGGCGGCCCGCCTCCAGGGCCGGACCTAGGGCCCTGTCGTGCCCGCGCGACCGCTCTCCCGCAGACCGTTCTCATCCCGTCGAGCCGGATCTCATGAGGTTCACAGACAGCGCGCCGCGGCCTCACAGGGTTCTCCCAGATCCGCGCCCTACCTTCGTGGTCGTCACGCCGACCGGAGGTGGGGAACATGATCAACAGCCGTACGAAGCGCTCGTCCCGCGACCCGAGGAAGTCCTGGTCCTCGGCCCTACGGAGCCCGTGGACGGTGGCCTGCGCCGCCGCCGTCGTCGTGCTCGGCCCGTCCGCCGTCACCGCGTCCGCGCTGGAGCGTGCCAACTCGGCGCCCCTGCACGGGGCCTCGGCCCCCGAACACCCGGCGCCGGGCAAGGAGCGACGCCACCACGGCCGGCCGTACACCACCGAGCCGTACGCGTACCTGCCGCGCACGACCAACCGTGGGCTGCGGGTCTGACCCGCGGCCGGCGGCACCGACGGCGGAGACCGATCGGAAGGCTCCTAGGGCGGAATCAGGCCCGGAATCGCTCCCAGAGCTTCGGGAAGCGTTCCGCGAGCGCGGACTCGTCCTCGAAGTCGAGCGGGGTGCCCTCGGGTTCGCCGGGCGGGGGCGGGATGCCGAGGTCCGGGGCGACCACACCGGTGAGCTGCTCGTACGCCTCGTCCGCGGCGTAACCCAGTTCCTCGCCGTCCCCGTCGATCTCGTCGTCGAAGTCGTCCAGCAGATCGGCGAGAGCGTCGGGGTCGTGCACCGCGTGCTCGAAGACCTCCCGGCCCTGGCCGATCAGCCAGCACCGGAAGAAGTCGAACACGTCGTCGCTGGCGCCGTCGAGCAGCACCCAGGCGGCGCCCCAAAGGTCCCAGGTGTACGCGCGGTTGTAACGGGACTCGAAGTGCCGGGCGAAGTCCAGCACCGCCTCCGGGTCCAACCGGCCGAGCCGTTCCACGAGCAGGTCGGCCTGGTCCTCGGGATCGCCCTCGGCGTCCTCCCGGGCCGTGTCCACCAACTCCCAGAACTCCGTCTCGTCCATCACTGGTCCAGCATCGGGCCTGGGCGGGTGGGACGCACGTGGAGAACGACCCATTCTTGTCTCAGGGGGCCGCGTACAGCCCGGCGAGACGGCGCGCGTCGTCCGCGAAGCGCTCCCGCAGCCCAGGGGGAGCCAGCACCTCGGCCTCCGCTCCCAACGCGGTGAGCTGGGTGTGGGCCACCTCCTCCGACTCCACGCGGAGGGCGACGATCACCCTGCCGTGCTCGTCGGGGGTGTCGGCGACGGCGCTCAGCGCGTCCCGGGCCGACACGGGGTCCACGACGTGCGGCAGCCTGCGCACCCCCTCCGCCGACAGTCGCAGCACGACCTCGGCGCGCAGGATCGAACGGGCGAATCGTTCCGCCTGTTCGTCCCAGTGGACCGGCAGATCGAACTCCTCGTCACGGGTGAAGCGGTCGTCGCCGGTGTCGACGCTGGTGAAGCGATCGATGCGGTAGGTACGGAAGACCCCCGCACCCGACCGGTTGCCGGGGTCGGAGGGGCCGGCCGAGTCGGGGACCCGGGCGCACAGGTACCAGATGCCGGCCTTGAGCACGAGACCGTACGGCTCCAGGCCGCGCTCGACCTCGGTGTGGCCCTTGCGGTACCGGGCGACGATCCTTCGGTCGTCCCAGACCGCGTTGGCCACGACGGGCAGCAGCTCGGGTGTCTTCGGCTCCTTGAACCAGCTCGGGGCGTCGAGGTGGAAGCGCTGCGAGGCCGTGCGGGAGGCGTCGCGGAGGGAGGGGAGGAGGGCGGCCGAGACCTTCAGCCGGGCGGCGGAGGCAGCGTCCTCCAACCCCATCTCCCGCAGTGCGCCCGGCACACCGCTGAGGAACAACGCCTCGGCCTCGGTGCGGGCCAGCCCCGTCAGTCGCGTGCGGTACCCGCCGATCAGCCGGTACCCCCCGGCCCGGCCCCGGTCCGCGTAGACCGGCACCCCCGCCTCCGACAGCGCCTGAGCGTCCCTGGTCACCGTCCGCTCCGACACCTCCAGCTCCCGCGCGAGTTCTGCGGCGGTCATGGAGGGACGGGACTGGAGCAACAACACCATCTTGATCAGCCGAGCAGCACGCATGCGGCCATGATGCCGGGCCGGGCTGACAAAAGGGGGTGCGTTGTCGGGTGGGGGTGCGGGTGCTGGGGGAGGGGAGCACGGGGCGCGGCCCCTGCTTCTCAGGGGCGCGGGGAACTGCGCGACCGGCCCCACCGGACCCGCGGGCGGCGACGGAAGGGGCGGTGCGGGCGAAAACGCCCCCACCGCCCCTTCGACGGCGTCAGAGCCCGTACCGCTCCCGCGCCTCCTTCACCGCCGTCGCCTTGACCTCACCCCGCCGCGCGAGCTGCGCGAGCGCGGCGACCACGATCGACTGCGCGTCGACCCCGAAGTGCCGGCGGGCCGCCTCACGCGTGTCGGACAGCCCGAACCCGTCCGCCCCGAGCGAGGAGTAGTCCTGCTCCACCCACTGCGCGATCTGGTCGGGAACCTGCCGCATGTAGTCGGAGACCGCCAGCACCGGCCCCTCGGCCCCCTGCAGCGCCTGCCGCACGAACGGCATCCGCTCCTCCCCGCGCAGCAGCGCCGCGTCGGCCTCCAGCGCGTCCCGCCGCAGCTCGCTCCAGGACGTCGCGGACCAGACGTCGGCCGCCACACCCCACTCCTCCGCGAGCAGTTTCTGAGCCTCCAGGGCCCAGTGGATCGCCGTACCGGAGCCGAGCAGCTGGAGGCGCGGCGCGTTCGCCACCGGGGACAGCCCCGCCGACTCGGCCGTGTTGAAGCGGTACAGGCCCTTGACGATGCCCTCGTCCACCCCCGCCACGGCCGGCTTCGCGGGCTGCGGGAGCGGCTCGTTGTAGACGGTCAGGTAGTAGAAGACGTTCTGGTCCTCGTCGGGCGCCGCCTCGCCGTACATCCGCCGCAAACCGTCCTTGACGATCGCCGCGACCTCGTACGCGAACGCCGGGTCGTACGTCAGTGCCGCCGGGTTGGTCGCCGCGATGACCGGGGAGTGGCCGTCGGCGTGCTGGAGGCCCTCGCCCGTCAGGGTCGTACGACCGGCCGTCGCGCCGACCAGGAAGCCGCGGCCGAGCTGGTCGCCGAGCTGCCACATCTGGTCGGCCGTCCGCTGCCAGCCGAACATCGAGTAGAAGATGTAGAACGGGATCATCGCCTCGCCGTGTGTCGCGTACGACGTCGACGCGGCGATGAAGTCGGCCATCGAACCGGCCTCGGTGATCCCCTCGTTGAGGATCTGGCCGTCCTTGGCCTCCTTGTAGTACATCAGCTGGTCGCGGTCGACCGGCTCGTACGTCTGGCCCTTGGGGGAGTAGATCCCGAGGGACGGGAAGAGCGACTCCATACCGAAGGTGCGCGCCTCGTCGGGGACGATCGGCACCCAGCGCCGGCCGGTCTGCTTGTCGCGGACCAGGTCCTTGACCAGGCGGACGAAGGCCATGGTCGTCGCCACGTTCTGCGAGCCGGAGCCCTTGTCGAAGGCGGCGAAGGTCTTGTCGGCGGCGGCCGGCAGCGGGGCCAGCGCGTGCGTACGGCGGGCCGGGGCGGGACCGCCGAGGGCGGCGCGGCGCTCCTGGAGGTAGCGGACCTCGGCGGAGTCGGCGCCCGGGTGGCCGTAGGGCACGACACCGTCGACGAAGTCGCTGTCCTTGATGGGGAGTTCGAGCAGATCACGCATCTGCTTGAACTCGTCCGTCGACAGCTTCTTCATCTGGTGGTTGGCGTTCTTCGACGCGAAGCCCTCGCCGAGCGTGAAGCCCTTGACGGTCTGGGCCAGGATCACGGTCGGCGCGCCCTTGAACTCGACGGCGGCCTTGTAGGCGGCGTACACCTTGCGCGCCTCGTGACCACCGCGCGAGAGGTGGAAGCACTCCAGGATCTTGTCGTCGCTCAGCAGCTTCGCCATCTCGACGAGCGCCGGGTCCTTGCCGAAGAAGTCCTGGCGGATGTAGGCGGCGTCGCGGGTCTGGTACGTCTGCACCTGCGCGTCGGGCACCTCGCGCAGCCGGCGTACGAGGGCGCCGGTCGTGTCGAGCTGGAACAGCTCGTCCCAGGCCGAGCCCCAGAGCGACTTGACGACGTTCCAGCCGGCGCCCCGGAACTGGGCCTCCAGCTCCTGCACGATCTTGAAGTTGGCGCGGACCGGGCCGTCGAGGCGCTGCAGGTTGCAGTTGATGACGAAGGTGAGGTTGTCCAGACCCTCACGGGAGGCCAGGGCGAGTGCCGCCGTGGACTCGGGCTCGTCCATCTCGCCGTCACCGAGGAACGCCCAGACGTGGGAGTCCGAGACGTCCTTGATGCCGCGGCTGGTGAGGTAGCGGTTGAAGCGCGCCTGGTAGATCGCGGAGAGGGGGCCGAGGCCCATGCTCACCGTCGGGAACTCCCACAGCCAGGGCAGGCGGCGGGGGTGCGGGTACGACGGGAGGCCGTCGCCGCCCGACTCGCGGCGGAAGTTGTCCAGGTGGGACTCGTTCAGCCGGCCGTCGAGGAAGGCACGGGCGTAGATGCCGGGGGAGGCGTGGCCCTGGATGTAGAGCTGGTCGCCCGAGCCGTCGGCCTCCTTGCCCTTGAAGAAGTGGTTGAAGCCGGTCTCGTAGAGCCAGGCGGCGGAGGCGAAGGTGGCGATGTGGCCGCCGACGCCGTACTTGGAGCCACGGGTGACCATCGCGGCCGCGTTCCAGCGGTTCCACGCGGTGATACGGCGTTCCATCGCCTCGTCACCGGGGATGCCCGGCTCGGCGGCGGTGGGGATGGTGTTGACGTAGTCGGTCTCGAGCAGCTTGGGCAGCGCGATGCCGTTGCCCTCCGCGCGCTCCAGGGTGCGGCGCATCAGGTATGCCGCGCGGTGCGGCCCGGCCGCCTTGGTGACGGCGTCCAGCGAGGCCTGCCATTCGGCGGTCTCCTCCGGGTCGCGGTCGGGGAGCTGGTCGAGCGCGCTCGGCTGGATGGCGTTGGGGTCGGTCATTGCGCCGCCTTCCTCAGTCGAAGGGGGTTCCCTCATCGGTAAGGGTTCGGGGTGCCCTTGGTCTTTGGCAGGACAGGGCGAGGGCTTCGGTGGAAGCCCGTCGGCGACTGTAACCCGCTGATCGATGATCGATCAAAGGGTTGCGGGCAAAATATCTTGATCACGAGAAAGTAGGCACGGGGTGCCTCCGGCGGAGACACCGGGTGCCTTGGTGGACCCGGGTTTGTGCAGGTGGGGCGGCGTCTGAGCGGGAGTTCGCTCAACAGCTCGGGGGTTTCAGGGGCGCGGGGAACTGCGCGAGAAGCCCATCGGGCTGCAGTCGCCCATGAACCCGAACTCCCGAGCTACTGGGCGCCTTGAACCGGCTCGTCGTCCGTGTGCGGGGCGCAGCCCAACACATGCGCCTTCACCAGGTCCGCGATCCGAGGGTCACGCCGGCGGAACGCGGCCACCAACTCCTCGTGCTCCTCCGCGTACGACTGCTGAACCGTCCCCAGCCACCGGATCGACAGCGCCGTGAACACCTCGATCCCCAGCCCCTCCCAGGTGTGCAGCAGCACCGAGTTCCCGGCGGCCCGCACCAGCTCGCGGTGGAACGCCACCGTGTGCCGCACCTGGGACGTACCGTCGGCGTTCCGGTCCGCCTCGTACAGCGCGGCCACATGCGGCTCCAGCGCCGAGCAGTCCTCCGCAAGCCGCTCCGCCGCCAGTTCCGCCGCGATGGCCTCCAGGCCCGCCCGGACCGGGTAGCTCTCCTCCAGATCGGCCGCCGTCAGGTTCCGCACCCGTACGCCCTTGTTCGGCGCGGACTCGATCAACCGCAGCGACTCCAGCTCGCGCAGGGCCTCCCGCACGGGCGTCTGGCTGACCTCCAGCTCCGTCGCGATCCGCCGCTCCACGATCCGCTCGCCCGGCTTCCACCGTCCGCTCACGATCCCCTCCACGATGTGCTCGCGGATCTGTTCGCGCAGCGAGTGGACGACGGGCGCGGTGGTCATGCGGGCTCCTTCGGCGGGGGACTGAGCCCCAAGGGCGTTGACCTCTAGACAATAAAGCCGTGGCCCTTCGGTGGAGAGGCGCACGGGGGTGCTTTCGCGCAGGTGAGACGAGACTTACACGCTCCCACCGGGGACCGGTTTGTAAAGACCCGTACCGGCCAGGCTCGACGGCGGTTCCCCGCCCGGCCGGTACGGGGCGCCGACGCACCGGTGCCCCGCCCGGAGGAATCCGGACGGGGCACCGTCGTACCGCGTTCAGTGGCCTCTGTTCAGAAGCCCCTGGTCAAGAGGGGTCACAGACCGAGCTCGACCTCGAACTCGCCCGCCTCCAGGATCGCCTTGACGGCCGTCAGGTAACGGGCCGCGTCGGCGCCGTCGACCAGACGGTGGTCGTAGGAGAGGGTCAGGTACGTCATGTCGCGGACGCCGATGACCGTGCCCTCCTCGGTCTCGATGACCGCCGGGCGCTTGACCGTGGCACCGATGCCGAGGATCGCGACCTGGCCCGGCGGCACGATGATCGTGTCGAAGAGCGCGCCGCGCGAACCGGTGTTGGAGATCGTGAAGGTCGCGCCGGACAGCTCGTCGGGCGTGATCTTGTTGGCGCGGACCTTGCCGGCCAGCTCCGCCGTGGCCTTGGCGATACCGGCGATGTTGAGGTCACCGGCGTGCTTGATGACCGGGGTCATCAGGCCCTTCTCGGAGTCCACCGCGATACCGACGTTCTCGGTGTCGAAGTAGGTGATCGTGCCTTCGCCCTCGTTGATCTTGGCGTTGATCGGAGCGTGCGCCTTCAGCGCCTGGGCCGCGGCCTTGACGAAGAACGGCATCGGGGAGAGCTTGACGCCCTCGCGAGCCGCGAAGGAGTCCTTCGCCCGGGCACGCAGCTTCATCAGCCGCGTGACGTCGACCTCGACGACCGACGACAGCTGCGCCTGCTCGTGCAGCGCCTTGACCATGTTGTCGCCGATGACCTTGCGGATGCGCGGCATCTTGACGGTCTGGCCACGGAGGGGGGAGGCCTCCAGGCTCGGCGCCTTCTTCGCGGCGGCGGCGGCCGGGGCGGCGGCGGCCGGAGCCGGGGCAGCGGCGGCGGCCTTCGCGGCCTCGGCGGCGGCGATGACGTCCTGCTTGCGGATACGACCGCCGACGCCGGTGCCCTTGACGGAGCCCAGGTCCACGCCGTTCTCGGCGGCGAGCTTGCGCACCAACGGGGTGACGTAGGCGCCCTCGTCGGTGGCCTGGGTGGCAGCCGACGTGGCCGGGGCGGCCGGAGCGGCTGCCGGGGCCGGAGCCGCGGGCGCGGGCGCCGGAGCGGCCGGGGCAGCGGCGGCGGGCGCCGGAGCCGGAGCGGCGGGGGCGGCCGGCGCGGGGGCCGGAGTCGGAGCCGCGGGAGCCGCCGGGGCGGGCGCGGGCGCCGGGGCAGCGGCGGCGGGCGCCGGTGCCGGAGCGGCCGGGGCAGCCGCCGGAGCGGCACCCGGGGCGCCGATGACGGCCAGCTTGGCGCCGACCTCGGCCGTCTCGTCCTCGGCGACCGTGATCTCCAGCAGCACACCGGAGGTGGGCGCCGGGATCTCGGTGTCGACCTTGTCCGTGGAGACCTCGAGCAGCGGCTCGTCGGCCTCGACGGAGTCGCCGACCTCCTTCAGCCAGCGGGTGACGGTGCCCTCGGTGACGGACTCGCCGAGCGCCGGGAGGACCACGTCGGTGCCCTCGGCGGAGCCGCCGCCGGTGGCCGCCTCGGCGGTCGGGGCCGGAGCGGGGGCCTCCTGCTCGGTGGAGGGCTGGGCCGCGGCGGGCTCGGGGGCCGGGGCCTCCTCGGCGGCCGGGGCGGGGGCGGCGGCAGGCGCGCCCGTGCCGTCGTCGATCAGCGCCAGCTCGGCGCCGACCTCGACGGTCTCGTCCTCGGCGACCTTGATGGACGCCAGGATGCCCGCGGCGGGGGAGGGGATCTCGGTGTCGACCTTGTCGGTCGAGACCTCGAGCAGCGGCTCGTCGGCCTCTACGCGCTCACCCTCGGCCTTCAGCCAGCGGGTGACAGTGCCCTCGGTGACGCTCTCGCCGAGCGCCGGAAGGGTTACGGAAACCGCCATGGTTTCTGTTGCTCCTTAACGATTGCGGAAGTCTGGATCGTCGCTTCGTCGACCGAGGGGTCAGTCGTGCGAGTGCAGCGGCTTGCCCGCGAGGGCCAGGTGGGCCTCGCCGAGCGCCTCGTTCTGCGTCGGGTGGGCGTGGATCAGCTGGGCGACCTCGGCGGGGAGGGCTTCCCAGTTGTAGATCAGCTGGGCCTCGCCCACCTGCTCGCCCATGCGGTCGCCGACCATGTGGACGCCGACCACGGCACCGTCCTTGACCTGGACGAGCTTGATCTCGCCCGAGGTGTTCAGGATCTTGCTCTTGCCGTTGCCCGCGAGGTTGTACTTCAGAGCGACGACCTTGTCCGCGCCGTAGATCTCCTTGGCCTTGGCCTCGGTGATGCCCACGGAGGCGACCTCGGGGTGGCAGTACGTCACCCGCGGGACACCGTCGTAGTCGATCGGAACGGTCTTCAGGCCGGCCAGACGCTCCGCCACCAGGATGCCCTCGGCGAAGCCGACGTGCGCGAGCTGGAGCGTCGGGACCAGGTCACCGACGGCGGAGATGGTCGGGACGTTCGTGCGCATGTACTCGTCGACCAGGACGTAGCCGCGGTCCATCGCGACGCCCTGCTCCTCGTAGCCGAGACCGGCGGAGACGGGGCCGCGGCCCACCGCGACGAGCAGGACCTCGGCCTCGAACTCCTTGCCGTCGGCGAGGGTGACCTTGACACCGTCCTGGGTGTACTCGGCCTTCGAGAAGAAGGTGCCCAGGTTGAACTTGATGCCGCGCTTGCGGAAGGCGCGCTCAAGAAGCTTGGAGGAGTTCTCGTCCTCGAGCGGGGCGAGGTGCTTCAGCCCCTCGATGATCGTGATGTCGGTGCCGAAGGACTTCCAGGCGGAGGCGAACTCGACGCCGATGACACCGCCGCCGAGGACGATCGCCGACTTCGGGACACGGTCCAGGACGAGGGCGTGGTCCGAGGAGATGATGCGGTTGCCGTCGATCTCCAGGCCCGGCAGCGACTTCGGCACGGAGCCGGTCGCCAGCAGGACGTGACGGCCCTGGACGCGCTGGCCGTTCACATCGACGGAGGTCGGGGAGGACAGACGGCCCTCACCCTCGATGTAGGTGACCTTGCGGGAGGCGACGAGACCCTGCAGACCCTTGTAGAGGCCGGAGATCACGCCGTCCTTGTACTTGTGCACCCCGGCGATGTCGATGCCCTCGAAGGTGGCCTTCACACCGAACTGCTCGCTCTCGCGGGCCTGGTCGGCGATCTCGCCCGCGTGGAGCAGGGCCTTCGTGGGAATGCATCCCCGGTGCAGGCAGGTGCCGCCGACCTTGTCCTTCTCGATCAGGGCGACGTCCAGGCCCAGCTGAGCCCCGCGCAGGGCCGCGGCGTAACCACCGCTACCACCGCCGAGGATCACTAGGTCGAAAACGGTGCTGGCGTCGTTCGCCACGTCACGTCCTCCATGCATGTGCGCCGTACGCCGGTCGTCCGAGACCCGCGCGGCGGCTGGTGTCCGGCCGCTCTTCTTCGGCCCTGTGGTGGGGGCCCTGTCCTGCCGAGCCCCATCTTCGCACTTGTCGCGGGCGAACGAGACGCCGGGCCGGGGTGTGAGACACCACACGCTCACTTGAGAAGGAGGGAGTGGGCAGCGCGCCCTTCAGGGGCGCGGGGAACCGCGCGACGAGCCACCACGGACCCGCAGCCGCCCACGCCCCTCAGGCACCGAGCTCCTAGGCGAACATCAGCCCAGGTCACCCGAAGCGGCCCGCTCGGCCAGCCGCACCAGTGTCCTGACGGCGGTGCCGGTACCCCCCTTCGGCGTGTACCCGAAGGGCCCGCCCTCGTTGAACGCCGGCCCCGCGATGTCCAGGTGGGCCCAGGTGATCCCCTCGCCCACGAACTCCTTCAGGAACAGCCCGGCGACCAGGCCGCCGCCGTACCGCTCGCCCATGTTCGCGATGTCGGCGGTCGGCGAGTCCATCCCCTTGCGCAGGTGGTCCGGCAGCGGCATGGGCCACGCTGGCTCCCCGGACTCCTCGGCGGCCTCGTGCACCGCGGAGCGGAAGGCGTCGTCGTTGGCCATGATCCCGAACGTCCGGTTGCCCAGCGCCAGCATCATCGCCCCGGTCAGCGTCGCCACGTCGACGATCGCGTCCGGCTTGTCCTCGGACGCCTTGGCGAGCGCGTCGGCGAGCACCAGCCGGCCCTCGGCGTCGGTGTTCAGCACCTCCACCGTCTTGCCGCTGTACATGCGCAGCACATCACCCGGGCGGGTGGCGGAGCCGGACGGCATGTTCTCGGCGAGGGCGAGCCAGCCCGTGACGTTGACCTCCAGCTTGAGCCGGGCGGCGGCGACGACCGCGGCGAACACGGCGGCGGCGCCGCTCATGTCGCACTTCATCGTCTCGTTGTGCCCGGCGGGCTTGAGCGAGATGCCGCCCGAGTCGTAGGTGATGCCCTTGCCGACGAACGCCAGGTGCTTCTTCGCCTTGGAGCTGGTGTACGTCAGCTGCACCAGCCGGGGCGTGGCCGCGGAGCCCGCGCCCACGCCGAGGATGCCGCCGTAGCCGCCCTTGGCGAGCGCCTTCTCGTCGAGGACGGTCACCTTGATGCCGTGTTCCTTGGCCGCGGTCTGCGCGACGGCGGCGAAGGCCTCCGGGTCGAGGTCGTTCGGCGGGGTGTTGATGAGGTCGCGGGCGCGGTTCAGCTCCTCGGTCACCGCGACCGCGCGCTCGACGGCGGCCTTGTGGGCCTTGTCGCGGGGCTTCGCGCCGAGCAGGACGACATCGGCGAGCGGCGCCTTGCCGTTCTTCGCCTTCGCGTCCTTGCCCTGCTCCTTGTAGGCGTCGAAGGAGTAGGCGCCGAGCAGCGCGCCCTCCGCGACGGCGGCCACGGCGGCGGCGTCGACGACGGGCAGCGTGAACGCGGCCTTCTTCGCCCCGGTCAGCGCGCGGGCCGCGGCGCCGGCCGCGCGGCGCAGCGTCTCCGTGCCGAACGTGCCGTCCTTCTCGGGCACCGAGCCCAGGCCCACCGCCACCACGAGCGGCGCCTTGAAGCCGGACGGCGCGGGCAGCTTCGTCACCTCGCCCTCGGCACCCGCGGCGCCGAGGGTCTCCAGGAGGCCGGCCAGCTTGCCGTCGTACGCCTGGTCCACGGCCTCGGCACCCGGCGCTACGACCAGGTCCCCGGACCGGGATGCAGGGCCCTTCGCGACACCGACCACGATCGCGTCGGCCCGGAGGCCCGACACGGCGGCGGTGCTGAGAGTGAGAGCAGTCACGGTGGTGAAATCTCGCTTCCGATTGAGTTTCGGTGGCCGAACGGATGGGTCGACGTGCCGAGAACGAGCCTAGGCCCTTGTTCGGCCCATCGGACCTGGGGCGTCGGCCGGTTGCGCCGCGCCGTCCGCATGGCGTCCGCTGCGACCAGCCTCCCCGACTTTCCGTCGGGGACGTGCAGGGAGATCCCCATGACTCAGGCGTAGGGGGATCCCTTATCGCGGCTTCGGGGCCGGGCGTCCATCGTCCGCGCGCGGGTCGCCGACGGTCTCCGCGCGTAGCGCGGGCCACCGATTTCGATCATCCCTGCGGACGTTCACCCCTATGTGGCTTCATGGTCATTTTCCTGCCCACATGTGCCCTGACCTGGGTGACACTCGTCCCGCCGGTGAGCGATCAGCTCATCGGTCTGCATCATTTCCACAGATTCCCCTCGGCGCGGCCGTTCAGTCCGGCCCCGGGGGATCTTCTCGGGGGAAGGGGCGAACATGGCGCACAACGTGCCCGGATGGAGAAACGCCGCCGCCGTCGTGGCGACGACGAGCCTGCTGGTGGCGGGCCTGGGCATACCGGGAGCGTCGGCCGCCACCGCACCACGCGTCGACCTGCGGGTGCTGGTGGTGGACAACGGCGACAGCCCCGTCCAGGCCATCACCGCGGAGCTGAAGAGCACCGGCATCCCGTACACCCGCGTGAACCTGGACGACGCGAACCGCCCGACCATCGACGCGGCCTTCCTGAGCGACACGGTCGGCGGCACCCCGCGCGCCAGGTACCAGGGCGTGGTCCTGCCCAACGAGGCACCGTTCGGCCCGGATTCGGCCGAGCAGAGCGCGCTGGAGACGTACGAGCGGACGTACGGGATCCCGCAGGTCGACGCCTACACCTGGGCGCACCCCGGGGTCGGGCTCGACTACACGAGCGAGGGCGGCTGGGCCGGTTCCCTCGACGGGCGTGAGGCCACGGTGACCGACGCCGGCCGGGCGAGCCGCTTCGGCTATCTCGACGGGCAGTTCGCCTTCGAGGACAACTCCGCCTCCACACAGGAGAGTTACGGCTTCGTCGCGCGGCCCCGCGCCGGCTACACCAGTTATGTCGACCTCCCGGTGCCCGGCGGCAGCGGCCGGGGCAGCCTGGTCGGGGAGTACGCCCACGAGGGGCGTCGCGAACTGGTCGTCACCTTCGCCTACAACCAGCACCAGCGGCAGTTCCGGGTGCTGGCCCGGGGGATCGTCGAGTGGTTGACGGACGGCGTGCACCTCGGCCGGAGCCGGAACTACTTCGGCGTCCACATCGACGACGTCTTCGCGCCCGACAGCCGCTGGGACACCGAGCGGAACTGCACGCCCGGCAGCTTCAACTGCGGCGGCGGGGACGGAGCGCGGGCCGAGCCGATCCGGATGACCGCCGCCGACGCCGAGTACGCCGAGCAGTGGCAGCGGTCCAGCGGCCTCACCCTCGACATGGTCTACAACGGCGGCAGCGGCGAGGAGTGGAAGGAGGCGAACGGCGGCGCCGACGCCCTCGCCGACCGGCTGGTCGCCGACCGGAACGCGTTCCGCTGGATCAACCACACCTACACCCACCAGTACCTCGGCTGCCTCCAGGACACCTCGACCGTCCCGTGGAGCTGCGCGAAGAACGCGGACGGCACCACCCGCTATCTGAGCCGCGCCGACATCGCCGCGCAGATCCGCGACAACCACGCCTGGGCGGTCGCGCGCGGACTGCCCGTGCAGCGCGACGAACTGGTGACGGGCGAGCACTCGGGCCTGCGGACACTGCCGCAGCAGCCGGACGACAACCCCAACCTCGCGGGCGCCCTCGCCGACAACGGTGTCAAGTGGATCGCCTCCGACAACTCCCGCGAACCGGCCCAGCGTCCGGTCGGCGCCGCGCTCACCGTGCCGCGCCACCCGATGAACGTCTACTACAACGTGGGCACCGCCGCGGAGATGGTCGACGAGTACAACTGGGTCTACACCTCGGCGGCCGACGGCGGCAGCGGCGTCTGCGAGAACAACGCGACCTCCACCTGCCTGGCCGCCCCACTGGACCCGGCCACGGGCTACGCGTCGCACATCGTCCCGCAGGAGGTCCGCACGGCCCTGCTGCACGCCGTCGGCAACGACCCGAGACCGCACTACGCCCACCAGTCCAACCTGGCCGAGGAGCGGCTGCTCTACCCGGTCCTGGACCGGGTGCTCGCCGACTACCGGGCGCTCTTCGCCTCCGACACCCCCCTGGAGAACCCCCGGCACAGCGCGGTCGGCACCGAGCTGAAGCGCCGGGCCGCCTGGCAGACCGCGGTCGCGAACGGCACGGTCACGGCCTACCGGATCGGCACGACGGTGACCGTGAAAGCACCCAGGGGGACCGCCGTCCCGGTGACCGCGCCGGCGGGCACCCAGAAGAAACTCGCGCTCGGGACCGCCGCGTTCGGCACCCCGTACGCCGGCGCGCGCTCGGCCTGGGACACGCCCGAGGCCCTGCAGTCCGCGCTCACGCTGAAACTGCCCTCCTGACCGACCAGCAGCGCGGGGCAGCACACCGGCCAGCACGCGCACCCCGGCCACTGGCCGGCCGGGGTGCGCGCTTTCGAGACGTAGGAACGTCCACAGGGGGACCGCATGATGCGCGACGGCCGTCATGTCACGATGCTCACCGAAGGCACCTATCCGCATGTCCACGGCGGGGTCAGCACCTGGTGCGACCAGCTCGTCAAGGGCATGCCCGACGTCGAGTTCCACCTCGTGTCGCTCACCGGGACCGGCCGCGAACCCGTCACCTGGGATCTGCCGCCGAACGTGTACCGGCACACCTCCGTACCGACCTGGGGCCCGCGCCCCGGCCGCGCCCGCGCCCCGTACGGCGCGGCCCGCCGCCGCTTCACCGACTCCTACGAGCGGCTGCTGTTCTCCGTCCTCGACCCAGACGAACCCCGGGGCTTCGAGGAGGCCCTGTACGAACTGGCCGGACTCGCCCGCGACGGACGCCTGTCGGCGGCCCTGCGCACCGAGTCCGCGCTCCGCTCGCTGATGTGGATCTGGACGATGCCCCATCTCCCGACGGCCGCCGCGCACCCCACCGTCCACGACGCGCTCACCGCGACCGATCTGCTGGAACACTCCCTGCGGCCGCTCGGTGCCCGGATCCCCGAGGACTGTGTGGCCCACGCGGTCAGCGGCGGCCTCGCCACCCTGCCCGCGCTCGCCGCCCGTGAACTGGACGGCGTACCGTTCCTCCTCACCGAGCACGGCATCTATCTGCGTGAGCGCTACCTCGGCCACCGCGCCGCCGACCAGCGCTGGCCCGTGAAGGCCTTCATGCTCGGCTTCCACCGCGAGCTGACCAGGCTCGGCTACCGTGCCGCCGACCTCATCACCCCCTGCAACCGGTACAACCGCCGCTGGGAGGAGCGCGGCGGCGCCGACACCGACAGGATCCGCACCGTCTACAACGGCGTCGACCCGGCCGCCTTCCCGCACGCCGGCCCCGAACCCGAAGTGCCCACCCTCACCTGGTGCGGACGCGTCGACCCCATCAAGGACCTGGAGACGCTGCTGCACGCCTACGCCCTGGTCCGCGCCGAACTCCCCGGGACCAAGCTCCGGCTGTTCGGGCCCGTGCCGCCCGGCGGCGAGGAGTACCGCACCGAGCTGGAGAAACTCGCCGCCGAACTGGGCGTCACCGACGGGCTCACCTTCGAGGGCCGGATCAGCGAGGTGTGGCGGGCCTACGCCGCCGGGCACGTCGTGATGCTGTCCTCGATCTCGGAGGGCTTCCCGTTCTCCCTCATCGAGGCCATGTCCTGCGGCCGTACGACCGTGTCGACCGATGTCGGAGGGGTCCGCGAGGCGGTCGGCGACACCGGGATCGTCGTACCTCCCCGCGAGCCGGAGACGATGGCCGACGCCGCGCTCACCCTCCTCCGCGACCACGAACGCCGCCGCGGACTGGGGGAGTCGGCACGGCGGCGGGTGATCGACCGGTTCACCCTGCGCCGGTCCGTGGACGCCTTCCGCATGATCTACCAGGAACTCGCGGGCCGGGACGACATCGTGTACCAGGCCGCGCCGGCGACGGTCGCCGACTGGACCGCCGAACTGCGCGACCCCTGGTACCGGACCGGCACGACGGACGGGACCGACCGATGAGCGGCCACCCGACCCCGACCCCGCCCCCGGGCGCTCGGCCCGCCCGGCTCCCCGCCGTCCCCCGTCCGCGCCGGCCGCACCGGGCCGATCCCGATCCCGTCGACCGACTGGCCGAACAACACCGGGAGTTCATCGCCGCCGCCGTCCACCCGGACGAGATCGCCGCCCTGCTGGAGTCCGACGGCATCTCGGACGACCGGATCCGCGCACGCTACGGCTGCCGCAACTCCTTCGCCCTCGCCGAGGAGTTGTACGAACGCGTCGAGCGCACCCACCCCGAACCGACCGGACCCGCGCACGACCCCTGGCGGATCGGCCTGCTCGGCTGCCTCCTGAGAGGCGTCGTCTTCGCCCTGCCCGGCCTCGCCTACGTCCTCGGCGCGCCGCTCCTGGCCGGCCCCCGCGACGACTCCGGCCTGCCCGCCGGTACGGTCCCGCTGCTGGCCGGAGCCCTGTGCGGCTGGATGTGGAACCAGGGGCTCGCCCACCGGGCGTACTCCTGGCTCGCGTTGGGCGACCGCGACGCCTGCCGCCGCTTCCTGGCCCGCGGGGCCCCGGCGGGCGCCCTGCTCTGCACGACGGTCGCCTGCCTGGCGGCCGGCGGGGGCGACCCGGGCGCGGTGGCCTTCGCCGCCGGCGAGGCCTGCTATCTGGGCGCCGCGACCGTCCTGCTCGTCCTGGGCCGCGAACGGGCCCTGCTGCACTGTCTGTTGCCCATGACGGTGGGAGCGCTGTTCGCCCTGGTCCGGCAGGTGCCCGACTGGTCCGGGCTCACCCTGCTCACCGCCTCCCTGGTGGCCGTGGTGCTCCTCGCCGTCCACGAGGTGGCGCCCGCCCTGCGGGAGTCGGGCGCCGGAGGCCGCCGGCCCGGACCCGCCGCCCTCCTCGGCGCGCTCGGCGGCGTCCCGGAGCGGGGCCCGGCCGCGCCCCGGCTCTCCGCCTCCCTCCCGTACGCCGTCTTCGGCCTCGGTACCGGTGTGCTCGTGCTGTACGCGACGCTCGGGGAGGTCATCGCCCACGGGGGCGGCACGGCCGCCGCGCCCGCCGCCGTGGCACTGACCCTCAGCATGGGCCCCGCCGAGTGGCTGCTGTACCGCTTCCGCAGCGGAGGCCTCGCCGGACTGCGCTCCACCAGCACACCGGGCGCCTTCTGGCGGGCCACGTCCGTGACCCTGGTCCAATGCCTGGCCGGTTACCTCTCCACCCTGCTGGTCCTGGCCCACGCCACCGCCGCGCTGTGGCCGCAGGCCCCGGACCTCGACGGCGTCCATCTCGCCGGCCTGCTCCTGCTGGGAGCGGTGCTCTGGACCGGCCTGCTGCTCCAGTCCTTCGGCGCGGTCCTGGGCGCCGCCGTCGTCTGCTGCGCCACGGCCGCCGCCCAGACCCTGGCCCTGGCGACCCACCCGGGCGACCCGCACGGGATCGGCCTGCTCGTGTACGGCGTCGCGGCCGCCCTCCAGGCGGGCCTGGTCTGCGGCCTGTTGGGGAGGGCGACGGCTCACCGATGACCGCTCACGGACCAGCGCGCCCGGGAACGGACCGGGCCACCCACCCCTCCTACCCCTCCTACCCCTCCTTCTTGGTTCCCTACTACGAGCACCCCGCCGACCGCCCCGCCGAATGGGACGCCCTCGTCGAGGCCGCGCCCCGCCTCTACGGCGTCGTCCTCAACCCGGCGAACGGGCCGGGCGACGGCCCCGACCCGGCGTTCATCCGGGTCGCGAGCCGACTGCGGGCGGCCGGCGTACGCCTCCTCGGGTACGCCGACACCGGCTACGGCCGCAGACCCGTCACCGAGGTCGTACGGGAGCTGACCCGCTACCACGCCTGGTACGGCACCGACGGGGCCTTCCTCGACCAGGTGGCCGCGGAACTCGGCGCGTTCGACCACTACCGACGGCTCGCCGCGGCCGTCTGGGGCGCCGGCGCCGCCACCCTCGCCCTCAACCCCGGCACCCCTCCGCACCCCGCGTACGCCCGGATCGCCGACCTCGTCGTCACCTTCGAGGGCGCCTGGGAGACGTACCGCGACCAGCCGCCCGAGCCCTGGCCCGGCGGCAGCGGCGGCCTCGGGGCGCGGGTGTGCCATCTGGTGCACGGGGTGCCGCCGGGCACCGACGTCGGAGGTGTCGCCCGTGCCCGGGGTGCCTCCGTGCACTGCGCGGTACCCGGCGTGGGGGATCATCCCTGGGGTACGTTGCCGCACGCCCTGGAGCCCCGACGATGAGCCGTGTCCTCGCCCGCAGTGCCCTGCTGCCCCTCCTCCTGCTGGTGGCGGGGTGCACGGGCGCTTGCGACGACCGGCCGGACAGCGGACGCGGGACGGGCGAGGCCGCCCGCTGGCGACCGGAGCCGGGCACCGGGTGGCAGTGGCAGCTCAGCGGGCGACTGGACACCTCCGTCGACGTCCCGGTGTACGACATCGACGGTTTCGACCAGTCGGCCGGCACGGTCGCCGAGCTGCACGACGACGGTCGCAAGGTCATCTGCTATCTCTCCACCGGGGCCTGGGAGGACTGGCGTCCGGACGCCGACGACTTCCCGAAGTCGGTCGTGGGCAAGGGCAACGGCTGGGAGGGCGAACGCTGGCTCGACATCCGGGCGACCGACGTCCTCGAACCCCTGATGGCCGCCCGTATCGACATGTGCGCGGAGAAGGGCTTCGACGCGGTCGAGCCCGACAACATGGACGGCTACCGCAACGAGACCGGCTTCCCGCTCACGGCCGCAGACCAGCTCCGCTACAACCGCCTGATCGCCCGCCTCGCCCACGAGCGGGGCCTGGCGGTCGGCTTGAAGAACGACCTCGACCAGATACCCGAACTGGTCGACGACTTCGACTTCGCCGTCAACGAACAGTGCGCCCAGTACGAGGAGTGCGAGGACCTCACGCCGTTCATCGAGGCCGGCAAGGCCGTCTTCCACGTCGAGTACGAGAGGGAGACGGGCGACTTCTGCCCCGAGACCCGCCGTCTGAAGCTCAGCTCACTGCTGAAGAAGTGGGAGCTGGGGGTCTGGCGGGAGGCCTGCTGACCCTTGCGGGAGGGGCGGGGGAGGTGGGCGGGGAGCTCAGCCGAGGGTGAACACCACCAGCGCGGCCGTCGCCGCCGTCTCCGCGAGCCCGCCGAACACATCACCGGTGACGCCGCCGAACCGCCGTACGCAGTGGCGCAGGAGCAGCTCGGCGGCCCCGCAGGCGAGGACGATCGCGAGGACCGCACGGCCGATGTCGTACGGCCCGAAGAACGCCCCCGCGCCCGCCGCCGCGCACCCGGTCAGGGCGGCCGCGAGCAGCGCGCCGCGCACCGGCACGACCCCGGCCACCGCCGCGCCCAGTCCCTCCGGCCGGGCGGCGGGCACGCCGGCCCGCGCGGCCAGCGTCAGGGCCAGCCGGGCGGTGGTCGCGCCGACGGCCGCGGCGAGCGCGCCCAGCGCCCATGACTCGGCGTACGCCTCGGTGAGCGCGGCGACCTGGGCCAGCAGGACGAGGACGAGGGTGATGACACCGAACGGCCCGATGTCCGACTGCTTCATGATCCGCAGCGCGTCCTCGGCGGGCCTGCCGCTGCCGAGACCGTCGGCGGTGTCGGCGAGCCCGTCCAGGTGGAGGCCCCGGGTGAGGGCGGCCGGTACCGCGACGGAGGCCACCGCGGCCAGCAGCGGCCCGGCCCCCAGGAGCAGCAGGAGACCGCCGAGCAGCGCCGAACCCAGGCCGACGACCAGCCCGGCGACGGGCGCGCACAGCATCCCGACGCGCGCCGCCTCACGGTCCCAGCGGCGCACGGTCACCGGCAGCACGGTCAGGGTGCCGAAGGCGAAGCGCAGACCGTCGGCGGGCGTCGGGCCGGACGGGGCGGGGGGCTCGGGTGGCGTGGACACCGGCGCAGGCTACCCGCCGGGGCTGACCGGCTCGGCGGCGCCCGGGAGCAGTCCTGGATAAAGTTCGCATATGGGTCACTGGTGGGAACGGAACGTCATCGAGCCGGGCAAACTCCCGCTGCTGCTCGCACTCTCCGCGTTCGTCCTGACGTTCCTGATCACCCGGGTCGTCACCCGTATGATCCGCGCGGGCAAGGGACCGTTCCGCAACATCAGCGGCAGCGGCGGCGTCCACATCCACCATGTGGTCCCCGGTGTGGTGCTCACCGTCGTCGGCGGCTTCGGCTCGGTGGCCAGTGACGGGCACGGTTTCGGCGCGCTGATCTCCGCCGTGCTCTTCGGCATGGGCGCGGGTCTGGTGCTGGACGAGTTCGCGCTGATCCTGCACCTCGACGACGTGTACTGGAGCGAGGCCGGCCGCAAGAGCGTCGAGGTGGTCGTGCTGACGGCCGCCCTGGTGGGACTGATGCTGGTCGGCTTCCTGCCCTTCGGCGTCAACGACCTCGACGAGGAGGAACTCCAGGGCCGGGGGGCCGTCATGCTCAGCATGGGGACGAACTTCCTCATCGCCCTGGTCGCCCTCGCCAAGGGCAAGGCCCGCACCGCGATCTTCGGCGTCGTCATCCCGATCGTCGCCGTCGTCGGCGCCATCCGGCTGGCCCGCCCCACCTCCCCCTGGGCCCGCCGCTTCTACCGCCGCAGACCGCGCGCCCGCGCCCGGGCGTGGAAGCGTTCCTACCATCACGACCGCCGCTGGGCGGGCCCCAGCCGCCGTGTTCAGGAGTGGATCGGCGGCACCCCCGACGCGACCCCGGACACGACCCCGGAGCGCCGCTGACGGACGGCCTCCGCCGCGCACACCACCAGTACGGCCGCGATGGCCGCCAGATGCTCCTTGCCCGCGAGGTTCTCCTTCCCCAGCACCTCGACGACCATCGCCAGGACCACCGCGCCCGCCGTGACATACGCCCGGTACCGCCATCCGACGTACACCGCGAGCCCGACCACGGCCGCCGACGGACCGGTGTCCACGACCCGCGCGTCCGAGGTGGGCAGCCCCAGCAGGGGGACGTCCGGGCCGAGTGCGACGCCCACGCGCGCGTACAGCGTGCCGGCCAGGGTGGCCAGGAGGGCGATCACCAGGGTCCGCCGCCGGCCCAGGCAGAGCTCCGCGATGCCGAACACGATCAGGATCTGCGCCAGCGCGCCCCACACCGGCAGGTCCAGCGCCGGTACGAAGAGGGACAGCGGCGTCCGGGCCAGGGCCGTCCAGAGCGGGTCCTCCGCCCGTACGGCACCGGCGTTCTCGACGAACCGGTAGCCCCAGGACTGCTGGCGCGTGAGGTGGACGACGGACGCGAGACAGACGGCGGCGACCGTCATCGGGATCGCCCGCAGCCGACGGCGGACCAGGGGTGGGCCCACGGTGGCGCACAGCAGCCCCCACTCGGCGCGGACCCGTCGGGGGGCCCGGCCCGCATGCGTCCGGTTCGTCCTCACGGTGCGAAGACCGAGCGGGGGACGGGGAAGTTGAGCGATGCCCGAGTGATCCCGATCTCTGCGGTGTGCTGTCGGGTGCGGCTGGGTGGTCGCTCGTCGCGCCCTGAAGGGGCGCGGGAAACTGCGCGACCAGCCCCACCGGACCCGCACCCGACAACGCACCCCGGGGGCCGGGCGACCCTAGGTCGCGTCGTACTCCTCCCCGAGGTTCTTCTCCTCACCCCCCGGCTTCGCCGGCTCCGCCGCCACGGCCTCCCGCTCGGGCAGCTCCGCCGCCAACGCGGCCGCGGCCCGCACCAGCGGCAACGCCAGCAGGGCGCCCGCCCCTTCGCCGACCTTCACCCCATGGTCGAGCAGCGGTTCGATCGCCATCCGGTCCAACGCCTTGGCCTGCGCCGGCTCCCCGCTGCTCTGCCCGGCCAGCCACCAGTCCGGTGCCCGGAACGCGACCCGCTGGGCGACCAGCGCACACGCCGCCGACACCACGCCGTCCAGGATCACCGGCGTCTTGCGCACCGCGCTCTGCAGCAGGAACCCGGTCATGGCGGCGAGATCCGCACCGCCCACGGTCGCCAGCAACTGCAACTGGTCGCCGAGCACCGGCCGGGCCCGCCGCAGGGAGTCCCGTACGGCCGCGCACTTGCGCATCCACGCCAGATCGTCGATCGCGCGCCCGCCCCGCCCGGTCACGACGGACGCGTCGGTCCCGCACAGCCCGGCGACGAGGACCGCCGCCGCCGTGGTCCCGCCGACACTCACATCACCGAGGACGACGAGGTCGGTCCCGGAGTCCGCCTCCTCGTCCGCGAGGGCGACACCCACCCGGAAGGCGGCCTCCGCCTCCTCCGCCGTCAGCGCGTCCTCGACGTCGATACGCCCGGACCCGCGCCGCACCCGATGCCCTACGACCTCGGCGGGCAACGCCTCCGGGTCGCAGTCGAGCGCGAGGTCCACCACGCGGACGGGCACGCCGAGCTGCCGGGCCAGCACCGCCACCGGACTGCTGCCGTCGAGGACGCCCCGCACCAGCTGGTCCGCGGTGCCCGCGGCCCGCGCGGAGACGCCGAGTTCGGCGATCCCGTGGTCGCCCGCGAACAGCAGCACCCGGGGCCGTTCGATCGGCCGCACCGGCACGGCCGACTGCGCCGCCGCCAACCACTCACCCAGTTCGTCGAGGCGGCCCAGCGCCCCGGGCGGCACGATCTGCTTCTCCCGCCGCGCCTCGGCGTCGCGGCGCACCCCACCGTCGGGGCGCTCGATCAGATCGGTGAAGTCGTCGAGATTAAGCGAGCTCATTCGCCGAACAGTACCGGCAGGGATCGAACACGACGGCGCCACACCGTGACCCCGCGACGCACGAACGTCCCATAGCGCCACCGGCACGTCATTGCACCGGGGACCAGGCCCCCGTACGTACCTTTTTGGGGCCAATGTCCCCATGTCGCGCACAGGAGCCGCCATGTCCCCCACCCCGTGGCCGGAGCCCGGCCCACTCGCGGGAGTCGACCCCTTCCACGAACCGCGCCGGGACGACTGTCCGTGGTGCGGCTCGCGGCAGTTGCGTACGCGGGTGCGCGCGCCGGAGGGGCGGCGGCGCACGCCGGGCACGTTCGTGGTGGACGAGTGCCGGGACTGCTCGCACGCCTTCCAGAACCCCCGGCCCACGGCGGACGGCCTGCTGCTCAGGTACCGCCGGCACGCCGTCGAGGACGACCTCGACCCGGACCCCGTCGGGCGACGGCGCCACCGGCACCTGCGGGGCGCCGCCCGCGCGCTGCCACCGCACCTCGAACCGGAGAGCTGGCTCGACGTCGGCACCGGGCACGGCCACTTCCCGGAGGCCGCGCGCGAGATCCACCCGTACACCTCCTTCGACGGCCTCGACCCGACCCCGCGCGTCGACCTGGCATGGGAGGCCGGGCGCGTGGAGGAGGCGTACCGGGGCCTGCTCACCGACCCCGGGATCATGGCGCGGCTGCGTGCCCGCTACGAGGTGGTGAGCATGTTTCACCACCTCGAACACACCGCCGACCCCCGCGAGGAGCTCCGTGCCGCCCGCGCGGTGCTGCGCCCCGGCGGTCATCTCCTCCTCGAAGTCCTGGACCCGGCCCGCCCGTTGGGCGCCCTGCCCGCCAGGAACCGACGCCTGTGGAAGCCGCGCGACCGCCCCCGCCCCCTGCACCTCGTGCCCCTGCGCAACCTGCTCGCCGAACTGCGCTCCCTGGACTTCGAGATCCTCGCGGCCCGGCCGTGCACCCCTCTCCCGCCCCGCGCGCACCGCATCCTCGCGCGCCGCACCACACCACCGAGCGCCCCCACAACATCCCGAGCGCCGACGGCCGAACGGGCGGACCGCTCAACCCCGTAGCGGCAGGGCCTGCCCCGCCACCACCAGCAGGACGTGCTCGCACTCCTTCGCGAAGGCCGCGTTCAGGCGGCCGAGTTCATCGCGGTAGCGGCGGCCGGAGGCGGTGGCGGGGACGATGCCGGAGCCGACCTCGTTGGAGACGGCGACGAGGGTGCGGCGCGTGTGCCGTACGGCTTCGGTGAGTTCGGTGATACGCGCCCGGAGCGCGCGCTCCCCGCCGCCGGCCCACTCCGCGTCGTCCCACGCCCCCACCGCGTCCATGGCGTCCGTCAGCCACAGCGAGAGACAGTCCACGAGCAGCGGCGCCCCGTCGTCGTCCTTCAACAGCGGGACGAGGTCGCAGGTCTCGACCGTGCGCCAGGACCCGGGCCGCCGCTCACGGTGGGCGGCGACCCGCTCGGCCCACTCCCCGTCGCCGCCCCGCAGCCCGCCGGTCGCCACGTACAGGACGTCGGGGAACGCCTCCAGCCGCCGCTCGGCCTCCACCGACTTCCCGGACCGTGCCCCGCCGAGCACCAGCGTGCGGCGCGGCACATCGGGGACGTCCTCGTAGGCGCCGACCGCCAGCGTCGTCCCGTCCGGCACGGTGCGCGCGCCCGCCGCCGCGAGCCGGCGCGGCAACTCGCCGTCCGGCGGCACGTCGTGGTCGATGTGCACGGCGACGACGTCCGTCGTCGGGCCCACGGCCCCCGCCGCGCGCAGCCGCGCCAGCGCGTCCGGCCGCCCCAGCACGTCGAGGAGGACCATGTCGTACGGCTCCGACCGCTCCTCCACACCGGCGGGCGCGCCCCCCGGCGGCAGGTACAGCAACCGCTGGCCGCCCGGACCGGTCACCGCGTACCCGGTGCCGGGGGCGTCCAGGGCCTGGGCCCGCACCCGGTGCCCGGTCAGCAGCGCCAGCTCCCGCCCGTCCGGTACGCGCACCGGCTGCGGCAACCCCGCCGGCACCTCCACGGCGGGCCCGTCATGCGGATGCGACAGCAGCACCTGCCGCACCCCGGTGAGCGTGCGCCCGGCGCGCGCGGCCGCGAGGGCGGCGCCCGGAGTGAGGTCGAGCAGCAGTGTGCCGTCCACGAGCAGCGCGGTCGCCCCGCGCGCGGCCACACCGAGCGCGGTCGCGCACACCGCGCACGGACAGTCGGGGCGGGGGAGTCCCGCGGGGGCGCCGGTGCCGAGCAATGTCAGTTCCACAGGGACCATTTTCCCGCGTCCGGATGAACACCCGCAGGTCTTGCGCGTCCGACTAGGCTCAGGGGGAACCGGATCTTGCTCGGTGCCGTGTGCGGTGCCGGGCCGGTACTTACGGAGGCTCACATGGCGGCATGGACGTGGCGTTTCGAGAAGGCCGACGGGACGGAGGTCCAGCCCGCGGTCCAGCCCGAGGAGTTCACGACCCAGGGGGATGCCGAGTCGTGGATCGGAGAACACTGGAAAGCGCTCCTCGAAGGCGGGGCCGACCAGGTCCGTCTCTTCGAGGACACGACGGAGATCTACGGCCCGATGAGCCTGCACGCCCAGGACGCGTAGCGCTCCGCGACGGGACGGGGCCCCTGCCCGGGGCTCCGCCCCGATCCCCGCGCCCCTGCGTTTCAGGGGCGCGGGGAACTGCGCGACCAGCCCCCACCGGCCCCGCACCCGACAACGCGCCAAGGGGGTCGAAGGGGCGCAGCCCCTGCTGGATGGGACGGGTAGGGGCGGCGGGGGCGAGAAGAACTCAGCCGCGCACACCGCACAGGTGCAGCAACGCCGCCACCTGCCGATAAGGATCCGTCCGCCCGGCCCGCTCCTCCGCCGCGAGGAGCGCATCGAGATCCCCGTCCCCCTCGGGCAGCGCCGCGTCGTCCGCGGCCAGATCCGTGAACACCCGCACCCCGTACCAGGCGTGCAACGGCGCCCCGATCCCCGCGAGCGCGTCCGTCAACGTCCCCCGCCGATCCGCCCGCACCTCCAGCCCGAGCCGATTGCGGTACGCCGTGGTGTCGAAGGCGGCCAGCGCCCCGGCCCAGTCCCCGGCGAGCCCGGCCCGCATCGCGAGCGCGTCGCCGTTGCGGACGAGCAGGGACAGCAGCCCACCCTGCGCCAGCATCCGCGCCAACCCGGCCAGCAGGGCGTCGGGCTCCTCGACGTACATCAGAACCCCGTGACAAAGCACCACGTCGAAACTGCCCGGCAGGAAGTGCACCCCGGTGTCCCGGCCGTCGCCCTCCACGATCCGCATCCGCCCGCGGATGCCCTCGGGCTCGGCGGCGAGCGCCTCCCGGGCCACCGCGATCAGCTTCGACTCCCGCTCGATCCCGGTCACCGCGTGTCCGGCCCGGGCCAGCCGCAGTGCCTGCGTGCCCTGCCCCATGCCCACGTCGAGCACCCGGAGCCGCTGCCCGACCGGGAAGCGTCCGGCTATCTGCTCGTCGACCTGCCGGGAGACCAGCTCCTGTCGTACGACCTCACGCAGGGTGCCCAGTCGGTCCAGCCATGCCTGCGTGGCACCTTCGGAGAAAGGGGTCGTACTCAGGGCCGCTCTCCGCGCTTGACCTGCGGCTTGGGCAGCCGAAGGCGACGCATCTGGAGCGTGCGCATCAGGGCGTAGGCCACGGCGCCCTTCTTGTTCGCGTCCGGGAAGCGGGCGTTGAGCTGCTTCTTCAGGCGGAACCCGAGGCCGATCGAGTCGACCACGATCAACACGATCACGAAGAGCCACAGCAGCAGCGCGACGTTCTGCATCGAGGCCACCTGCACCATGCTCAACACGAGGATGATCACGGCCAGCGGCAGGAAGAACTCCGCGATGTGGAATCGCGAGTCCACGAAGTCGCGGGCGAACCTGCGGACCGGACCCTTGTCCCGTGCCGGCAGATACCGCTCGTCACCGGTCGCCAGCGCCTGGCGCTGCTTCTCCATCGCGGCACGGCGCTCGTCGCGCGAGCGCTTGGCGGCCTCCTTGCGCGTCGTCGGGGTATTGGCGACGCTTCGGCGCTGCCCCTGGGCCACACTCCGTTTCGGAGTGGGGCGCCCCTTGGGGGCCTGCGGGTCACGGGTCTGCTTGGAGTCGGTCACCAGCGCCTTGTCGGCGGCCGATTCCTTCTCGCTCTTCGCGCGGCTACGGAACACAAAACCCAAGGGTACGGGGTGCCGGGGCATGGACCCCAGCCCGGTGGGGAACGATCCGGCAACACCCGGCGTCCGTACTGGAGACAGAGCCGGGGCGATGGTGGACGGGGAGACCCGTAAAGCCGGAGACGGCCGGAGAAGGCCGAAGGAAGCCGAAGAGAGTCGGAAAAGGGGGAACGCGGTGAAGGTTCGTCCGTAGCGGGCTGAGGTATTCCGGGGGTCGGCCCGTACATGACCCCGGGAGACACCTACTCCCTACGCCGGATCGGAGCCGCACACAGTCGTCCTTGGGGATGACCGCATCCACCCGCGAACAGTGCGGTAATGGATGCAGGGCCCGTACTGTGGGTTCTGTCGCAGACCTGTGAGCTGGAGTCCGTCAGAAGGGGGCGCGCGAAGCCCATGAGCGGTGTCATGAAGCGTATGGGGATGATCTTCCGCGCGAAGGCGAACAAGGCCCTTGACCGGGCCGAGGACCCGCGCGAAACCCTCGATTACTCGTATCAGAAGCAGCTGGAGCTGCTCCAGAAGGTGCGCCGAGGCGTGGCCGACGTCGCCACGTCCCGCAAGCGCCTGGAGCTTCAGCTCAACCAGCTCCAGTCCCAGTCCTCGAAGCTGGAGGACCAGGGCCGCAAGGCGCTCGCGCTCGGTCGCGAGGACCTGGCCCGCGAGGCCCTCTCGCGCCGTGCCGCGCTCCAGCAGCAGGTGACGGACCTGGAGACGCAGCACTCCACCCTCCAGGGCGAGGAGGAGAAGCTCACCCTCGCCGCGCAGCGCCTGCAGGCCAAGGTCGACGCCTTCCGTACGAAGAAGGAGACGATCAAGGCCACGTACACCGCCGCCCAGGCCCAGACCAGGATCGGCGAGGCGTTCTCCGGCATCTCCGAGGAGATGGGCGACGTCGGTCTCGCGATCCAGCGCGCCGAGGACAAGACGGCCCAGCTCCAGGCCCGGGCCGGCGCCATCGACGAACTGCTCGCCTCCGGCGCCCTCGACGACCCGTCCGGGATGCACAAGGACGACATCCAGGCCGAGCTGGACCGCCTCTCCGGTGGTACGGACGTCGAGCTGGAGCTCCAGCGCATGAAGGCGGAGCTGGCGGGCGGCCCGTCCGCGCAGCAGCAGGCCATCGAGGGCGGCACCGGCCAGTCGGCGCCGCAGCAGCAGCAGTCCCAGCACCAGGACACCCCGCGCTTCGACAAGTAAGGGGCTCTCGTCCCCGAGGAGGGCGACATGATCGTACGGATCATGGGGGAGGGGCAGGTGAGGCTGGACGACGTCCACTTCGCCGAACTGAACAAGCTGGACGACGTACTCCTGGCGGAGATGGAGGGCGGCGACGGCCCGGGCTTCCGCCACACCCTCCACGCCCTCCTGGACAAGGTCCGCGAACTGGGCACGCCCCTGCCCGACGACTCCCTGGAACCGTCCGAACTGATCCTCCCGGCGCCGGACGCGACGCTGGAGGAGGTCAGGCAGATGCTGAGCGACGACGGTCTGATCCCGGGGTGACGACAGCCGGACAGCCTCGAAAGGGCCGCAGGCCTCTTGTCGGACGGGCACGGGCGGCGGGGGCGACCAGCTCCGCCCACCCCCAAGGCGCCGCCACCACCACCGGTTCCGCCCCCGGCGACCGCCCCGTACCGTAAACAGTCGTGAGCACCCTCCAGCGGGCCAGGACCTGGCTGACCGCGCATCCCCTCGCGCTGGACGCCGCCCTCGCCCTCGGCGTCCTCGTCGCGATGGTCGCCGGCGCCTTCGTCGATCCGAACGCCGCCCACGGTGAGAAATGGGGCGCCCGCACCCCCGACGCCCTCAGCATCGCGCTCATGGTGCCGGCCGCCGCCGTCCTCGTCGCCCGCCGCCGCGCCCCCATGGCCGTGCTGGCCGCGACCTGCGCCCTCACCCTCACCGAACTGGTGACGGGCGACCCGCGCGCCCCCGTGGCGATGTCCGCCGTCATCGCCCTCTACACCGTCGCCTCCGCCACCGACCGCCCCACCACCTGGCGCGTCGGCCTGCTCACGATGACCGTGCTGACGGGCACCGCCATGCTCGCCGGCCCGCTCCCCTGGTACGCCCAGGAGAACATCGGCATCTTCGCCTGGACCGGCATGGCCGCGACGGCGGGGGACGCGGTCCGCAGCCGCCGCGCCTTCGTGGACGCCATCAGGGAGCGCGCCGAACGGGCCGAGCGGACGCGTGAGGAGGAGGCCCGTCGCCGGGTCGCCGAGGAACGCCTGCGGATCGCCCGTGACCTGCACGATGTCGTCGCCCACCACATCGCCCTCGTCAATGTGCAGGCCGGGGTCGCCGCGCACGTCATGGACAAACGGCCCGACCAGGCCAAGGAGGCCCTCGCCCACGTCCGCGAGGCCAGCCGCTCCGCGCTGGGTGAACTCCGCGCCACGGTCGGCCTGTTGCGCCAGTCCGGCGACCCCGAGGCGCCCACCGAACCCGCCCCGGGCCTGGTCCGGCTCGACGAACTCGTCGGCACCTTCCACAGCGCGGGCCTCGCCGTCGAGGTGGTCCGCGCCGACGAGGGCGTGAACCTCCCCGCCGCCGTCGACCTCGTCGCGTACCGCGTCATCCAGGAAGCCCTCACCAATGTGCACAAGCACGCGGGCGAGGAGGCGAAAGCCGAGGTCAGCGTCGTACGCGTCGGCCCGAACGTGGAGATCACCGTCCTCGACGACGGCACCGGACAGCCGGCGGCGGACAACCAGGACGACGAGAACCGCGAGGGCGGCGGGCACGGTCTCCTCGGCATGCGCGAACGCGTCGCCGCGCTCGGCGGCACCCTCACCACCGGCCCCCGCTACGGCGGCGGCTTCCGTGTCCATGCGATCCTGCCGCTCAAGACCCGAACGGCCACCGCGGAAGCCGTACGACCGTGACCGCACGGTCGAGGCGGCGGCCGTACGACCGTGACCAGCGCCCCGGGGGACCCCCTATGACGATCCGCGTCCTGCTCGCCGACGACCAGGCGCTGCTGCGCAGCGCGTTCCGGGTGCTCGTCGACTCGGAGGCGGACATGGAGGTGGTGGGGGAGGCCTCGGACGGGGCGGAGGCCGTGCGGCTCGCGAAGGAGGAGCGGGCGGACGTCGTGCTGATGGACATCCGGATGCCCGGCACGGACGGACTGGCCGCCACCCGCATGATCAGCGCCGACCCGACGCTCGCCCAGGTCCGCGTCGTCATCCTCACCACCTTCGAGGTCGACGACTACGTCGTGCAGTCGCTGCGCGCCGGCGCCTCCGGCTTCCTCGGCAAGGGCTCCGAGCCGGACGAACTGCTGAACGCGATCCGGGTGGCCGCCGGCGGAGAGGCACTGCTGTCGCCCACCGCCACCAAGGGCCTGATCGCCCGCTTCCTCGCCCAGCCGGACGACTCGGCCGACGGCGAGGGCGGAGCCGCCGCCCGCTCGGAGCGCCTCGCCACCCTGACCGGTCGCGAGCGGGAAGTGCTCGTCCAGGTCGCCGGCGGGCTCTCCAACGACGAGATCGCCGAGCGTCTGGAGGTGAGCCCGCTGACCGTGAAGACACACGTCAACCGGGCCATGGCGAAGCTCGGCGCCCGCGACCGGGCGCAACTGGTGGTCTTCGCGTACGAGTCGGGCCTGGTACGACCGAAGGTGGACTGACAGCCGCCGGGGACTACTCCACTCGGAGTATGCGCGGCATAAGGAAATGGCCCTGGGGAGCGAGGGAACAGGCACCTCCCATGGCCCAGGGTATGAGGTGAGCGCTCACAACCGCTTCACACGGGCGACACATGGGGGGATCCAAGCCGCATGTGGCATGGGCGTTCGTCACCCGCTCACGCCACAGAAGAGAGACCCTGACCCATGTCCTGGCTGTCTCGGTTCAGCCTCGCACAACGGGCCCTCGTCGGTCTGATGTCGATCATCGCGCTCGTCTTCGGGGCGATCGCGATACCCCAGCTCAAGCAGCAGCTGCTGCCCACCATCGAACTGCCCATGGTGTCCGTGCTCGCCCCCTACCAGGGCGCGTCCCCGGACGTGGTCGAGAAGCAGGTCGTCGAGCCCATCGAGGACAGCCTCGAAGGCGTCGACGGCATCACGGGCGTCACCTCCACCGCCAGCGAGGGCAACGCCCTGATCATGGCGTCCTTCGACTACGGCCCCGGCACCGACCAGCTCGTCGCCGACGTCCAGCAGGCCGTCAACCGGGTCCGGGCGCAGCTGCCGGACGACGTGGACCCGCAGGTCATCGCGGGCTCGACGGACGACATGCCGACCGTCGTCCTCGCCGTCTCCGCGGGCCGGGACCAGCAGGCCCTCGCCGACCAGCTCGACCGGACCGTGGTGCCCACGCTGGAGGGCATCGACGGCGTCGGCCAGGTCACCGTCGACGGCGTACGGGACCTCCAGGTCACCGTCACCCCCGACGACGCGAAGCTGGCGAAGGCGGGCCTGACCACGATGGCCCTCTCGCAGGCGCTCCAGGCCGGCGGAGTCACCGTCCCCGCGGGCTCCTTCGACGAGGACGGCGCCAACCGCACCGTCCAGGTCGGCGGCGGCTACACCTCGCTGGAGCAGATCGAGAACCTGAGGGTGCGCGGCGAGGGCGCCAAGAAGCCCGTACGCCTCGCGGACGTCGCCACCGTCGAGGAGGAGCAGGCCAAGGCCGACTCCATCACCCGCACGAACGGTGAGCCGAGCCTCGCGGTCATGGTCACCATGGACCGGAACGGCAGCGCGGTCGCCATTTCCGAGGCCGTCGAGGACAAGCTGGCGGACATGCGCCGCGATCTCGGCTCCGGCGCCACCGTCACCGTGGTCAGCGACCAGGGCCCGGCGGTCTCCAAGTCCATCGACGGACTGACCACCGAGGGCGCCCTCGGTCTGGTCTTCGCGGTCCTGGTCATCCTGGTCTTCCTGGCGTCGATCCGCTCGACCCTCGTCACCGCGGTCTCCATCCCGCTGTCGGTGGTCCTGGCGCTGATCGTGCTGTGGACCCGCGACCTCTCCCTCAACATGCTCACCCTCGGCGCGCTGACCATCGCCATCGGCCGGGTCGTCGACGACTCGATCGTGGTGCTGGAGAACATCAAGCGCCACCTCGGCTACGGCGAGGAGCGCGAGGAGGCCATCCTCAAGGCGGTCCGTGAGGTCGCCGGCGCGGTCACCTCCTCCACCCTGACGACCGTCGCCGTCTTCCTCCCGATCGGACTCACCGGCGGCATGGTCGGCGAGCTGTTCGGCAGCTTCTCGCTGACCGTGACGGCGGCCCTGCTGGCCTCCCTCCTGGTCTCGCTGACCGTGGTGCCGGTGCTGTCGTACTGGTTCCTGCGCGCCCCGAAGGGCACGCCCGAGGACGCCGACGAGGCGCGCCGCAAGGCCGAGGAGAAGGAGGCCAAGAGCCGTCTCCAGCGCTTCTACGTCCCCGTCCTGCGCTTCGCCACCCGCCGCAGGCTGACCAGCATCGCCATCGCGGCCGCCGTCCTGGTCGGCACGTTCGGCATGGCCCCGCTGCTGAAGACGAACTTCTTCGACCCCGGCGACCAGGAGGTCCTCAGCCTCAAGCAGGAGTTGAAGCCCGGCACCAGTCTCGCGGCGACCGACGAGCAGACCAGGAAGGTCGAGAAACTGCTCGCCGGCACCGAGGGGGTCAAGGACTACCAGGTCACCGTCGGCTCCTCCGGGTTCATGGCCGCCTTCGGCGGTGGCACTGACACCAACCAGGCCTCGTACAGCGTCATGCTGGACGACTCGGCCGACGCCGCCGGTGTCCAGGACACGATCGAGAAGGGCCTCGCCGGGCTCTCCGGGATCGGTACGACCACCGTCGCGGTCGGCGACGCCTTCGGCAGCCAGGACCTCAGCGTGGTCGTCAAGGCCGCGGACGGCGACGTCCTGCGCAAGGCCGCCGAGCAGGTCCGCGACGCGGTCTCGACCATGGACAACGTCACCGACGTCACCAGCGACCTCGCGCAGAGCGTGCCCCGCATCTCGGTGAAGGCCACCGACAAGGCGGCCGCGGCCGGCTTCGACGACCAGACCCTCGGCGCGGCCGTCGCCCAGGCCGTCCGCGGTACCACCAGCGGCCGGGCGATCCTCGACGACACCGAGCGGGACATCGTCATCAAGTCGGCGAAGCCCGCCGACACCATCGAGGAGCTGCGCGACCTGCCGCTGGGCGCGGTCAAGCTGGGCGACATCGCGGACGTCGAGCTGGTGGACGGCCCGGTCTCCATGACCCGGATCGACGGCCAGCGGGCCGCGACGATCACGGCGAAGCCGAAGGGCGACAACACCGGCGCCGTCAGCACCGACCTCACCGCCAAGCTGGACGCGATCAAGCTGCCCGAGGGCGCCACCGCCGACATCGGCGGCGTCTCCGAGGACCAGGACGAGGCCTTCGCCTCCCTCGGCCTCGCGATGCTCGCGGCCATCGCGATCGTCTTCATGCTGCTCGTGGCCACCTTCCGGTCGCTGGTCCAGCCGCTGATCCTGCTGGTCTCGATCCCGTTCGCGGCCACCGGCGCGATCGGCCTGCTGATCGTCACCGGCACGCCCATGGGCGTTCCCGCGATGATCGGCATGCTGATGCTGATCGGCATCGTGGTGACCAACGCGATCGTGCTGATCGACCTGATCAACCAGTACCGCCGCCAGGGCTACGGCACGGTCGAGGCGGTCATCGAGGGAGGCCGCCACCGGCTGCGTCCCATCCTGATGACGGCGCTGGCGACGATCTTCGCGCTGCTGCCCATGGCCCTCGGCATCACCGGTGAGGGCGGCTTCATCGCCCAGCCGCTGGCCGTGGTCGTCATCGGCGGCCTGATCACGTCGACGCTGCTGACGCTCCTCCTCGTCCCGACCCTCTACACGATGATCGAGATCCGCAAGGAGCGCCGGGCGAAGAAGAAGGCCCTGAAGCGGGCGGGCACCGCGTCCGACCCGACGAAGCCGGAGTCCGGCTCGGAGGCGGAGAAGCCGGAGCCCGCCGGGGTCTGACACCCCCGGAGGTCCAGGTCGGCCGGGTCGCGGAACCGTGAGGGTCCGCGACCCGGCCGCCGTGCGTCGCCCTTACGTATCCTGTGCCTCCAACTGCTTGTCGGGGGGAGGGACCAGGGCGTGCCGCTGCGCAGCGACGACCCCAGATCGGTCGGCGGGTACAGGGTGGTCGACCGGCTCGGCAACGGCGGCATGGGCGTCGTCTACCGGGCGAGATCCCGCTCCGGCCGCGAGGTCGCCGTGAAGGTGGTGCACGCCCAGTACGCGCAGGACGCCGTCTTCCGCAGCCGGTTCCGCCAGGAGATCGAGGCCGTCCGCAAGGTCAGTGGTGCCTTCACCGCGGCGGTCGTGGACGCCGACCCGGAGGCGGAGCGCCCCTGGATGGCGACCCAGTACGTGCCCGGCCGCTCGCTCGCCCAGCGGATCCGCGACCGGGGCCCGCTCCACGACAGCGAACTGCGTCCCCTGGCCCTGGGGCTGGTGGAGGCGCTGCGGGAGATCCACCGGGCCGGTGTGGTGCACCGGGACCTGAAGCCGGCCAACGTGCTGATGGCGGACGACGGTCCCCGGGTCATCGACTTCGGCATCTCGCGCGCGGCGGAGAACCTCTCCCTGACCGAGACCGGCCAGATGATCGGCACCCCGCCGTTCATGTCCCCGGAACAGCTCACCGACGCCCGTACGGCGGGCCCCGCCTCGGACGTGTTCTCGCTGGGGACGCTGCTGGTGTACGCCGTCACCGGGCGAGGCCCCTTCGACGCGGACAGCCCCTATCTGACGGCCTACCGGGTGATCCACGACGAACCCGTCCTGGACGGGGTGGACGCGAGGCTGAGCACCGTACTGGCGCGCTGTCTGGCCAAGGAGGCCGCCGACCGGCCCGGACTCGAGGAACTGGCGCGGGAGTTCGAGGCGGCCCTGCCGGAGCCGGAGCCGGGGGCCCTGCCCGCGGTGACGCGGCGCGAGGACATCGCGGCCGCCGCCACGGAGATCCACGTGGGGACCGGGCCCGGCGCGGACGCGGAGCCGGACCCGCGCCCCGCCCGCCGACGCCGTCCGCGCCCCCTGCTCGCCGCGACCGGCACCGTCTGCGCGCTGGTCCTCGGGCTGACCGCCTACCTGCTGGGGCCCGGCCAGGCGCGCACCGGCGACGCGGCGACGCCCGCGCCGTCCCCCACCTCCCGCTGGACGGCACCGCCCAGCGGCTGGCAGCCCTGGCAGACGACGGTGTTCGCGACGGCGGCGGCGGGCACACGCCGGTCGCTGCCCGCGAAGGACGGCAACAACGGCGGCGCTCCCTCCTGCCAGGTGCACGGCGAGGACGTCTACTGCGGGGGCGCGGGAGCCCTCCCGGTCCGCGTCGACGGCCGTACCGGCAGGACGGTCTGGCGCGCGAGCATCGCGCCGGCGACCACCGAGCGGGACCGGTACTACGCCGGGGTCCTCGGTGTCCGGGACGGCACCGTCCTCGTGAAGCAGACCGTCTTCAGCGGTGAACCCGTGGTGGACCCGGTCGATCTCGTCGCCCTCGACGCCGACACCGGTGAGCGGCTGTGGACCCGTCGGATGGGCACCGCCGACATCGACCCGGCCCTGATCGGCGACCTCGTCCTCGCCCCCGAACCGGATGGCCGGACGGTCACGGCCCGTTCACCGCGCACGGGCGCCGAGCGCTGGTCCCTGCCGATGCCCGCCGGCCACCACTGCGTGGTCACCACGGCCGGAGCGGGCACGTACGCGCACTGCCGCCCGGTGACCCGGGACGCGAAGGCGGCCAACGCGGAATCCCGGGTCCTGGTCGTGGACCGCGCCGACGGCTCGGCCAGGACCGTGAAGGTGCCGCTGGAGAGCGTCCTCCTGGGCGTGAAGCAGGGAGATCTGGTCCTGGTCGGGGAGGACACCGAGCACACCGACGCGGCCCCCGGCAGCGACCCGGCGTACGACACGACCCTGCTCGTGGACCTGGAGACCGGGGCCCGCGTGATGACGAAGCCGGGTGGGAACGGGCGGGGCCGGGTGGCCCTGACGGGCGGAGTGCTGGTGTTCACCCGGTCCGGCGGCCAGGTGACCGCCGTGTCACCGCACACGGGCGAGCTGCTGTGGCGGACCAGGACCAGTCTGGAACGGCCGGGCGAGCCCGGGTACGACGCTGTGACGGGCACCCTCTACCTGGCCAGCGCCACGGGCAGGGTCGCGGCGCTCGACAGGGTCAAGGGCACCCTGCTGTGGGAGACGCTGCCCCGGGCCACACCGTCCTGGTCCGTGCAGGGCGCTCCCTGGGCGATTCCCCAGGCGGGAGCGCTGGTCGTGGCCGTCTCCGACGGCACGCTCTTCTCCCTCGACCCCGCCCACCCCGACCGGGAACCCGCCGCGTCGGGGTGAGCGCCTGTCGTGCGAAGGGCGGCCGTCCCTCGCGGGACGGCCGCGTGAGGGCTACGGCAGCGCCAGCATCCGCTCCAGCGCGAGCTTCGCGAACGCCTCGGTCTCCTTGTCCACCTCGATGCGGTTGACGAGGGTGCCCTCGGCGAGGGACTCCAGGGTCCACACCAGGTGGGGCAGGTCGATGCGGTTCATCGTCGAGCAGAAGCAGACCGTGCGGTCGAGGAACACGACCTCCTTGCCCTCGGGCGCGAAACGGTTCGCCAGCCGCCGCACGAGGTTCAGCTCGGTGCCGATCGCCCACTTGGAACCGGCGGGCGCGGCCTCCAGCGCCTTGATGATGTACTCGGTCGACCCGACGTGGTCCGCCGCCGCCACGACCTCGTGCTTGCACTCGGGGTGGACCAGCACGTTGACGCCCGGGATCCGCTCCCGTACGTCGTTCACGGACTGCACGCTGAAGCGCCCGTGCACCGAGCAGTGGCCCCGCCACAGGATCATCTTGGCCGCCCGCAGCTGCTCGACGGTCAGGCCGCCGCCCGGCTTGTGCGGGTTGTAGACGACGCAGTCGTCGAGCGACATGCCCATGTCCCGCACGGCGGTGTTGCGTCCGAGGTGCTGGTCCGGCAGGAACAGGACCTTCTCGCCCTGCTCGAAGGCCCAGTCCAGCGCCCGCTTCGCGTTCGACGAGGTGCAGATCGTGCCGCCGTGCTTGCCGGTGAAGGCCTTGATGTCGGCGGAGGAGTTCATGTACGAGACCGGCACGACCTGCTCGGCTATGCCGGCCTCGGTCAGCACGTCCCAGCACTCGGCGACCTGCTCGGCGGTGGCCATGTCGGCCATGGAGCACCCGGCGGCCAGGTCCGGCAGGACGACCTTCTGGTCGTCACCGGTGAGGATGTCCGCCGACTCGGCCATGAAGTGCACACCGCAGAACACGATGTACTCCGCCTCGGGGCGGGCCGCCGCGTCGCGGGCCAGCTTGAAGGAGTCGCCCGTGACGTCCGCGAACTGGATGACCTCGTCGCGCTGGTAGTGGTGGCCGAGCACGAAGACCTTGTTTCCGAGCTTCTCCTTGGCAGCGCGGGCGCGCTCCACGAGATCGGGGTCGGACGGGGAGGGGAGGTCACCCGGGCACTCGACACCGCGCTCGCTCCTCGGGTCGGCCTCGCGGCCGAGCAGCAGCAGGGCGAGGGGCGTCGGCTGTACGTCGAGCTCCTGGGTCTGGGCGGTGGTCACGACACGCACCCTTTCTGTTCTGCGGCTCGCCGCCCGGTGGAGGGTCGGCGGGACATTCGGGCTATCCTTTTCGTCGAATTGACGCTATCTATCATAACCGCTTCACGTCACGTTGACGATGCCCATAGCGTCGATGTGACATGAATCCCGGCGTGGGGTTGTCCACCGCCTTGAGCCGCTCGGTGCCCACCGCACCGGCCATGTGCGAGCATGAAGAGAGACGCGAACGGATCCGCGCGGCCCGGAATGAATCCGGCGCCCCGGCGGTTGCAATCGTCGGCAAGCAGTCTCCGTACAACCCGGGAGAGATGTAGATGTCCGTATCGGACGAGACCGGCACCGTCACCGACGGCATCATCGTGACCGACGCCGCCGCGGCCAAGGTCAAGGCCCTGCTCGACCAGGAAGGCCGTGACGACCTGGCCCTGCGTGTCGCCGTTCAGCCCGGCGGCTGCTCCGGCCTGCGCTACCAGCTCTTCTTCGACGAGCGCTCGCTCGACGGCGACGTGAAGAAGGACTTCGACGGTGTGAAGGTCGTCACCGACCGCATGAGCGCCCCGTACCTGGGCGGCGCCACGATCGACTTCGTCGACACCATCGAGAAGCAGGGCTTCACCATCGACAACCCGAATGCGACGGGTTCCTGCGCCTGCGGCGACTCCTTCAGCTGAGCCCCGCCTGCGCGGTGGCGCCACGCGCGCCAGAGGTACGACGAAGGCGGCGACCCCCTCCGCGGGGGGCGCCGCCTTCGTCGTACCGTCATGCGTCCTCGTCCCGCCCGCGGCGGGGGCGCCTACCGGGGCTGCAGCTCCGCGATCCCGCCCTCCGGGATCGTCTCGCCGTCCGACCCGACAACCTTCCGGTCACCCAGCGGCTCGTCCAGCGTGACCGTCCGCTCCACCACCTTGGCGATCATGATGCAGACCTTGCCCTCCCACGGGGTGTCGGTCACGGTGACCTTCACCTCGCCCGACTCCTCGCTCACCGAGGCCGAGTAGTCGCTGCACACGCCGCCCCAGAAGGACACGGTCAGCTTGTCGCCGTCGACCGTGTAGCCCTGCACCTTCACCTCGTGCGAGGACGATCCGGTCGGCGGTGTGTCACCCGGCTCGCCGGGCCGCTCGGTCGGCTCCGAGCGCGGCTCGGGGGCGGCCAGGTACGCCGGGTCCACCGCCGGATGCGTCACCGTGTAGCTGTCCTGGGCTCCCGTCGGCCGCACCTCGAACAGCCACGACGGCACCAGCGCCGGGTGACCGTCCACCTGATGCGACGCGAGGCCGAACACCGCGTCCTCGACGGTGACCGCCTCCGGCTTGGGCAGCGCGGTCATCCGCTCGCACGGCGTCTCGTCCGCCACGACCGTCCCGCCCTCCCCGGCAGCGCCGTTCTCGCCCGCCAGCGGTACGGGACCGGTGCAGCCGCCGATGCCGCCGCGCTCGGTGCCGGCACCCTGGCCCGAGCCGTTCATCAGCTCCAGCGCCCGCTCGGCGTCGACGACGGGGTACGTGTCGCTCTTCACCGGCGACTTCAGATTGCCGCTGCCGCCGACCACCTGGCCGTCGGCGCCGACCTGGACACCGGTCGACCAGCCGTACGTGGGCAGTCCACCCACCTCGGGATCGGCGTTCACCACGCGTACGGCGCCCATGAGCTGACCGGCGTCGAGCTTGGCGTCGTCCTGGCCGACGGCCTTCAGGACGGGTGCCGCCGCCTTCCTGGCGACCGCCTCGCTCACCGGGTCCCCGCCCTCGGCGGTGCCCGACGTGCAGACGTCGACCTTCCGGCAGTTGTCGGTGCCCGGCGTGTACCGGTTGAACGTCCAGGTCCCCGGTGCCTGCCGGTTCACCCGCAGCACCGGCCCCGAACCGTCCCCGGCCGCCCCCACCTGCCAGGCCTCGCCCTCGGCGGTCGGTTCGCCCTCCACCCCGAGTGCCTTCGCCAGCCGCGCGACCTCCGCGGCCGTCACCTCGCCCTCGACCAGGTGGACCGCGGCGGAGTCGGGGCCGTCGGGCAGGTCGCCGTCAGCGCGGTAGACGACCCCGTTGGGGTCGGGCTCACCGGGTGCGATGCCGTTCGAACCACCGCCGGGGTACCCGTCGAGCGTGAGCGGCGGGGGAGTGCCGTCACCGCCGGGCGCCCCGGAGCCGCCCGCGCTGCCGTCGGCCCCACCGGACGAGGTCGAGGCGAGGAGCGCCCCGCCACCCCCGACCAGCAACACGGCGGCGGCCACCGACGCCACGACCAGTCGCGAACGGGGACGCCGCGGACGCCGTAGGGGCTCGGGCTCGGCCGGGTCACCCTCGTGAGCGGGGGCGGGGGCGGGGGCGGGAGTCGGATCGGTAGCCGAAGTGGCCGCCGGAGCCGGAGCCGGATCGGAAGCCGGAGCCTGCTCGGCAGGCGCATCGGCCTTCTCGCTCTGCACGGCCTTCTCGCTCTGCACGGCCTTCTCGCTCTGCACGGCCTTCTCGCTCTGCACGGCCTTCTCGGCGCTCTCGGAACTCTCCGGCCGCGCGGCCGTCTCTGTCTCCTCGGCGTTCCCGGTCGCGTCGGCCGCAGGGGCGTCGTCCCCGGCAGCCCCGAGTTCCGCGGTGGCGTCGGGCGCGGGGCCCTCGTCCGGGTTCTCGGGGTTGTCGGGTCGCTCGGGGTTCACCGCATCGCTCCTTCGGCAAGTCGTACACCGCCTCCCCTATACGGGGGACAGCGATGGGACGCGGCGGAGGAGCCGACGGTTCCCTCAGTCGCCGTACTCCGGCATCGCGTCGACCAGGCGCGCGGACGTCGCCGGCACCGTCACCCCGTGAATGAGCGAAGGGGACACCGGAGCCGTAATGACCTTCGCGGGGGCCGCCCAGTGCGGAACCATCCGGGCGCAGTCGCCACGCAGGGCCGCGAGGCCGCCGTCCGGGTCGAACGGGACGGTGCCATGGATCTTGGGGTTTGTCATAACGGCACCGTACGCATCGGAAACCCCACGAAGAAAGACCTACTATCGGGTAGTTTCGCCTGCTTCAGTGCACGCGGACGACCCGGTAGCGTGAACTGTCAATCCCCCTCCCTTCGCAGGAGTGTGTCCTCGCCGTGCGTATCGCAGTCTCCGGCTCCATCGCCACCGACCATCTGATGACCTTCCCGGGCCGCTTCGCCGACCAACTCGTCGCGGACCAACTGCACACGGTCTCCCTCTCCTTCCTCGTCGACCAGCTCGACGTACGCCGAGGCGGTGTCGGCGCGAACATCGCGTTCGGCATGGGGCAGCTCGGCACGCGGCCGATCCTGGTCGGCGCGGCGGGTGCCGACTTCGACGAGTACCGCGCGTGGCTCGACCGGCACGGAGTGGACACCTCCTCCGTGCGCATCTCCGAGACGCTGCACACGGCCCGCTTCGTGTGCACCACGGACGCCGACCACAACCAGATCGGCTCCTTCTACACCGGCGCGATGAGCGAGGCCCGCCTCATCGAGCTGAAGACCGTCGCCGACCGGGTCGGCGGCCTCGACCTCGTCCTGATCGGCGCGGACGACCCGGAGGCGATGCTCCGCCACACGGAGGAGTGCCGCTCGCGGGCCATCCCCTTCGCCGCGGACTTCTCCCAGCAGATCGCCCGTATGGGAGGGGAGGAGATCCGGATACTGCTGGACGGCGCCACGTACCTGTTCTCCAACGAGTACGAGAAGGGCCTCATCGAGTCCAAGACCGGCTGGTCGGACGAGGAGATCCTCGCGAAGGTGGGCCACCGGGTGACCACGCTCGGCGCGCGCGGTGTCCGTGTCGAGCGGGCCGGGCACGACCCGATCGAGGTCGGCTGCGCCGAGGAGGAGCGCAAGGCCGACCCCACCGGTGTCGGCGACGCCTTCCGGGCCGGGTTCCTGTCCGGGCTGGCGTGGGGCGTCTCGCTGGAGCGGGCCGCGCAGGTCGGCTGCATGCTCGCGACGCTGGTCATCGAGACGGTCGGCACGCAGGAGTACCAGCTGCGGCGTGGGCACTTCATGGAGCGGTTCACCAAGGCGTACGGGCAGGACGCCGCCGAAGAGGTTCAGGCTCACCTCGGCTGAGGTCGCCGTCGCGACCACCGGGTCGTCGCGACCACGGGGTCGTCGCGACCACGGGTCGCCGAGGCCGATCGTCGTCGGCCGTCGGTTCGATGTGCTTGCTCGCGCGGTTCCCCGCGCCCCGGGTTTCCCGGGGCGCGGGGAACGCGTCAGCTCACCCTGCGCACCACGTACGCCGAACCCCGCTCCACCGGCTCCTCGCCCACGTACTCCTGGCCCCGCATCTCGCACCACGCCGGGATGTCCAGGCGGGCCGCCTCGTCGTCCGACAGGACGCGGACCGTGCCGCCGACCGGGACGTCCCCGATCACCTTGGCCAGCTCGATGACGGGGATCGGGCACCGCCTGCCGAGCGCGTCCACGACGAGGGTGTCCTCCCGCACGGCCGCCACGGTGGTGGTCGTCGGCGCCCCGAGCTTCTCGCGCACCGCCGCGACCGCCCCCGGCAGCACGGACAGGAACCGCTCGACGTCCTCGGCCGCCGCCCCCGTCGGCAGCGAGACCCGCACGTTCCCCTCGCTCAGCACCCCCATGGCCCGCAGCACATGGCTCGGCGTCAGCGTGCTGCTCGTACAGGAGGACCCGGAGGAGACGGAGAAGCCCTCGCGGTCCAGCTCGTGCAGCAGTGTCTCCCCGTCGACATAGAGACAGGAGAAGGTGACTACTCCGGGCAGCCGGCGCTCCGGGTCGCCCACCACCTCCACGTCCGGCACCAGCGACGGCACCCGCGCCCGGATCCGCTCCGTCAACTCCCGCAGCCGTACGGCCTCCTCGTCGGCCTCCGCCCGCACGGCCCGCAGTGAGGCGGCGGCCGCCACGATCGCCGGGATGTTCTCGAAGCCGGCGGCCCGCCCCGACTCCCGCTCGTCGGTGGGCCCTTGCGCCGCGAACCGCACACCCTTGCGGACGACGAACAGCCCGACTCCGGACGGTCCGCCCCATTTATGGGCACTGCCGGTCAACACCGACCAGTCCCCGTGCACCCGGCCCCACCCCAGCGACTGTGCCGCGTCCACCAGCAGCGGCACCCCGGCCTCCCGGCAGACCGCCGCCACCTCGGCCACCGGCTGCTCGGTCCCCACCTCGTGGTTGGCGGACTGGAGGCAGGCGAGCGCGGTGTCCGGCCGCAGGGCCTCGGCGTAGGCGGACGCGGTGACGGCCCCGGCACGGTCCACCGCCACCTGGGTGACCGCTCCGCCCCCCGCCTCGTGCACCTCCGCCGCGTGCAGCACCGAAGAGTGTTCGACCGCCGACACGATCAGGTGACCTCCCGTCCGCCGCCGCCCGGCCAGCACGCCCGCGATCCCGGAATGCACGGCCCGCGTCCCGGACGACGTGAAGACCAGTTCGTCCGCCCGGCACCCCACGGCCTCGGCGGCGGCCTCCCGGGCCGCGTCGAGCAACAGCCGGGCCCGCCGCCCCTCCCGGTACAACCGCGCGGGATCCGCCCACCCCTCGTCCAGTGAAGCCAGCAACGCCTGCCGGGCGACGGGATGGAGAGGAGCGGAGGAAGCGGAGTCGAAGTAGGCCACAGGTCAACGCTAAAGCCTCGGGCCGACGACAAAGGGGTGCGGGGAACTCCGCGAACGACCACAACACCCCCCGCACCCGCCAAAACACCCGAACCCCCGAGCTATTAGGCACCCGGCGTGACCCCCGGCGAGTTGGTACCCCCTCCCCGCGCGACCCCAAAACGCGTCCAGTAGGGTTTGGTCCGCATAAACATCCAAACCCCTGCCCGTCGCAGGGCGGCGACCGACCAGCGAGAAGGCCGCAGCCATACCGCGCGGGCGAGACTCTCGGGAAGGCGCTACGTGAGTCCCAACGGCTCCGACCGCTCGCCGCGGCGCCCGATGCGGCGGAAGCTGCTGCAGGCAATGACCGCAGGCCTGGTCCTGGCGACCGCCACCGGTTGCACATGGGAGGACTTCCCCCGCCTGGGTATGCCCACCCCGACCACGGAAGAGGCTCCGCGGATCCTCTCCCTGTGGCAGGGGTCGTGGGCGGCCGCGCTCGCCACGGGCGTGCTGGTGTGGGGCCTGATCCTGTGGAGTGCTTTCTTCCACCGGCGCAGCCGCACCAAGGTCGAAGTTCCCCCACAGACCCGGTACAACATGCCCATCGAGGCGCTGTACACGGTCGTCCCGCTGATCATCGTCTCGGTGCTCTTCTACTTCACCGCCCGCGACGAGTCGAAGCTCCTCGACACGTCGAAGAAGCCCGACCTCACGGTGAACGTGGTCGGCTTCCAGTGGAGCTGGTGCTTCAACTACATCGAGAACGTCGACGGCTCCACGGGCGACGCGAAGACCGACGAGAACCTGGCCGCCATCCCGGACCGGTTCAAGGAGGACTTCCCGGCGAACGCCGGCGGCGCCTACACCTGCGGCATTCCTGGCGACAAGAACCCGCAGACCGGCAACCCCGGCCCGACCCTCTGGCTCCCTGAGGGCAAGACGGTCCGCTTCGTCCTCACCTCGCGTGACGTCATCCACTCCTTCTGGGTGGTGCCGTTCCTGATGAAGCAGGACGTCATCCCGGGCCACACCAACGCCTTCCAGGTGACCCCCAACCAGGAGGGCACCTTCCTGGGCAAGTGCGCCGAACTCTGCGGCGTGGACCACTCTCGGATGCTCTTCAACGTGAAGGTCGTCTCCCAGGAGCGCTACGAGGAGCACCTCAAGTCGCTCGTGGAGAAGGGTCAGACCGGTTACGTCCCGGCCGGCATTGAGCAGACGAGCCACGAGAAGAACCGGGAGACGAACCAACTGTGAGCATCCTCAACGAACCCCAGGGTGCTTCCGCCGAGACCGGAGGCTCGTACGAGGACGAGCTGCCGGTACGGCGCAAGCAGCCCGGCAACGTCGTGGTGAAGTGGCTGACGACCACCGACCACAAGACGATCGGCACGCTGTACCTGGTCACGTCGTTCGCGTTCTTCTGCATCGGCGGCGTCATGGCGCTCTTCATGCGCGCCGAGCTCGCCCGCCCGGGTACGCAGATCATGTCGAACGAGCAGTTCAACCAGGCGTTCACGATGCACGGCACGATCATGCTGCTGATGTTCGCGACGCCGCTGTTCGCCGGATTCGCCAACTGGATCATGCCGCTGCAGATCGGCGCGCCCGACGTGGCGTTCCCGCGGCTGAACATGTTCGCGTACTGGCTGTACCTCTTCGGCTCGCTCATCGCGGTCGGTGGCTTCCTCACCCCGCAGGGCGCGGCCGACTTCGGCTGGTTCGCCTACAGCCCGCTGTCGGACGCGGTCCGCAGCCCGGGCATCGGCGCCGACATGTGGATCATGGGTCTGGCCTTCTCCGGCTTCGGCACGATCCTCGGCTCGGTCAACTTCATCACCACGATCATCTGCATGCGCGCGCCCGGCATGACCATGTTCCGCATGCCGATCTTCACCTGGAACGTGCTGCTGACCGGTGTCCTGGTCCTGCTCGCCTTCCCGGTCCTCGCGGCCGCGCTGTTCGCCCTGGAGGCGGACCGCAAGTTCGGTGCGCACGTCTTCGACGCGGCCAACGGCGGCGCCCTGCTCTGGCAACACCTCTTCTGGTTCTTCGGCCATCCAGAGGTGTACATCATCGCGCTGCCGTTCTTCGGCATCATCTCCGAGGTCATCCCGGTCTTCTCCCGCAAGCCGATGTTCGGCTACATGGGCCTGATCGGCGCGACCATCGCGATCGCCGGCCTCTCCGTCACGGTGTGGGCGCACCACATGTACGTCACCGGTGGCGTACTGCTGCCGTTCTTCTCCTTCATGACGTTCCTCATCGCCGTACCGACCGGTGTGAAGTTCTTCAACTGGATCGGCACGATGTGGAAGGGCTCGTTGTCCTTCGAGACGCCGATGCTCTGGGCGACCGGCTTCCTGATCACCTTCACCTTCGGTGGTCTGACCGGTGTCATCCTGGCCTCGCCCCCGATGGACTTCCACGTCTCCGACTCGTACTTCGTGGTGGCGCACTTCCACTACGTCGTCTTCGGCACCGTGGTGTTCGCGATGTTCTCCGGCTTCCACTTCTGGTGGCCGAAGATGACGGGCAAGATGCTCGACGAGCGCCTCGGCAAGATCACCTTCTGGACGCTGTTCATCGGCTTCCACGGCACCTTCCTCGTCCAGCACTGGCTGGGCGCCGAGGGCATGCCGCGCCGGTACGCGGACTACCTCGCGGCCGACGGTTTCACCGCGCTGAACACGATCTCCACGATCGCCTCGTTCGTGCTCGGTCTGTCGATCCTGCCGTTCCTCTACAACGTGTGGAAGACCGCCAAGTACGGCAAGCCCGTCGGCGTCGACGACCCGTGGGGCTACGGCCGCTCCCTGGAGTGGGCGACCTCCTGCCCGCCGCCGCGGCACAACTTCCTCACCCTGCCGCGGATCCGCAGTGAATCCCCGGCGTTCGACCTGCACCACCCGGAGATCGCCGCGCTCGAGCAGCTCGCGCACGGCGGCCCGGCGGCCAACGAGCTCGCGACCAGCGGCAAGGAGGCCGGCAAGTGAAGGTCCAAGGCAAGATGTTCATCTGGCTGAGCGTCTTCGTCCTCGCCATGGCGATCGTCTATGGCGTGTGGTCGAAGGAGCCGGCCGGCACCACGGCGCTGTTCCTGGCCTTCGGTCTGTGCATCATGGTCGGCTACTACCTGGCCTTCACGGCCCGGCGGGTCGACGTGGGCGCGCAGGACGACAAGGAGGCCGACGTCGCGGACGACGCCGGTGAGCTGGGCTTCTTCAGCCCGCACAGCTGGCAGCCCCTCGCCCTGGGCGTGGGCGGCGCGCTCGCCTTCATGGGCGTCGTCTTCGGCTGGTGGCTGCTGTACTTCTCGACCCCGATCATCCTGATCGGCCTGTGGGGCTGGGTCTTCGAGTACTACCGCGGCGAGAACCAGAACCAGTAGCACCGCGCCGCTAGCACGCACCGCGCGTACGGAAGCCCGGACACTCCGACAGGAGGTCCGGGCTTCCCCCTTTCGCCACGTCCCGCGTAGCCCACTCGGGTCACCCGGCGCGCCGCGCCCGACGGGCGTTCCTACGTTGAACCCATGAACACATCACCCCGTAACCGCACGGTCGCCGGCTGCGCCCTGCTGGTGGTCTCCCTGGGAGCGGGCGTCACCGCCTGCGGTTCCGGTGGCCACCCCCTCTCGGGCACGCCCTACGACGCGGCCGACCACGTCTCCTTCAACACCCCCACCGGCGACGGCGAGAAGGCCGACCCGGACAAGCCGCTGGAAGTCACCGCCGAGGACGACGGACGCATCACCGACGTCACCGCCGTGGACGCCGCAGGACGCTATGTGGCGGGCGAACTCTCCGCCGACGGGGGTCGCTGGCACTCCACCTCACCGCTCGCCGCCAACGCCCGCTACACGGTCCACGTGAGCACCGAGGACGAGGACGGCGCCCCCGGCCGCGAGACCATGGCCTTCGACACCGGCCGCCCGCTCACCAAGAAGCGCCTGAACGTCACCTTCGGACCGAAGGAGGGCAGGTACGGCGTCGGCCAGCCCGTCACCGCCGAGCTCAGCCGACCGGTCGAGGACAAGGCCGCGCGGGCCGTCGTCGAACGGGCGCTCAAGGTGGACTCGACGCCGGCCGTGGAGGGCGCCTGGCACTGGGTGGACGACAAGAAGCTGCACTACCGGCCCAAGGAGTACTGGCCCGCCGAGGCCACCATCCGGGTGCACAGCAACCTGGAGGGGCTCAAGATAGGCGACCGGCTCTGGGGCGGCAGGGCCGAGCCCATCGAGCTGACGACCGGCGCGAAGATAGTCGCCGTCACGGACGCCTCGGCGCACCAGATGACCGTCTACAAGAACGACGAGGTCATCAAGCAGATACCGGTGACCACCGGCATGCCCGGCTACGACACCCGCAACGGGGTCAAAGTGGTGCTGGCCAAGGAAGGTACCGTTCGTATGACCAGCGCCAGCATAGGTGCGTCGGACTTCTACGACCTCACCGTGCACCACTCCGTCAGGGTCACCAACAGCGGCGAGTACGTCCACGCCGCCCCCTGGTCCACCGGCTCCCAGGGGTACGCCAACGTCAGCCACGGCTGCACCGGCATGAGCACCGGCAACGCCCAGTGGTTCTACGACACCATCAACGAGGGCGACATCGTCGAGGTCGTCAACTCGGCCGGCGACACCATGGCCCCCTTCGGCAACGGCTACGGCGACTGGAACCTCGACTGGAAGAACTGGCGCGAGGGCAGCGCCCTGGTGGGCGGCACGAAGGAAGTCCCCGGGCCCCAGGTGCAGGCCCGCCTGAGGCCGGAGTCGGTCTAGGCGCTCAGCGCCTGCCTGCTGCGGAGCAGGGCGGCGAGCGCCGCCGCGAACTCCACCGGCTCCACCGGCAGGGTCACCGCAGCGTCCGCCCGGCTCCACGTCGCGAGCCACGCGTCCTGCGGCCGACCGATCAGCACCAGCACCGGCGGGCACTCGAAGATCTCGTCCTTGATCTGCCGGCACACCCCCATGCCCCCCATGGGCACGGCCTCGCCGTCCAGGACGCAGACGTCGATCCCGCCCTTGTCCAGCTCCTTGACGACGGCGGCGGGGGTCGCGCACTCCAGGAACTCCACCTGGGGCACGTCCGGTGCCGGACGGCGCCCCGTCGCCAACCGAACTTGTTCGCGGGTGTTGGAGTCGTCGCTGTAGACCAGCACCGTGGCGGTCGGCTGCATTGTTCCTCCGTGACGTCAGCGTCTTAAGGACAGGCCCGATGCGCGGATGCTACTCCCTCGAACACCACGTCAGCACCGGTACGGAAGGGAGCAACACTCCGAACGGCACCCCCCGGAGTGAGGGCGGGATAAGCGACCGACATAATGTCGGTCGTGGCGACAGCAACGACAGTAGAAACCGGGCACGCGCACCCGTCGGTCAACCGGCCGAACCTCACCAGCGTCGGAACCATCATCTGGTTGAGTTCCGAGCTGATGTTCTTCGCGGCCCTCTTCGCGATGTACTTCACCCTGCGATCGGTGACCGGTCCGGAGTTCTGGTCGGAGAAGGCCGACACCCTGAACTTCCCGTTCTCGGCGACGAACACCACGATCCTGGTGCTCTCCTCCCTCACCTGCCAGCTCGGCGTGTTCGCCGCCGAGCGCGGGGACGTGAAGAAGCTCCGGATGTGGTTCATCGTCACGTTCGTGATGGGTGCGATCTTCATCGGCGGTCAGGTCTTCGAGTACACCGAGCTGGTCAAGCACGAGGGCCTGTCGCTCTCGTCCGACCCGTACGGCTCGGTCTTCTACCTGACCACCGGCTTCCACGGCCTGCACGTGACGGGCGGTCTCATCGCCTTCCTGCTGGTCCTCGGACGCACCTACGCGGCCAAGAGGTTCACCCACGAGCAGGCGACCGCGGCCATCGTCGTGTCCTACTACTGGCACTTCGTCGATGTCGTCTGGATCGGCCTCTTCGCCACGATCTACATGATCAAGTAGATCGGTCGGCCGAGCCGGGCCGACCGACGCGCCCGCCTCGTACCGAGAACGACCCTTCCAGAAGCACCGACGCAGAAGATCCTGACACCGGGGTAATCCGTGAAAAAGCTCTCCGCACGACGACGCCATCCGCTGGCGGCGCTCGTCGTCCTAACCATCGCGCTGGCGGCCTGCGCGGGGCTGTACACCGCCTTCGCACCCGCGGACAAGGCGGTGGCCGAAGAAACCGCGCAGACCCTCACCATCGAGGAGGGCAAGAAGCTCTACGCCGTCGGCTGCGCGAGTTGCCACGGCACCGGCGGTCAGGGCACCTCCGACGGTCCCAGCCTGGTGGGTGTGGGCGCGGCGGCCGTCGACTTCCAGGTCGGCACCGGCCGTATGCCGGCCCAGCAGCCGGGCGCGCAGGTCCCGAAGAAGCCGGTCGTCTACTCGCAGGCCGAGATCGACCAGCTCGCGGCGTACATCTCCTCCCTGGGCGCCGGCCCGGAGATCCCGACCGAGAACGAGTACGACCCCGAGGGCGCGGACATCGCCGAGGGCGGCGAACTCTTCCGGACCAACTGCGCTCAGTGCCACAACTTCACCGGCAAGGGTGGTGCGCTGTCCGAGGGCAAGTACGCGCCGTCCCTTGAGGGTGTCGACCCGAAGCACATCTACGAGGCCATGCAGACGGGCCCGCAGAACATGCCGTCCTTCCCCGACACCACGCTGTCGGAGGAGAACAAGAAGGACATCATCGCGTACCTCGACGCGGTCAACAGCGACGACACCGTGGAGCCCGGTGGCCTCAGCCTCGGCGGGCTCGGCCCGGTCAGCGAAGGCCTCTTCGGCTGGGTGTTCGGGCTCGGCGCGCTGATCGCCGTCGCCGTCTGGGTCGCCGCTCGGACCGCAAAGGCCAAGAAGTCATGAGTAGCCAAGAGATTCCAGAAGAGAACCTGCCCACCGAGCAGGACACGCACGGCGCGGTGACGGTCGCGGACGAGAAGAACCCCTTCGCGGACCCCGGCCTGCCGCCCCACGAGCACCGGGTCCAGGACATCGACGAGCGGGCCGCCAAGCGGTCCGAGCGCACGGTCGCCCTGCTGTTCACGGTGTCGATGCTGGCCACCGTCGGCTTCATCGCCGCGTACCTGATGATCGACGTCGACAAGTCGGTCTACATCTGGCCGATCGGTCACATCAGCGCGCTGAACTTCGCGCTGGGCATGACGCTGGGCCTGTCGCTGTTCTGCATCGGCGCCGGCGCGGTCCACTGGGCCCGCACGCTGATGTCGGACGTGGAGGTCGCCGACGAGCGCCACCCGATCGAGGCCTCGCCCGAGGTCAAGGCGAAGGTCCTCGCCGACTTCGCGCAGGGTGCCAAGGAGTCCGCGCTCGGCCGCCGCAAGCTGATCCGCAACACGATGTTCGGCGCGCTGACCCTGTTCCCGCTCTCCGGTGTCTTCCTGCTCGGCGGCCTCGGCCCCGCGCCCGGCACCAAGCTGCGGCACACCACGTGGGCCAAGGGCAAGAAGCTCGTCAACATGAACACCAACGAGCCGCTGCGCCCCTCGGACGTCGCGGTCGGGTCGCTGACCTTCGCCATGCCGGACGGCCTGGACGAGCACGACCACGACTTCCAGAAGAACATCGCCAAGGACGCCCTGATGATCGTCCGGATCCAGCCGGACGACATCAAGGACAAGCGCGAGCTGGAGTGGTCCCACGAGGGCATCGTGGCGTTCTCGAAGATCTGCACCCACGTGGGATGCCCGATCTCCCTGTACGAGCAGCAGACGCACCACGTGCTCTGCCCCTGCCACCAGTCCACCTTCGACCTCGCCGACGGCGGCCGGGTCATCTTCGGCCCCGCGGGTCACGCCCTTCCGCAGCTGCGGATCACCGTCGGTGAGGACGGCTACCTCCAAGCGGTCGGCGACTTCGAAGAGCCCGTCGGTCCTGCCTTCTGGGAGCGCGGATGAGCACTACGACCAGCACCGACGCACGCGACAAGCGTGACAAGGCCCCGGCCGGCGAGCGCGTGGCCGACTGGGCCGACGGCCGGCTCGGGATCTACTCCCTGGCCAAGGCCAACATGCGCAAGATCTTCCCCGACCACTGGTCGTTCATGTTGGGCGAGATCTGCCTGTACAGCTTCATCATCATCATCCTCACGGGTGTGTACCTGACGCTGTTCTTCCACCCGTCGATGAACGAGGTGGAGTACCACGGCAGCTACGTCCCGCTGCAGGGCCAGCTGATGTCCGAGGCGTTCAACTCGACCATGCACATCTCCTTCGAGGTGCGCGGTGGTCTGCTGATCCGGCAGATCCACCACTGGGCCGCGTTGGTCTTCCTCGCCGGCATGTTCGTGCACATGATGCGTGTGTTCTTCACCGGCGCGTTCCGCAAGCCGCGTGAGGTCAACTGGCTGTTCGGCTTCCTGCTGTTCGTCCTCGGCATGTTCACCGGCTTCACCGGTTACTCGCTCCCGGACGACCTGCTCTCCGGCACCGGTGTCCGCTTCATGGAGGGCGCGGTCCTGTCCGTGCCGATCGTCGGCACGTACCTGTCGTTCTTCCTCTTCGGCGGGGAGTTCCCGGGCGGCGACTTCGTGGCCCGCTTCTACTCGGTCCACATCCTGCTGCTGCCGGGCATCATGCTCGGCCTGGTGGTGGCGCACCTGATCCTGGTCTTCTACCACAAGCACACGCAGTACGCGGGTCCCGGAAAGACGAACAACAACGTCGTCGGCATGCCGCTGCTCCCCGTGTACATGGCGAAGGCCGGCGGCTTCTTCTTCCTGGTCTTCGGTGTCATCGCGATCATCTCGGCGATCGCCACGATCAACCCGATCTGGACCATGGGCCCCTACCGGCCCGACCAGGTCTCCACCGGTGCCCAGCCCGACTGGTACATGGGCTTCTCCGAGGGTCTGATCCGTGTCATGCCGGGCTGGGAGATCAACTTCTGGGGTCACACGCTCGTCCTGGGTGTCTTCATCCCGCTGGTGATCTTCCCGCTGGTCCTGGTCGCGATCGCGGTCTACCCGTTCATCGAGTCCTGGGTCACCGGCGACAAGCGCGAGCACCACATCCTGGACCGCCCGCGCAACGCGCCGACCCGTACGGCCTTCGGTGTCGCGTGGATCACCTGGTACATGGTCCTGCTGATCGGTGGTGGAAACGACCTCTGGGCGACCCACTTCCACCTGTCGATCAACGCCATCACCTGGTTCGTCCGGATCGCGTTCTTCGTGGCCCCGGTCCTCGCGTTCATCGTCACCAAGCGCATCTGCCTCGGCCTGCAGCGCCGGGACAAGGACAAGATCCTGCACGGTCGCGAGACCGGCATCATCAAGCGCCTGCCGCACGGTGAGTTCATCGAGGTCCACGAGCCGCTCAGCCAGGAGCAGCTGCACACGCTCACGGCGCACGAGCAGTACAAGCCGGCCGAGATCGGTCCCGCGGTCGACGAGAACGGTGTCGTCCGCAAGGTCTCGCGCCTGGAGAAGGCCCGCGTCAAGCTGAGCAAGGGCTACTACGGCGAGGACAGCCAGATCGCCAAGCCGACCGTCGAGGAGTACAAGGAGATCACGAGCGGCCACGGCCACCACTGATCGCTTCGCTTCGCCGTGCTCCGACCTGGATAGGGTGGACGCACCAACAGGTCTCACGGATCGCGCGGTTCTCCCGCGCGCGAGAACACCCAGGAGCGGCTATGAGCGCTGTGACCCCCGCTGGAGGCGACACCGCGGCGGGCCGTTCCTGGCCCGCCGTGCTGAACGCGCTGCTGTCCGGGCACGACCAGGACGCCGGTGCCACCTTCTGGGCGATGGACCAGATCATGCGCGGTGAGGCGACGGACGCGCAGATCGCCGGATTCGTGGTGGCGCTGCGGGCCAAGGGGGAGACCGTCGAGGAGATCACCGGTCTCGTCGAGGCGCTGTACGAGCACGCCAAGGTGATCGAGGTGTCCGGGAGGACCGTCGACATCGTCGGTACGGGCGGGGACGGCGCCAGGACGGTCAACATCTCCACGATGTCGTCGATCGTCGTCGCCGGTACGGGAGCGAAGGTCGTCAAGCACGGCAACCGGGCCGCGTCGTCGGCCTCCGGGGCGTCCGATGTGCTGGAGAAGCTGGGCGTGAATCTGGAGCTGACGCCGCAGCGGGTCGCCGAGGTCGCCGAGGAGGCCGGGATCACCTTCTGCTTCGCGGTGAAGTTCCATCCGGCGCTGCGTCATGTGGCGGCCGCGCGCGGTCAGTTGGGCATCAGGACCGTCTTCAACGCGCTCGGGCCGCTGGCCAACCCCGCGAAGGTACGGGCCCAGGCGGTCGGTGTCGCGGACCCCCGTATGGCACCGATCATGGCCGGCGTCTTCGCCGAGCGCGGCAACTCCTCGCTCGTCTTCCGAGGGGACGACGGGCTGGACGAGCTGACGACCACGGCGACCTCGCGGGTGTGGGTCGTGCGGGACGGCAAGGTGACCGAGGAGGGCTTCGACCCGCGTGACGTGGGTTTGGAGCTCGTGCCGGTGGAGGCGCTGCGGGGGGCCGACGCGTCCTACAACGCGGATGTCGCGCGGCGGCTGCTGGGCGGGGAGACCGGTCCCGTGCGGGACGCGGTGCTGCTCAACTCGGCGGCGGCGCTGGTGGCGTTGGAGCCGTCGTCCGCGTCGCTGGCGGAGCAGTTGCGGGCTGGGATGGCCAAGGCCGCGGAGTCGATCGATTCCGGGGCGGCGCGGGGAGTTCTCGAGCGGTGGGTCGCGGCGACGAACCGGTAGTTGCGGCGGGTGGGCGCGGGTGCGTGGGCGGGTGCGGCCCGGTGGGGCTTCTCGCGCAGTTCCCCGCGCCCCTAAAAGACCAGGCCCCTGCGGGCCTGAAAAGCACGGGGCGCAGCCCCGGCTTTTCAGGGGCGCGGGGAACTGCGCGAGAAGCCCCACCGGACCCGCACTCGCAGACGAAACACGCACCCCCGAGCTATCAGGCGCCATCCCGCGATCCGGACACGAGTTGCGGCACGCCGATCACTTCACGTACGTTCCTGCTCAGGTCATGAGTGACAGCCCATAGCCCCGGCTGGCTGTCCGGCAACCCTCCTTCCGTGGCGGGGTGCCCCGGGTGAAGACCGGGCCGTAGGCAGCGAGGTCTACGGCAAGCGCGGCTTCGAGGGAGTCTTCCGTGAGCAAGCGAATGCGATAGGGCCGCCGAGCCCCGCCTCCGCGCACCCTTTTCTCTTCTTTTCGCATGCCTTCCTTCCGCATGCCTCCTCACGGGAGTCCCGCCATGTCTGTCTCCACCCTTGCCGCCGACCAGTCCGTTTGTGCCCCGCTGCCCGTTCTGGGCCGGGATGTCACCGTCCCGCTCGTCACCGGCGGCGAGGTCAGCTACGCCGCGCTCGACTACGCGGCCAGTGCCCCGGCCCTGCAGCGCGTCTGGGACGACGTGGCGGCCTACGCGCCCTACTACGGCAGCGTCCACCGCGGTGCCGGCTACCTCTCCCAGCTGTCGACGGACCTCTTCGAGAACTCCCGCAGGACCGTCGCGGAGTTCCTCGACTGCCGGGCCGAGGACCAGGTCGTGTTCACCCGGTCGACCACCGACTCGCTGAACCTCCTGGCCGCGGCCCTCCCCACCGACTGCCAGGTCTTCGTCTTCGAGACCGAGCACCACGCCTCCCTGCTGCCCTGGCGTAAGGCGCGGGTGACGTACCTGGACGCGCCCCGGACGCCGGAGCAGGCCGTCACCACCCTGGAGACCGCGCTCGCGGGACGCGACCCGCACGGGCCCGCGCTGGTCTGCGTCACCGGTGCCTCCAACGTCACCGGCGAGATCTGGCCGGTGCGTGAGCTGACCGCGGCCGCGCACGCGCACGGCGCGCGCATCGTTCTCGACGCCGCCCAGCTGGCACCCCACCACCCCCTCTCCGTACAGGAGTTGGACGTGGACTGGGTCGCCTTCTCCGGCCACAAGCTGTACGCGCCCTTCGGGTCGGGCGTGCTGGCCGGCCGCGCCGACTGGCTCGCCACGGCCGAGCCGTACCTCGCCGGCGGCGGCGCCTCCCGCAAGGTGACCCGCCGCACCGACGGCGGTCTGGACGTCGAGTGGCACGAGACCGCCGCCCGGCACGAGGCCGGCTCGCCCAACGTCATCGGCGCCTACTCCATCGCCTCCGCCTGCAAGGCCCTCACCGAGGCCGGGTTCGACACGCTGGTCGCGCGTGAGCGGCACCTGATCGACACCGTGCGCGCCGGACTCGCCGAGGTGCCCGAGGTGCGGATCCTCTCCCTCTTCGGGGACGACGCCCCGCGCGTCGGCGTCATCTCCTTCGTCGTCGAGGGCTGGAACAGCTCCCACTTCGCCGCCGCCCTCTCCGCCGAGTACGGCATCGGCGTACGCGACGGCCTCTTCTGCGCCCACCCCCTCGTCCGCACCCTCCTCGGCAGCGACCCGCAGACCCAGGGAGAGTGCGGCGCCCCCGAGGCCGCGCCCGGCGAGCGCTCCCTCAACGCGATCCGGGTGAGCTTCGGCGCGGGGACCCCCGACGAGCACGTGGAGCGGTTCGTCGGCGCGGTGAAGGAACTCGTACGGGACGGCGCGAAGTGGAACTACCGCACGGAGGACGGGCGTTGCGTCCCGGCCGTCTGACGTTCGGCCGTCTGACGTTCGGCCGTCAGACGTTCGGCCGTCTGACGTTCGGCCGTCTGACGTTCGGCCGGATGACGGTCGGTTGTCCGACGGTCGGTTGTCCGACGGTCGGCCGTCTGAGGGTCGGTCGTCCGGCTGCCCGCCGTCACCCGCGCGCCCAGCACGATCATCCGTAGGGCCCGTTCCGTGGCGTCCGTGAGGAGTTCGCTCGCGCGGACCATGGCCTCGGCGAGGGCCATCGGCGCGGGCAGGATGCCGGTGTACGCGTCCACGCCGGGCACCTCGTGCGCGCCCTCGCCGAGGGTGCCCGCGAGGGCGAGGACCGGGCGACCGTGCAGCTTGGCCCGGCGGGCCACCTCGGCGGGGACCTTGCCGCGCGGTGTCTGGTGGTCGAGGGCTCCCTCGGCGGTGATGACCAGGTCGGCGCGGGCGAGCCGGGCGTCGAGGTCCAGATGGCCCAGCAGCACCTCGAAGCGGGGGAGCAACCGGGCCCCCAGGGCGGCCAGTCCGGCCCCGAGACCGCCGGAGGCGCCGGTGCCGGGGCCGTGCCGGAGATCGATGCCGGCCGGGGTGTCGGGCAGGTCGCGGGTGAGGACGTGAGCCCAGTTCTCCAGGGCCGTGGAGAGCCCCTCGACCTGTTCCGGCGTAGCCCCCTTCTGCGGGCCGAAGACCCTGGCGACTCCCCGTTCCCCGCACAGCACGTTGAACGGGTTGCAGGCGACGAGCAGCTCCACTTCCTTCAGGCGGGGGTCCAGGCCGGCCGGGTCGAGTCGGTCCAGTCGAGACAACTCCCTTCCGCCCGGCGGTAGTTCGACGCCGTCCGCATCCAGGAGCCGCGCCCCCAGCGCCTGGAGCGCACCGGCCCCGCCGTCCGACGTACCGGAGTCGCCGCAGCCGACCAGGATCCGCCGTACGCCGGTGTCGAGCGCGGCACGGATCAGTTCGCCGACGCCGTACGTGGTCGTCGCGCCGGGGTCGCGCAGGGTGGGCGGGACGAGGGAGAGTCCCGCGACCGCGGCCATCTCCACCACGGCCGTCTCCGTCGTCGCCGGGTCGCGGGAACCGATCAGGGCGAAGTGGGTCTCGACCGGTTCGCCGACCGGGCCCGTGGCATGCCGGGGGACCAGACGGCCCCCGGTGGCGGCGGCCAGCGCTGCGGCGGTGCCTTCGCCGCCGTCCACCAGAGGGATGAGGTCCACCTCGGCGTCGGGCACCACCCGGCGGACGCCTTCCGCGATGGCGTCGGCGGCGGCCTCGGCCGACAGGGACTCCTTGAAACCACTGGGGGCTACGGCTACTCGGTTCAGCATGCTGCTCAGGGCTCCTGGGGAGTCGATGGGACGTGAGATCGAGAGGTGCGCCGGGGGAGGGACGTCACGGAGTCAGCGGTACGCCCACCAGCGGCCACACCGCCACCGCGAAGAGCAGGACCAGGGCGGCGGTCAGCGGCGCCAGGACGGCGGAGAGGCGGAGCAGGTCGCGCGGGGTGTAGGTGGGCGTGCCGGGGAGGTCGGCGAAGAGGGCGACCGGCTTGGCGGAGGCCGGGAGGGTGTGGCAGAAGCCGGCCGCGGCGGTGGAGGCCAGCGCGGCGGCGACCGGGTTGACCCCGGCCCCCACCGCCGCCGCGACCACCAGCGGCACCAGCACCGACGACCGCGCCGACCGGGACTGCAGCACCAGGTGCGCGGCCGTGCTCAGCGCCACCACCACCGCCAGGAAGACCGGTGGGGTGAGCCCCGAGGGCAACCCCGAGACCAGCCACTTCGCCGCTCCCGAGTCGCTGAGCGCCACGCCCATCGCCATCGTGGCGGCCATGAAGAGCAGCATCGACCAGGGCACGGTCCTCAGCGCGTCCTTCAGCCGCACGGTGCCCAGCGCCGGCGAGGACGCGACGACCGCCCCGATCAGCGCGACCACGGCCGGGGGGACCCGGTGCAGCGGCTCGCTGCACCACAGGACCACGACCGTGGCCAGCAGCAGGGCGCAGCGCGACTCCGTGGGCGACCACGGGCCGGCCACCGGCCGCTCGCTGTGGAGCTGGATCTCCTCGACCGTGACGCGTACGGCGCCTCGGCGGTCCTCGCGCCGGGTCGTCGTCAACAGCACGGCCTCGGCCGCCAGATGGGATGACACGATCGCCAGCGGCAGCCCCAGCAGCAGCCACTCGGTGAAACCGATCCGGTCGCCGGTCGCCTCCCACAGCACCGACACGGTGATCAGATGTGCTCCCGCGCCGATCAGGGTCGCCACCGCGGACAGCAGGATCACGGTGGGGAACAGCAGCGCGAGCATCACGACCAGTCGTCTCCGGTCGGCCAGCGCCTTGGCGAGGGCCAGGAACACGGGCAGCGCGAGGGCGGCGCGGCCCGAGGTGGCGGGTACGGCGAAGGCGGTCACCACGAGTGCCGCCGTCGTCAGGTGCGTCAGCTGTCGTACGGTGCGCGCGCCGCTGACCAGGAAGGCCGCGGCCCTTCCCGCGAGCCCTGTCCGGGTCACCGCCGCGGCCAGGACGAACGCGCAGATCAGCAGCCACACGGTCGAGTCGCCGAGGGTGCCGAAGAGGGTGTCGTCGCTGATCACTCCCGTGACGGTGAGGGCGAGACCGGCGCCGAGGGCGATGTAGGTGTCGTCGATGGCGGTGCCGATCCACGCGCAGGTCGCCAGCGCGAACACCGCGAGGGTCAGGCGGGCCTCGCCGCCCAGGCCGACGAAATTGCCGGGCACCGCGAGCAGGGCGCAGAGGGAGAGGGCCACGCAGAGGGAGGCGGCGAGACGGAGGTTCAGGGTCACGTCATCAAGGGTTCGGTCGGGGGGTGAGTCCTTGATGAGTCGTTCATGAAGGAAACTTCACGTCGTGGTCCGGCTGCCCGTCCGGCTGCCCGCGGCCTCAGGGGGCTGCCGCGGGCAGCCGGTAGCCCATTCCCCGCACGGTCTCCAACTGTGCGGCCCCGAGCTTCTTCCTCAGTGCCCGTACGTACACGTCCACGATGTTCGAACCCGGATCGAAGTCGTACCCCCACACATGGGACAGGATCTGCTCCCGGGACAGGACCTGGCCGGGGTGGCGCAGGAACAGTTCCAGCAGGACGAACTCCCGCGCGGTCAGGTCCACCAAGCGGTCCCCGGCGCGCGCCCGCCGGGTCCGCAGGTCCAGGGTCAGCTCGCCGCTGCGCAGCATGGTCACCTCGGGCGCCCGCGCGGCCGTGCGCAGCCGGAGACGGACCCGCGCGAGCAGTTCCTCGAAGCGGAACGGCTTGGTCATCCAGTCGTCGGCGCCGCCCTCCAGACCGGCCACGGTGTCGCGTACGGAGTCGCGGGCGGTCAGCACGATCACCGGGACGGTCACCCGGGCCTCGCGCAGCTCGCGCAGGACGGTGAAGCCGTCGCGGCCGGGGAGTCCGATGTCGAGGACGATCAGGTCGAAGCCGCCGGTCAGGGCGTACTCGTAGGCCGCGTCGCCGTCGCCGACCACGGTCGTGGTGAAGCCGCCCGCGCGCAGGCCCTTCTCCACGAACGAGGCGATGCGTTCCTCGTCCTCGACGATGAGAATGCGGTTCACGGCAGGGCCCCTTCGCCGTCGTCGCGCCGGGTGCGCGTGGTCATGTGTGTGCCTCCTCCAGGGTCAGGACGAAGGTGGCGCCGCCGCCCTCGGTCGGGTGCAGCCGGACCCGGCCGCCGTGGGCCTCGGCGATCGCGCGGACGATCGACAGACCGAGTCCGGCGCCGGAGCCGCGGGCGCCGCGCCGGGCCGTGCCCCGCCGGAACCGCTCGAAGATCACCTCGGTGTCCTGCGGCTGCACCCCCGGCCCCGAGTCGACGACGTACAGCTCGATCGACCCGCCCTCGGCGCGGGAACCGATGCGGATGATCTGGCCGGTGGTGGTGTGCTGCACGGCGTTCTGGGCGAGCTGGACCATCGCCTGGGTGATCCGCTGGGGGTCCAACTCGGCCTCACGATCGGCCACTTCGGCGAGCTGCCAGTCGCGGTCGCCGAGGGTGCGGGCCTTGACGTAGACATCGGCGGTGAGTTCGGCCAGCTGGACCGGTTCGGGGCTGACGAAGTCGGGCCGTTCGGCCTTGGCGAGCAGCAGCAGGTCCTCGACGATGCGGCTCATCCGGTCCAGTTCGTCGGTGACCAGCCGGACCGTCTCCTCGCGCTCGGCGGGATCGTCGCCCATCAGCTCCAGATGGCCGCGCACGATGGTGATGGGGGTGCGCAGCTCGTGGCCCGCGTCGTCGACGAACTCCCGCTGTGCGGCGAACGCGCGTTCCAGCCGGTCGAGCATCGCGTTGAACGTCTCGGCGAGCGCGGCCACGTCGTCCCGGCCGTGCACCGGGATGCGCCGGGTGAGGTCCTGCTCGGTGAGCTGGGCCGCGGCGGACCGCACCAGCCGTACGGGCTTGAGGATCCGGCCCGCGACCACCCAGGCGATACCGGTCGTCATCAGCAGGGCGACCCCGGAGATGGCGAGGAGCACCCGGAACACCTCGTCGGCGCGTTCCTTCTCGCCCGCCGGATGGAAGGCGACGACGAACGCCGCGTCCGCCGAGGCCCCGTACCGGGCCACCTCCACCTTCGCCCAGCGGATCTCCCCGGCGGACCGTTCCAGGGTTCCCGAGGAGCTGGGCGAGTCGAAGATCCTCTGCTGGGCGTCGGCGTCCTTGTACAGCGGCAGCGCGACGGCGATCTCCCGCTGCTGTCTGAGCCATCGGGGGGACTGTCCGCTGCGGCCGACGAGCCCGATCAGTTCCTCGTCGAGGTCCGCGTTCTGCCGTTGCAGGAAGACGGTCAGCAGCCGGGCCGGCTCGGTGAAGGGCCGCCCGGTCTCCGGATCGACGCCCTCCTGCTGGAGGTTGGTGAACTCCCCGGCCTCCTGCGCGAGCAGGTCGTTGACGCGCTGCTCCACGTCCCGCAGGAGGATCGACCGCGTGGTCGTCGCCACCGAGGCCAGCGCCACGGTCATCACGAGCAGCAGCCACAACAGGATCCGGACCCGCGCCGAGACCCGTCCGCGCGGTCGGTCAGCCGTCGTCACCGGGGCCGTCGTCGGCGTCGTCCCGGCCGTCCTGCTCGGAGGCATCGTCATCGTCGTCACTCGCGGAGCTGTCGGTCACCGGGGGCCGCGACACGACCTCGTCACTGGGCGTCGCCTTCGGCCGCGAGGGCGTGGGGCTCGGCGACCCGCTCTCCAACTCCACCTTCGACGGCACCCTCGGCGCCTCGGGGCTGTCGGTCAGGGCGAAACTGGTCGCGGCGATCCCGAGCGGAATCGCCACGACGGCGGCGAGAGCCGCGATCCGGCGAGAGAAGACCATGGAGACGATCCTGCGGAGCGGACCCGTCGGCGCGGATGAGGGCGAGATGAGGACATCTTCATCTCGGCACGGCCTGTGGGCGCTCAGCCGTCCAGTCCGATGGCGAACGCGGCCTCCAGATCGTGCTGTGAGTACGTCCGGAACGCCACATGCGTGTCGGTGCCCAGCACGCCGGGGATCTTGCTGATGGACCCGGGGATCACATCGGCCAGGTCGTCGTGGGCCTTCACCCGGACCATGGCGACCAGGTCGTAGGTGCCGGTCACCGAGAACACCTCGCTCACGGATTCGAGCGCGGCGATCGACTCCGCGATCTCCGGGATCCGGTCCACGCTGGTCTTGATGAGCACGATCGCGGTGATCACGGCTGTTTCTCTCCCTCGGGGGCCGGAGCTGGGACGTCCGACGGAACATCCACGGGCGCTTTCACTCTAGCCCCACGCCCGTAACGCCCCCACGCGTAGACGAACCCCAGTCCGAACCCCACCAGATGCGCGAGATAGGCGACCCCCGGCCCCGAGGTCTGCCGCCCGGCGGCCAGCCACTGCAGGCTCACCCAGAACGGCAGGGTCACCCACGCCGGGAACCGCAACGGAAGAAAGAAGAGGAAGGGCAGAAGGCTCGTCACCCGCGCCCGGGGGAACAGGAAGAGAAACGCGCCGAGGACCGCCGAGATCGCCCCCGACGCGCCGACCAGCGACTGCGGCGACCCGGCGTGCGCCGCCGCGTACGCCACCAGCGCGAGATAGCCGCAGCCCACGTAGAAGAGGGCGAACTCCACATGGCCCATGCGTTCTTCGGCCATCGCCCCGAAGACGAAGAGGAAGAGCATGTTGCCGAGCAGATGCAGCCAGCTGCCGTGGACGAAGAGAGCCGTGAGGGGGGCGAGCGCCGCACGCGGGGGGCCGTGGAACAGCTCGGCGGGGACGACGCCCCAGCGGCGGAAGTACGCCCGCTGCGCGGCGAGCAGCTCGTCGCCGGTGCCGTACACGGGGTTGAGGCCAGCCGCCGGTCCGACCAGGAAGATCGCACAGCAGACGGCGATCAGCCCGTACGTCACCGGCGCCGACTCGTTTCGTACGGCCCGGGCGGCCGAGGTGCTCCACTTGCCGATCATGAGCAGAGCATGACGTAACAGGACCCACCCGCACAGACCGCCTCGCCGCCGACGGTGAGGGGCCCCGCCCCCGCGGGCAATCCGCGCCGCCACCGCAGGCGAACAGGCGTCCAGGACCGGTCAGGCCGTAGGGTTACGAGCCACACGCACCGGGAGCCGGTGCTTCACGGAGACTGGAAGAAGGAAGAGCAGCCACGATGACGGTTCCCCTGCCGACGGACACCACCCGCTGGCGCTGCACGCTCTGTGGCAACCTCACGCGGTTCGACGTGACCCGCTCGTCGAAGGTCGTCGAGTACGTTCACCTCGACCTCGCCGGGAAGCCCGAGGTCGAGGAGCGCAACGTGGTCAGTGAGACCATCGAGTCGGTCCGTTGCCGCTGGTGCAACGCCGTGGACCAGGTGGAACTCGTGGACAGGCCGGGTGCCGGCTCCTGAGGGAGTGGCTCCGCACAGACATTGGGGTGACGGATGGTGGAGAGCTCAGGCGGGGGGCCGGGCGACGGCGCCGCTGAGGTGCTCGACCGTCCGCTGCCCGAGGGTGTCCGCAAGCGCGTCGTGCAGATCGTCTCCGACGGCTTCGGCGGGCTGACCGTCGCCGAACTGCCCGCCCAGCTCAGGCAGTACGCCCGGTTCGCCCCGAACCGCCGGGTGAAGTTCGCCGGCAACGCGATGGCGGCCGCCGTGGAGAGCGACACGCTCTTCAGACAGCGGATCGGGGAGCGGTTCCGGGAGGCCCACCCGGAGCTGGCCGGCGCCCTCGACACGGGCGCGCCGCCCCCGGCCGCGGACCCGCTGGACGTGGCGGCCGCGGCCTACGTACTGCGCCCCACGGGCTGGGTGAAGCTGGTCGCCGCCGCCGGCGAGGAGGCCCTGCGCGCGGACGCCGAGCGCGCCGACGAGGAGAGCCGGGCCGAACTGGAGCGGCTGCGCGAGCAGCTCGCCGAGGCCCGCGGCCACACGAAGGCCGAGACGGAACGGCTGCGCGCGGAGCTGGAATCGGCCAGGAAGGACGCCGACTCGCTGCACCGCAAGCTCCGGGCCGCCCTCAGCGACGTCAAGCGCGGCGAGGCCGCCCTGCGCAAGCTGCACGCCGAGATGGAGACCCTGCGCGCCGAGGGCCACGCCCAGGTGTCCGCCGCCGAGAGCGAGACCCGGCGGCTCAAGGCCCGGCTCGGCGAGGCGGAGGCCGCCCTGGAGGCCACCCGGCGGGCCGCCCGCGAGGGCCGCAGCGTCGAGGACATGCGGGTACGGCTGCTGCTGGACACCGTGCTGGACGCGGCCCAGGGCCTGCGGCGGGAGCTGGCACTGCCGCCGATCTCCGTACGGCCCGCCGAGACCGTGGACGCGGTCGAGCCGGGCCGGATGACCCCGAAGGACATCGCCGCCCGCGCGCTGTCGGAGAACGACCCGGCCATCCTGGACCAGTTGCTGGCGCTGCCGCAGGCCCATCTCGTCGTCGACGGCTACAACGTCACCAAGACCGGCTATCCGCAGATGCCGCTGGAGAAGCAGCGGCTCCGGCTCCTCGGGCAGCTCTCCCAGCTCGCCGCGCAGACCGGCGCCGAGGTGACCTGTGTCTTCGACGGGGCGGAGCTGGCCGCGCCCGTGCTGCTCGCGCCGCCGCGCGGCGTGCGGGTGCTGTTCTCCAAACCGGGTGTCACGGCCGACGAGTTGATCCGCCAGCTGGTGCGCGCCGAACCGCCCGGCCGGCCGGTCATCGTCGCCTCCACCGACCGTGAGGTGGCCGACGGGATCGCCAAGGCGGGGGCCCGGCCGGTCGCCTCCGCGGTGCTCCTCAAGCGCCTTTCGTGACCTTATGGCGCCCTGTGCGCCAAGGGTAACGTACGCTCGCTATGCCCGAATTGACGGAACTGTTGCGCAACGTAGCGTCAACCGAGCGCTACCGCATGTGCGTTGAGTGTAAATTGTGCGCCCTGGGACGGGATTTTTCCTGTGGGGGATTTGAAGTGATCACCATTGGGTCACTAGGGTCTGGGCTCAAACCTCTGAACGGGTGATCGTCGCCGGAGTCCCCGCCGGTCGGTCGCTCACAAGAAGGAGTTCACCTACCGTGGCGTCCCACCGTCGACCCAAGCAGCCGAGCCGTGCGCGTGTGACCGTGCTCACCTCTGCCGCCGCCGCTGCCGTGGCCCTGAGCTCGCAGGCCGCCAATGCCGCGCCCGCCGAGAAGCCGAGCAAGGACGACGTCCAGGCGAAGGTCCACAAGCTCTACGAGGACGCCGGGCGGGCCACCGACAAGCTCAACGGGGCCGAGGAGAAGCAGGAGAAGCTCGAAAAAGAGATCTCCACGATCCAGGACAACGTCGCCAAGGGCCAGGAGGAGCTCAACGAGCTGCGTGAGGGCATAGGCCTGGCGGCCAGCGCCCAGTACCGCTCGGGCGGCATCGACTCCTCGATCCAGCTCTTCCTCTCCGCCGACCCCGACGACTACCTGGACAAGGCCGCCACGCTCGACCAGCTGACCGGTCAGCAGGTCGAGGCGCTCAAGAAGATCCAGGAGAAGCAGCGCACGCTCGCGCAGCAGCGCCAGGAGGCCACGGAGAAGCTGGAGGACCTCGCGGACACCCGCGAGACCCTGGCCGACAAGAAGAAGGAAGTCCAGGGCAAGCTGGCCGCCGCGCAGAAGCTCCTCAACACCCTGACGGCCGAGGAGAAGGCCGCCCTGGACGAGCAGGAGACCCGCGCCAGCCGCGACGCCGGGGAACGCGTCGACCTCGGCAACGAGGCGCCCGCCTCCAACTGGGGTGCCGCCGCCCTCGCCGCCGCCGACACCCAGGTCGGCAAGCCCTATGTCTCCGGCGGCAGCGGCCCCAACTCCTACGACTGCTCCGGGCTGACCCAGTGGGCCTACGCCCAGGCCGGTGTCTCGATCAGCCGGACCACGTACACCCAGCAGAACGACGGCACGAAGATCGGCCGTGACGCACTCAAGCCGGGCGACCTGGTGTTCTTCAACGACCTCGGCCACGTCGGCCTCTACGCGGGCAACGGCATGGTCCTGCACGCCCCGTACCCGGGCAAGGTCGTCCGCTACGAGTCGATGAGCACCATCGGCAGCTTCCAGTTCGGTGTCCGCGTCGCCTGACACCCGTTTCGCCACCGACAGGGCCGATCGTCACACTCTGTGACGATCGGCCCTGTTTTTCTTCAAGATCAGGACACAGTGCCGCCCGAACGGGCGAATTCCCGCACCTCGTGCTGACCCCTTCCCCCGCTGGTGACCTGGGTTCCAGGTCGGGCGTCACGCTGTGTTGTCGCCAAGGTCTTTGGCTGGGGCACCGTCGCGCGGCTACTGTCGGCCGCGCTTCCCTCACTCGCCGTGAGCGCACCCCCTCGGGGGCGTGCCCGGCCCCGGGGGAGGTCTCTGTCCACCGTCGAAGGGAGTGCGGCTTCCCGTGGTGTCCCACAGTCGCCTTGTACCGTCCGGGTTCGACCGGGGCGCGGCCGCCGCCCTCGGTGTGCTGTCCGCCGCTGCCGCCGCCCTCGGCGCCATCCCCGTCCAGCAGGCCGCCGCCGCGCCGCACGACAACACCCGCGCCGAGGTGGACCGGTTGTACGAGGAGGCCGAGAAGGCCACCGAGGCGTACAACAAGGCCGACGAGCGCGCCGACGCGCTGCGTGAGCAGATCGGCACCGCACAGGACTCGATCGCCCGGCAGCAGGACCGCGTCAACGCCATGCGGGAGTCGCTGGGTTCGCTCGCCGGAGCCCAGTACCGCTCCGGCGCCGTCGATCCGTCGATCACCCTGCTGTTCTCCGAGAACCCCGACGACTACCTCGACCGGGCCGCCGCCCTGGACCGCATCAGCGCCCACCAGGCGGGCGAACTCCACGACCTCCAGCAGGCCATGCGCGAACTCGACCAGAACCGCGCGGAGGCCGGCGACAAGCTGACCGAGCTGGAGAAGAGCCGCAAGGCCGTCGCCCGGCACAAGCGGAGCGTCGAGGGCAAGCTCGCGGCGGCCCGGCAGCTGCTCAACTCCCTCCCGGACGAGGAGCGCGCCGAGTACGACCGCGCCTCCCGCTCCACCGCCTCGGGCCGTACCGACATGCCCGAACCCTCCGGCGCCGTCGCCCCCAACGGCCGCGCGGCCGCCGCCGTCGCCGCGGCCCGCTCCGCCCTCGGCAAGCCGTACGTGTGGGGTTCCACCGGCCCCGACGGCTTCGACTGCTCCGGCCTCATGGTCTGGTCGTACGGGCAGGCCGGTGTCGGTCTGCCCCGTACCTCGCAGGCCCAGCGGTACGCCGGCACGCAGGTCCCGCTCTCCCAGGCGCAGCCCGGCGACCTGGTCACCTACCGGCCCGACGCCAGCCATGTCGGCATGTACGTCGGCAACGGACAGGTCATCCACGCCCCCTACCCGGGCGCCCCGGTCCGCTACGACCCCGTCGGCATGATGCCGGTCGCCTCGGTCACCCGCCCCTGACCGCTTCGGCTCCCGGCCGCCGCAGGGCGGCCGGACCCCCGTACGATCGGGAACGTGGCTGGTCGAAGGCGCACGACGCGTTCCCGGTCCGGGTCGGGGGGCCGGCGCGGGCTCCCGGGACGCGGAGGCGTCCCCTCGGCCCTCGCCCTCGCCCTCCTCGTCGGCTGCGGTGGCAACGCGGCCCCGGACGCCGCCCGCGCCGACGTCCAGCGGATGCTGGACCGGCGGGCCGCGGCGGTCCTGGAGCGGGACGGGGCGGCCTACCGTGCCACCGAGGCGCCGGACTCCTCCGTCGCCGGTCAACTGGCCACCGGGGCGGCCGAGTTCGCCAACCTCCGCGGTCTGCCGCTGTCCTCCTGGTCGTACGAGCTCAACTCCTTCGACCGCTCCGGTGACCGGGCCACGGCCGAGGCGGCCCTGCGCTACGGCATCCGCGGCTACGACAAGGCGCCCGTCACCGCCGTACGGACGCTGACCCTCGTCCAGGATGCCGACGGGACGTGGCGGGTCGCCGCCGACGAGCCCTCGACGAAGGGCACCGAACAACTCTGGGAGCAGGGGCGGATCATCGCGGTACGGGGGCAGCGGAGCCTCGTGCTGGGGGTCGGGCGGTCGGCGGACCTCCTGCGGGCGTACGCGGCGCTGGCGGACCGTGCCGTGCCCGCCGTGACGGAGGCGTGGGGCGAGGACTGGGCACGACGGGTCGTGGTCGTCGTACCGGAGTCGCTGGACGAGATGGCGGGGCTGCTGGGGGCGCCCGCGTCCGGGTACCGGGGGATCGCGGCGGTCACCACCGGGGAGGCGGGGGGCTCGGCGAAGGCACCGGCCGACCGGATCGTCGTCAACCCGGACGCGTACGCCGTCCTCGGCGACTTCGGCAAGCAGGTCGTCCTCACCCACGAGACGACCCACGTCGCCACGCGCGCCCACACCAACGCCGCGACCCCGCTGTGGCTCTCCGAGGGCTACGCGGACTGGGTCGGCTACCGGGGCACCGGCCGCACGGCCTCCGAGGTGGCCCCGGAGCTCCGGCGTGCGCTGGCGGAGGGACGGCTCCCGGCCGCCCTCCCGGCCGACACCGACTTCGGCTTCGCCGACGACCCCGGGAGACTCGCCCAGGCCTACGAGAGCGGCTGGCTGGCCTGCCGCCTGATCGCCGACCGTTGGGGTGAGGTCCGCCTGGACGAGTTCTACCGGGCGGTCGGGGCGCACGGGGAGCGGGAGGGGGCGGTGGAGGGTGCCTTGGAGGAGGTGCTGGGTACGTCGGTCGAGGCGTTCACGGCGGAGTGGCGGGAGTACGTTCGGGTGCAGCTGGGTTGAGAGTGGGGGTGGGGGTGCGTTGGGTGCGTTGTCGGGTGCGGGTGCGTGGGGGCTGGTCGCGCAGTTCCCCGCGCCCCTAAAAGCCCAGGCCCCGCGGGCCTGAAAGGCGACGGCCCTGCGGGTCTGAAAAGCATGGGGCGCAGCCCCTGCTTTTCAGGGGCGCGGGGAACTGCGCGAGAAGCCCCACCGGACCCGCACCCGACAACGCACCCCACGCATCCCCACCCTCAGGAACCCAACCGCTCCTTCGCACGCTCGGCCCGCCCCGGGGCGCGCCCCCCACCACCGTCTCCCGCCACAATGCGAACGCCGCCAGGAGCGCCGCCAGGACGAGGAGGCCGTTGCGGACGAAGAGGAGCGTGACGCCCAGCCAGTCGCTGGCCACGACGTGGCCGAACCAGATCGGGAACTCCAGGACGGTCACGAAGGACGCCACCAGGACCATGACCGCCGGGGGCCCCATACGGCTCGCCCGGAAGCAGAGACAGACGGCGGCCAGGCCCACCAGCCACACCATGTACTGAGGGCTGATCACCCGACTCGTGGCCGTGAACATCAGGACCCCCACGAACGCCGCGTCCGCGAGGGTGTGCGGCGCGAACCGCCGCGCCCGCACCCGCCACAGCAGCAGCCAGGCGAAGGCCACCCCGCTGAGGACCAGGGCCGCGTCGCTGACGACGTCGACGTGCGGGCCGAGGAACTCCACCGAGCCGTAGTTGAGCAGTACCTCCCCCTCCCAGCCGAACTGCCGGGCCACATGGAACACCAGCGCGCCCAGCGACTCCACCTCGGTGCCCCGGTCGCGCTGGAAGGTCAGGAAGGCGAAGGCGCCGGGCATGGCCAGGGCGAAGCCGGCCGCCAGCGTGAGGCCGGTGGCCGCCGCCCAGGCCCAGGCGGCGCGCCGGCGGGCGCCCAGGAGCAGCAGCGCCGGCCACACCTTCAGCAGGGCCGCGAAGGCCGTCAGCGCCCCCATCGCGCGCGGATGGCGGCTGCCGGCCAGGAGCGCCGCGACCGCGACCGCCGTCACCATCACGTCGTACCGGGCGTACACGGTCGGACCCAGCAGGGGCAGGCCCGCCACCCACACCCGCGCGCCGCGCCAGGTCTTCCCGGGACGCGCGCCCGCGTACAGCAGCAGGGCGAGCACGGCCAGGTCGGCGAGGAGGGCGAGGACGAAGAAGGCCGACGCGTAGTCCAGGAAGGGCAGCAGCGCGGGGGAGAGGATCGCCAGGGCGGCGGCGGGCGGGTACTGCCAGGTGACGTCGTCCAGGGGATACGTTCCCGCACGCAGGGTCCCGTACCAGCCCTGGTAGATCACCGAGACGTCGCCGGTGACGTCCGGCCCCGGGAACACGAACACCTTGAAGACGAAGAGCAGCAGGAGCAGCCGGGTCGCGCCCCAGAGGGTGAGCAGCCCGAACGGGAGCCGTCGCGAGCCCGTCATGTCCGTCTGAGCCACGTGAGTCCCTGTCCGTCCGCGCGCTGGTTCGTGTTGGTGAGGGACATGATCCCCCGCCGGGCTGTGAGGCCGCCGTGCAGCATGGCCGGGGCGGGTGGGCGGGGGGCCGTTCGGTAGGGTCGGCGACGATGCACAAGACCCTGATCGTGACCAACGACTTCCCGCCCCGGCCCGGCGGCATCCAGGCGTTTCTGCACAACATGGCGCTGCGGCTGGACCCCGAGCGCCTCGTCGTCTACGCGTCGACGTGGAAGCGGAGCCGGGAGGGCGTGGAGGCGACGGCCGCCTTCGACGCCGAGCAGCCCTTCACCGTCCTCCGTGACCGGACGACCATGCTGCTGCCGACACCCGCCGTCACCCGCCGCGCGGTCTCGTTGCTGCGCGAGCACGGCTGTACGTCGGTGTGGTTCGGTGCGGCGGCCCCCCTCGGCCTGATGGCTCCCGCGCTGCGCCGGGCGGGCGCGCGGCGGCTGGTGGCCACCACGCACGGCCACGAGGCGGGCTGGGCGCAGCTGCCCGCCGCCCGGCAGCTGCTGCGGCGCATCGGCGAGGGCACGGACACGATCACCTACCTGGGCGAGTACACCCGCTCCCGGATCGCCACGGCCCTCACACCGGACGCGGCCGGGCGGATGGTCCAGCTGCCGCCCGGCGTCGACGAGAAGACCTTCCACCCGGGCTCCGGCGGCGCCGAGGTCCGCGCCCGGCTGGGCCTCACCGACCGCCCCGTCGTCGTCTGCGTCTCCCGGCTGGTGCCGCGCAAGGGGCAGGACACGCTGATCCGGGCGATGCCCGGCATCCTCGCGGCGGAGCCCGAGGCGGTGCTCCTGATCGTCGGCGGCGGACCGTACGAGAAGGAGCTGCGCCGGCTCGCCCACGAGAGCGGGGTCGCCGGATCCGTCCGCTTCACCGGCGCCGTCCCCTGGTCCGAGTTGCCCGCCCACTACGGCGCCGGTGACGTCTTCGCCATGCCGTGCCGCACCCGCCGGGGCGGTCTGGACGTCGAAGGGCTGGGGATCGTCTACCTGGAGGCCTCCGCCACCGGTCTGCCCGTCGTCGCGGGCGATTCCGGCGGCGCCCCCGACGCCGTGCTCGACGGCGAGACCGGCTGGGTCGTACGGGGCGGCTCCTCGACGGACACCGCCGAACGCGTCGTCACCCTCCTCGGCGACCCGGAGCTCCGGGCCCGCATGGGACAGCGGGGACGGGAGTGGGTGGAGGAGAAATGGCGCTGGGACCTCTTGGCGGAAACTTTGAAAACCCTGCTGTAGGTCCGTAGGGGCGCGGGGAGCCGCGCGACCAGCCACAAGACGACCGGAACTCGCCTTTCAGGATCACCCGGCGCCCCGGTAGGAGCTCCCGGTCGGACGCGGCCTCTAGTCGGAGCCCGAAAATCCGCACATGCTGCGCACATGACAGCAAAACTGATGCAACGTCAGCTGACGAGACGTCACATACTTGGTATGGCCGCGCTCCAGACCGCGGCCGCCCTCGGCCTCACCCGCATCGATCTCCGGTCCGCGCACGCGGTCGAGCCCGACGCCGTCGACAACGCCCCGGCGATCGTCATCGGTTCCGGTTACGGCGCCGCCGTGGCCGCCCTCCGGCTCGGCCAGGCCGGCATCCGCACCCTCGTCCTGGAGATGGGCAAGGCCTGGAACACGCCCGGCTCCGACGGCAAGATCTTCTGTTCGACCAGGGAACCGGACGAGCGGTCCATGTGGTTCAAGACCCGGACCGAGGCCCCGCTCGCCACGTTCCTCTGGCTGGACGTCGTCAACCAGGACATCAGCCCCCACCCCGGCGTGCTGGACCGGGTCCGCTACGCCAACATGTCGGTCTTCCTCGGCCGGGGCGTCGGCGGCGGCTCCCTCGTCAACGGCAGCATGGCCGTCACCCCGCTGCGGTCGTACTTCGCCGAGCAGTTCCCGACCGTCGACACCGCCGAGATGTACTCGACGTACTTCCCGCGCGCCCGCGCCATGCTCGGCGTCAACACCATCGACCCCGCGTGGTTCGAGTCCACCGAGTGGTACCGCTTCAGCCGGATCTCCCGGGCCCACGCCGAGAAGACCGGCCTGAGGACCACCTTCGTGCCCAGCGTCTACGACTTCGGCCACATGCAGCGCGAGGCCGCCGGCACGGCGACGAAGTCGGCCCTCGCCGGAGAGGTCATCTACGGCAACAACCACGGCAAGAAGAGCCTCGACAAGACGTACCTGGCCGCCGCCCTCGGCACCGGCAACGTCACCCTCCACACCCTGGAACGGGCCAGGGGCATCCGCCGGCTGAGCGACGGCACGTACGTCGTCACCGTCGACCGTATCGACGGCACGGGCACGGTCGTCGAGACCAAGGAGTACGGCTGCACCTACCTGTTCCTCGGCGCCGGCAGCGTCGGCACCACCGAACTCCTCGTCCGCGCACGGGCGAAGGGCACCCTCCCCGCGCTGGACACGAGTGTCGGCGCCGGCTGGGGCCCGAACGGCAACGTGATGCTCGGCCGGGCCAACCACCTGTGGGACACGGTCGGGGCGAACCAGTCGACCATGCCGGTCATGGGCATCGACGACTGGGCCAACACCGCCAACCCCGTCTTCGCCGAGATCGCCCCGCTGCCCACCGGCCTCGAACACTGGGTCAGCCTCTACCTGGCGATCACCAAGAACACCGAGCGCGCCTCCTTCACCTACGACGCCGCCGGCGACTCGGCGAAGCTCGGCTGGAGTGCCGCCCAGAGCGCGGTCTCCTCGTCCATGGCCAAGAAGCTCTTCGACCGGATCAACTCCGCCAACTCCACGATGTACCGGTACGACCTGTTCGGCTCGTCCAACAAGGTGTTCGCCGACGACTTCACGTACCACCCGCTGGGCGGCTGTGTGCTGGGGAAGGCGACCGATGGCTACGGGAGGGTGAAGGGGTATTCGAAGCTGTACGTCACCGACGGCTCGCTGGTGCCCGGCTCGATCGGGGTGAACCCGTTCGTCACGATCACCGCGCTCGCGGAACGCACGATGGCGCGGGTCCTCGTGGAGGACACCGCGCCATGACCGTCGTACGCGTCTGAACTACTTCTGGTAGATCGCCTCGATCTCGTCCGCGTAGTCCTTCGCCACCACGTTGCGCTTGAGCTTCAGGGACGGCGTCAGGTGGCCCGACTCCTCCGTGAACTGGGAGGACAGAATGCGGAACTTCCGCACCGATTCCGCCTTCGACACCGCGGCGTTGCCGTCGTCGATCGCGGCCTGGACGGCCGCGTTCAGATCGGCGTCCGCGCACAGCGACGCCGCGGTGGAGCCCGCCGGCTTGCCGTGCTCGGCGGCCCAACGGCCCAGGAACTCCTCGTCGATGGTGACCAGCGCGCCGACGAACGGCCGTCCGTCACCCACCACCATGCACTCCGCGACCAGCGCGTGGGCGCGGATACGGTCCTCGATCACGGCCGGGGCGACGTTCTTGCCGCCCGCGGTGACGATGATCTCCTTCTTGCGGCCGGTGATCCGGAGATAGCCGTCCTCGTCGAGGGTGCCGATGTCACCGGTGTGGAACCAGCCGTCGGCCAGCGCCTCCTCGGTCGCGCCCGGGTTGTTCCAGTACTCCTTGAACAGGTGCTCGCCGTGCAGCAGCACCTCCCCGTCGTCCGCGATCCGGACGACGGATCCCGGCAGCGGCTGCCCGACCGTACCGATCTTCTGCCGGTCCCAGGGGTTGAACGCGGTCGCCGCACAGGACTCGGTGAGGCCGTAGCCCTCCAGGACCGTGAAACCGATGCCCCGGAAGAAGTGGCCCAGGCGCTCGCCCAGCGGGGCGCCGCCCGAGATCGCGAACTCGCCCTTGCCGCCCAGCACCGCGCGCAGCTTGCTGTAGACGAGCTTGTCGAACACCTTGTGCTTGATCTTCAGGCCGAGGGCCGGGCCCGACGCGCTGTCCAGCGCCTTGCTGTACGCGATCGCCGTGTCCGCGGCCTTGTCGAAGATCTTGCCCTTGCCGTCCGCCTGCGCCTTGGCCCGCGCCGAGTTGTAGACCTTCTCGAACACCCGCGGCACACCGAGGATCAGCGTCGGACGGAAGGAGGCCAGCTCGTCGGTGAGGTTCTTGATGTCCGGCACGGTGCCCAGCTTGATCGGCGCCATCATGGGCGCGACCTGCACGAGCCGTCCGAAGACGTGCGCGAGCGGGAGGAAGAGCAGGACCGAGCACTCGCCCGTACGGAACAGGGGCCGCAGCCGCTCCACCACGTTCCCGCACTCGGCGAAGAAGCTGCGGTGGGTGAGCACGCAGCCCTTCGGGCGGCCCGTGGTGCCGGAGGTGTAGACGATGGTCGCCGGGTCGTCGGCCTTCGCCAGCGAACTGCGCTCGTCGACGGCCGCGTCGGTGACGTCCTGGCCGAGGCGGCCCAGCTCCTCCACCCCGCCGCCCTCGATCTGCCAGACGTGCTTCAGCGCCGGCAGCCGGTCGCGCACCGACTCGACGGCGGCCGTGTGCCCGTCCAGCTCCACGATCATGGCGGTCGCGCCCGAGTCGGCGAGGATCCACTGCACCTGCTCCGGCGAGCTGGTCTCGTAGATCGGCACGGTGACCGCGCCGGCCGTCCAGATCGCGAAGTCCAGCAGGGTCCACTCGTAACGGGTGCGGGACATCAGGCCGACCCGGTCGCCCGGCTGGACCCCGGCGGCGATGAGCCCCTTGGCCGCGGTGCGCACCTCCGCCAGGAACTGGACGGCGTTCACGTCCTGCCAGGCGCCGCCCACCTTGCGGGCGATCACGGCGACATCGGGATGCTGCGCGGCGTTTCTGCGGACGATGTCGGTCAGATTGCCGTCCGTCGGGACCTCGTACAAAGCCGGAAGGCTGAACTCGCGCAAGACTGCTGCTCCTCATAGGGCGCCGGCGCCACGACTCTGTGTTGCTGCGACGGTGCGGTCCAAGGCTGGGCGAGCGCTCAGGTCCCGCGTGGTTCCTTGGGTCTGACTGGTTGAAAACCTGAGCACAACTGGACTGCCCGGACGTTACCCGTCGGTATGGCCTCTCCGCGAGGGGGGTCCGGTGAGATGTTCTCCGCGTCACACATGGGGGCTCTCCCCGGGAAGAATAATCCTCTCACTTGCTGACTGGCCAGTAACCGCACGTGCGACCGGCTCTGTTCACGTATGCCGCACACGCCTACGCTTGATCGTCATGGCACGCACACCGGACGGTAACGGCAGAACGCGCATTCACGTGGTCAGCGACGTGCACGGCAACGCGCACGACCTGGCCTCGGCGGGTGAGGGCGCCGACGCCCTGGTGTGCCTGGGCGATCTCGTCCTCTTCCTCGACTACGCCGATCACTCCCGCGGCATCTTCCCCGACCTCTTCGGCGCCGAGAACGCCACCCGGCTCGTCGAACTGCGCACCGCCCGGCGGTTCGAGGAGGCGCGCGAACTCGGGGCCCGGCTCTGGGCCGGCGTGGGCGAGGACCGCTCCGCCGTGATCGAGCGGGCCGTCCGCAAGCAGTACGCAGAACTGTTCGCGGCCTTCCCCACACCGACGTACGCCACCTACGGCAACGTCGACATACCGAAACTGTGGCCCGAGTACGCGGGCCCGGGGACGACCGTGCTCGACGGCGAACGGGTGGAGATCGGCGGCCGGGTCTTCGGCTTCGTGGGCGGCGGTCTGCGCACCCCCATGCGGACCCCCTACGAGATCAGCGACGAGGAGTACGCGGCCAAGATCGAGGCGGTGGGAGAGGTGGACGTGCTGTGCACGCACATCCCGCCGGAGGTGCCCGAACTGGTCTACGACACGGTGGCGCGCCGATTCGAACGGGGAAGCCGCGCGCTGCTGGACGCGATCCGCAGGACCCGCCCCCGGTACGCGCTGTTCGGGCACGTCCACCAGCCGCTGGCCCGGCGGATGCGGATCGGGGCGACGGAGTGCGTCAACGTCGGGCACTTCGCGGGCAGCGGGAAGCCGTGGGCGCTGGAGTGGTGAACGCCGGGTGGGGTGCCAAGGGTTCGGCGGGCGCGCGGTAGCCTTCACGCTGCACATACGTGCGCACCCACCTCCCTCACCGGACAGTCCCTGGAGGAGCCACGGCGATGGCGGAATTCACGAGTTCGAGCATCACGATCGAGGCTGCGGCGGCAGACGTCATGGGAGTGATCGCCGACTTCGCCCGCTACCCGGACTGGACGGGCGAGGTGAAGGAGGCGGAGGTGCTTCAGACCGACGCCCAGGGCCGCGCCGAGCAGGTCCGGCTCGTCATGGACGCGGGCGCGATCAAGGACGACCAGACGCTGGCGTACACCTGGAGCGGGGCGAACGAGGTCTCCTGGACCCTGGTCAAGTCCCAGATGCTCCGCTCCCTCGACGGCTCCTACATCCTCAAGCCGGTGAGCGACTCGGTGACCGAGGTGACCTACCAGCTCACCGTCGACGTCAAGATCCCCATGCTCGGGATGATCAAGCGCAAGGCGGAGAAGGTCATCATCGACCGGGCGCTGGCGGGCCTGAAGAAGCGGGTGGAGTCGGGGGCGTAGCGCTGCGCCCGCCGGGGCGGCGCGCTGCGCCGGGTCGCGGTGGCGGGCCGTCCTGGCAGGTCGCGCGGTTCCCTGCGCCTCCGAGGGGGCGCGCCGCGCTGTCGTCACCGAGGGTCCGGAACTGGGTTACCGTTCACCCCCATGCGCACCATCCTGATCACCGGGCAAGGCGGCAGCGGCCGTACGACGGTCGCGGCGGCCACGGCGCTGGACGCGGCCCGCGCGGGGACACGCGCGCTGGTCCTGAGCGCCGACCGCGCGGACGGGCTGGGCGCGGCCCTCGGCACGGCCACGGGACCGCGACCCGTGCGGGTGGCGCCGAACCTCACCGCCTGGCGCCCCGACGCCGCGGCCGGCTTCCGCGAGGACCTCGTCGCCTTCCAGGAGCGCGCCACGTCCGTCCTCGACCTGCTGGGAGCGGGACGGCTGGACGCCGAGGAGCTCACGCCCCTGCCCGGCGCCGAGGAGCTCGCCCTGCTGCGGGCGCTGCGCGACGCCGCGCTGTCGGAGGCGTACGACCTGCTCGTCGTCGACCTGCCCCCCGCACCGCAGGCCCTCGCCCTGCTCGGCCTCCCGGAGGAACTGCGGCGGTACCTGCGCCGGCTGCTCCCGCCGGAGCGGCAGGCGGCCCGTGCGCTGCGGCCGGTCCTCGGCCGGCTCGCCGGAGTGCCGATGCCCTCCGAGTGGCTGTACGAGACGGCCGCCCGCTGGGACGTCGAACTGGCCGCCGTCGCCGCGATCGTCGAGGACCCGGGCACGAGTGTGCGACTGGTCGCGGAGCCCGGCCCGGCCGGCGCCGACCAGATGCGCCTCGCGGGCGTCGGACTCGCCCTGCGGGCCCTCCCCGTCGACCTGCTGATCGCCAACCGCGTCCTGCCCCAGGGCACGCACGACACCTGGCTCGCCGGCCTCGTCGCCCAGCAGCGCAAGGCGTGGGAGGAGTGGGAGGAGCAGGGCGCGACCCGTCCCGTACGGGGCGTCGGCCACCTCGGACGCGACCCCCGCGGCCCCGACGACCTCGCCGCTCTCGGTGTACCCGGTACGGGTGACTCTCCCGCACGCGTCGTCTGGCCCGTCACCGACAACCTCGGGGACGAGGGCGTGCTCGTGTGGCACATCCCGCTGCCCGGCGCGATACGGGACGAGCTGGATCTCATCCGGCGCGGCGACGAGTTGGTCGTCACGGCGGGCCCGATGCGCCGTATCGTTCCGCTGCCGTCGGCACTGCGCCGCTGCACCGTCGACGGCGCGGCCCTGCGCGACGGCAGCCTGAGGATCCGATTCGCGCCGGACCCGCAGTTGTGGCCCCGGACCCGGTGAACCGCATACGGCCGTTCGGGTAACGTCGAAGGTACGAACCGTAGGCAGGAGCCCGCCATGAGCGAAGAGCGCCCCACGTCCGACGCCGCTCGTGAGGACGCGGCCGCTCGCAGGGACGCGGCCGAGGAGGCACCGACGGCCGAGCAGGTACGCGAGAGCGACCGTGCGCGCGCCACCGACGCCGACGCCTGGGCGACGGCGTGCGAGGAGGATCTGAACGCGGAGAAGGCCCGCCGTCGCGCCCGGTACGGGCCGCCCCCGGGCTCGGCCGCCGAGGAACTGCGCAAGCTGGTCGACACCGTCGCGGACAAGCTGTCCGGGCTGCAGTCGCCCCTGCTCGGCGCGGTCGCCGGCGGCGCGGCCCAGCAGATGGTCAACCAGGTCGTCCGACAGGCCAAGGCCGCCGTCGAACCCGTCATCGAACGCAACCCGGACGTCTTCGACCATCTCGCCGCCGCCGGCGGTGAACTCCTCGCCGCGTACCGCTCCGCCGTCGAGGCCCAGGAGCGCCGCTGGACGAACCGGGGCACCGGCCACCAGGGAGGCCACGACCAGGGGGACGATCCGGGGCCCGGGGAGCGCATCGACCTGGACTGACGGCGGGCCCGTCCGCCGGGCGGACGCCGGGAGTCCCGGGGCAGGGCCTCGGGTACGGTTGGCCGTAGCGGGGCTCGACCGAAACTGAGGGATTCATGGGACTCACCATCGGCGTCGACATCGGCGGTACCAAGATCGCGGCCGGTGTGGTCGACGAGGAAGGCAACATCCTCTCGACCCACAAGGTGCCGACCCCGGGCACGCCCGAGGGGATCGTGGACGCCATCGCCGCCGCCGTCGAGGGCGCGCGAGCCGGACACGAGATCGTCGGTGTCGGCATCGGCGCGGCCGGCTATGTCAACCGTCAGCGGTCGACGGTCTACTTCGCCCCGAACATCGACTGGCGCAACGAGCCGCTCAAGGAGAAGGTCGAGGCCCGCGTGGGCCTGCCGGTCGTCGTGGAGAACGACGCCAACGCCGCCGCCTGGGGCGAGTACAAGTTCGGTGCCGGCAAGGGCCACCGCAACGTCATCTGCATCACCCTCGGCACCGGTCTCGGCGGCGGCATCATCATCGGCAACAAGCTGCGCCGCGGGCACTACGGCGTGGCCGCCGAGTTCGGCCACATCCGGATGGTCCCCGACGGCCTGCTGTGCGGCTGCGGCAGCCAGGGCTGCTGGGAGCAGTACGCCTCCGGCCGGGCCCTCGTCCGCTACGCCAAGCAGCGCGCCAACGCCACCCCGGAGAACGCGGAACTCCTCCTCGGCCTCGGCGACGGCACCCCCGACGGCATCGAGGGCAAGCACATCTCCATGGCCGCCCGCCAGGGCGACCCCGTCGCCGTCGACTCCTACCGCGAACTCGCCCGCTGGGCCGGCGCCGGCCTCGCCGACCTCGCCTCCCTCTTCGACCCCTCCGCCTTCATCGTCGGCGGCGGCCTGTCGGACGAGGGCGAACTGGTCCTCGACCCCATCCGCAGGTCCTACAAGCGCTGGCTGGTGGGCGGCAACTGGCGCCCGGTCGCCGAGGTCATCGCCGCCCGGCTGGGCAACGAGGCGGGCCTGGTGGGCGCGGCGGACCTGGCGAGAGAACCTGACCCGATCATGTAGACACCGGTCGACGGCAACCCCGCGCCCCGTTTTCAGGGGCGCGGGGAACGCGCGACCAACCATGACGCACCTGCAGTCGCAAACGGACAAAAGCCCCGAGCTCTTAGGCGTATCTTGATCCGCATGGCGACCATCCCGCTGCCCAACTCCCGCACCGACCCCGACGGTTCGGCCACCATCCGCGTCCTCAGCTACAACATCCGCTCCATGCGCGACGACACCTCCGCCCTCGCCCGAGTGATCACCGCCTGCGCCCCCGACCTGGTCCTCGTCCAGGAGGCCCCCCGCTTCTTCCGCTGGCGCAAGAAGCTCGCCAGGCTCGCCGCCGCCTCCGGCCTGGTCACCCTCTCCGGCGGGGCCACCGCCTCGGGGCCCGCGCTGCTGTGCGGCCTGCGCGCCACGGTCGAGCACACCGAGGACGTCCTCCTGCCCCTCACTCCGGGCCTGCACCGACGCGGCTTCGCCACGGCCGTGGTCCGCTTCGGCCGCGCCCGTCTCGGCGTCCTGTCCTGCCACCTCTCCCTCCACAAGGACGAGCGGTACGAGCAGGGCGGCATGCTCCTGGACCACCTCGCCGGCCTGGGCGTGCCGCACGCGGTCGCGGGCGGCGACCTCAACGAGCGCCCGCACGGCCGCACCTTCCGCCGCCTCGCCGGCGAACTCCAGGACTGCTGGACCACCAGCCCGTGGGGCGGCGAGTACACCTCCACCCCCACCGACCCCCACCAGCGCATCGACGCGATCCTGGCCACCCCCGGCATCGAGGTCCTCGGCTGCGGCGTCCCCCTCGACCTCCCCGGCATCACCGACGACGACCTGAGGGCGGCCACGGACCACCTGCCGGTCCTGGCCGCCCTCAGGGTCCCCGCCGACGCCTAGAGGTGTCGTACCGCCGCTAGCCGGCGGCCGACGGGTGCTCCTTGACCCGGTCGACGATCGCCCAACTGTCCAGGTACGAGAGCTGGGTGTACGTCTTCATGTCCTTGCCGTCGCCCGAGGAACGCTCGTCCCGGCAGCCGAGGAAGGCGTAGGTCACCGGGTCGAAGATGAAGTAGCCGCCGTAGCTGGTGGCTCCCTCGGGCAGGGTCGGGTCCTTGTAGGTGATGGCCACGCCGACCCGTCCCTTGGCGTCCTTCTGGTTCGGCACCGCCTTGACGCCCGGCACCATCCCGAGCGCCTCGTAGGCCGCCGGCCGCAGCCCCTCGGGCATCACCGGGACCAGCTTGAGCAGCCCGGCGAGGCTGAAGTGGATGTGCGACCACTCCTGGTCGGTGATGTCGTCCAGGGAGGTGTTCTTCTTCTGGCGCCCGAAGAACTCCCGCTGGACCGCCAGGATCAGCTTCTCCGGGTCGGTCGGCAGCTTCCGCAGCCTGCTCCAGTCCTGGGGCGGCCACACGCTCTCGTTGTCCGCCAGCGGTGGTGCCCACCATCCTTTGCCGAGCTCCATGACCCACGAGCGCTTGGAGCCGTCCACCGAGCGCCAGTTCTCGGCGACGTGGGTCTTCGTCCTCCCGGTCTTCTGGTCGGTCTCCTTGATGATCTCCTTGGTGTACAGGAACTGGTCGTCCCGCGGGCTGACCTGCTTCTCGTGCCGGCGCGCGTAGGCGGCCGCTCCGTTGAGCACCGCCCGCGCGCTCACGTTCCGCATCGGCGGCAGCTCGGCCACCGGCGGCTTCGCGGTCCTGCCCCGGCCGTCGTCGCCGTCGTGCTGCACGGCGACCAGGACACCGGCGGTGACGGCGGCGGCGACCACCCCGCTCAGCGCGATCCGCAGGACCGGACGGCGCCGTACCGGTGAGGCGAGCCCGAAAGTCGGCTTCCGCGTCCGGTCCGCGTCCGGCGCGGTGACGGTGGCGAGCAGCCGGGCCCGCCCCCGCCGCCGGGTCTCCTCGTCCAGCGGGGGCGCCCCCGCGTCGTAGGCGGCGAGGTCCCGCAGCTCCCACAGGGCCCTCGGGTCGTCGATGTCACGCATGGGCGTCTGCCTCTCGGAAAGCGGTCGGATCGGATCCGCCCAGTGCGGCGCGCAGTCTGCCGCGAGCCCGGTTCAGCCGGGATCTGATCGTGCCGACGGGCACGCCGAGGGCCTGGGCCGCCTCTTCGTAGTCGAGGCCGGCCCAGGCCACCAGCAGCACCACGTCGCGGTGCCGTGCGGACAACCCGGCCAGCGCCGCCGCCAGCTCCCGGCGCACCCCCGTGGCACCGGCCCTGGCGACCGCCCGGTCCGCGACCGGCTCCTCGTGCTCCACCGGCTCCGGCAGCCGGGCCAGCGCCCTGAAGCGCCGCGCCTCGGCCCGCCGGTGCCGGCCGACGAGGTTGGTGGCGACGCCGAACAGCCAGGGGCGGGCGTCGAGCCGCTCCAGGTCGTACGTGTGCCGCCGCTGGAAGGCGATGGCGAAGGTCTCCGCCATCAGATCCTCCGCCGCCTCGGGACCCAGCCGCCGAGCCGCGTAGCGGTGCACGGCGTCGGCATGGCGGTCGTAGAGGACGGCGAACAGCTCGGGCTCGTCCCGGGACCGCTCGATCACGCGGGCGTCACTCTCCTCGCGATCTCTCTCGCGATTTCTCTCGCGGGTGCCGAGTCCCGGTGGTCCGACGGGCATCGGGGCTCCTCTCGTTCGTCCGAACGCCTCGAAGGCTTGGGCTCGTTCGGGTCGTGCACCCGTACTTCGCCGTTCACCGGAATCGAGTTCCATTCCGCCGCCGTGGCGCGCGGCACGGGGCCGGACGACGGCGAGGGCCCGCCCGGAACGTTCCCGGGCGGGCCCTCGTGCGCGACGCGACGTCGGTGGCGGTGGGTCAGACGACCGCGCCCCGGCCCGGATCGTCGTCGTCCTCGTCGTCGCCCTTCATCCGCATCACCAGCGTGGCGAAGCCGCCGAGGAAGCCGCCGATGCCCAGGGTGGTGAGCCACCAGGTCATCTCCCAGCCGAGCAGCACGGCGAGCAGCAGCAGGACCGGACCGCCGACCACGCCCAGCCAGGCGAACTTCGCGGTCGCGTCGGCCTCCGGCAGCGGGGGCGGCTCGGGCGGCACGAAGTGACCCTCGCCGTCCTCGTCGTCCTCGTCGGAGTCCTCGTCGCCGGTGTCCTCGCCGACCGGGTCGGGCACACTGTAGTCGCGCGGGCCCGCCCCGACACCGGGCGCGAAGGCGACCGAGCTGCCGAGCGGCCTGGGGGCCGCGGGCCCCGCGGCGCCGTCGGACGCCTTGTCCGCGGACTCCTCCGGCTCGGCCTCCAGGAGGGCCAGGTCCTCCACGGACCTGAACGGCTTGGCACCCGGCGGGTCCGGCGGCTCCTCACCGAACCCGGCGACGATGGCCCGCCAGGCGGCGTCCTCGTCGAACGGCACGTGCTGCTCCTCGCCCGCGAGCTGCTCCTCGCCCGGCGTTTCACCGGACGAGGCGCCCCCGGCGCCTTTGCCGGGGCCGCCTGCGGAGCTGCCCGAGGAGTCGCCCCGTGAGTCACCGGGTGAGGCGCCGAGCGGCGCCCCCTGCTCCTCCGGCTCACGCTCGGAGTCGTGCTCAGCCACCAGTGGCCGTCCCTTCCCTCTGCTCCAAGGATCCCGGACCGATCCGATCCGCGGACCCCGAATCAGACTGCTGTACGGATTCCGCGTCGGACTTCTTCACACCCGCCGCCGCGGACTCCGTCGCGCGAGGCGCATCGGATCCCGCCACCAGCCGGGTGACGAACGCGTGGCTCTCCTCGAAGATCCGGTCCGCGTCATGGTCCAACGTCGCGACATGGTGGCTCTGTTCCAGCAGGATCTCCGTGACGTCCGTCGAGGACACCCGGCCGAGGACGCGCTCGGAGTCGACGGGCGGCACCACATGGTCCCGTGGGCTGTGCAGCAGCAGCAACGGCTGGGTGACCTGGGGCAGTTCGCCGTCGACGAGACGCAGGAAAGTGCGCAGGGAGTGGGCCGCGTGCAGCGGCACATGGCTGTACCCCAGCTCCTCGACGCCCTCCTTGGCGATGTCGCTGGTGATCCCCTTCGTGGTGGGGACGAAGTGCCGGAGCAGGGGAAGGGCGTGCGCGGCCGGGCCGTGCACCTTGTTCGCCGGGTTGACGACCATCACGCCGGCGACCGCGTCCCCGTGCTTCGCGGCCAGCCGCAGCGCCAGCGCGCCGCCCATGGACAACCCCGCGACGAAGACGTGCGTACAGCGCTCACGCAGGGTCCGCAGCTCGCGGTCCACCTCCGCGTACCAGTCCTGCCAGCCCGTCGGGCGGAGGTCCTCCCAGCGGGTGCCGTGGCCCGGCAGCAGGGGCAGCGCGACGGTCAGCCCACGCTCGGCGAGGTACTCCGCCCAGGGTCGCAGGGACTGCGGTGACCCGGTGAAACCGTGGCAGAGGAGGACTCCGACCTCCCCGCCCTCGTGGTGGAACGGCTCGGCTCCAGGAAGGACCGGCACGGTTCGGTCTCCTGTTCATGAGAAGGGTGTGAATGAGTCCGGATGTGGTTCACCGTACGCGACCGCACTGACACCGACCAGGGGCTTCGCCCGACACCGGTCGGACCTGTCGGACTCTTCCTCGGGCGTCCGGGTTAAGGTCTCCTCCACGGATCACAGAGAGGCACTCGGTTGTTGTACGGCGCGATGAAGGTCGCTATCGGGGGACCGCTCAAGGTCACCTTCAGGCCCTGGGTGGAGGGCCTGGAGAACATTCCGGCCGAGGGCGCCGCGATCCTCGCGAGCAATCACCTCTCCTTCTCGGACTCGTTCTTCCTGCCCGCGGTCCTGGACCGCAAGGTCACGTTCATCGCGAAGGCCGAGTACTTCACCACCCCCGGCCTCAAGGGCAAGCTGACGGCCGCCTTCTTCAAGGGCGTCGGCCAGCTCCCGGTGGACCGTTCCGGCGCGCGCGGCGCGGGTGAGGCCGCGATCAGGAGCGGCATACAGGTCATCGAGAGCGGCGAACTCTTCGGCATCTACCCGGAGGGCACCCGCTCGCCCGACGGCCGCCTCTACCGGGGCAAGCCCGGCGGCCTGGCCCGCGTGGCCCTCGCCACCGGTGCGCCGGTCATCCCCGTCGCCATGATCGACACGGAGAAGATCCAGCCCCCGGGCAAGGTCCTGCCCAAGGTCATGCGCCCCGGCATCCGCATCGGCAAGCCCCTCGACTTCAGCCGCTACCAGGGCATGGAGCACGACCGCTTCGTCCTGCGGGCGCTGACCGACGAGGTCATGTACGAGATCATGAAGCTCTCCGGCCAGGAGTACGTCGACATGTACGCGACCGCCGCCAAGCGGCAGATCGCGGACGCGGCCAAGGCCGAGAAGGAGGCCGACAAGGCCGCCAGGGCCGCCCTCGCCAAGGCCGAGAAGGAACAGGCCGCCAGGGAGCTGAGGGAACAGGCCGAGAAGGCCCGCACCGACAAGGACGGCACGGACGAGGAGCGCCCGGCTTCGTGACCGCCGGGTCTCCGGGTACGGTCGCGTTCCGGACGCGTATGCCGGGGGTGCCCGGTGGCGAGTCAACAGGGGGTGGGGACGTGCCGAAGCTCGAGCGGGTCATGGCGATGTCGGTGGAGCAGCCGCTGTGGCGTGCGCTCACCGGCTACCGGGTGCTGACGATGATCTACGCCGTCGGCCTCTTCGTCAGCGCGTACGACAAGTTCGAGCGCCCCTGGCTGGCCGTCGCCTACTACGCGGTGCTGGCCGGCTGGACGCTGGTGACCCTGCCCAAGGTCGCGGGCGCCGCCAGCTGCACCAAGCGGTTCCTCGCCGCCGACCTCACCATCGCGATCGTCGGCATCCTGCTCACCCGGCTCGCCGACTCCACCGCGCGGGTGGAGGCCGGAGGCCCCACGCTGCCGTCGATATGGACCGCCGGCGCGGTCCTCGCCTTCGCCGTCAAGGGCGGCTGGCGGTGGGCCGCCTTCGCCTCCACGCTCGTCGCCGTCGCCAACCTGATCCACCGGGGCGCCCCCACCCGCGACACCATCCACAACGTCCTGCTGGTCTGGGTCGCCTCCATCGCCATCGGCTACGTCGTCGAGGTCGCCCGCGCCTCCGAGCGCACCCTCGCCCGCGCCCTGGAGATCGAGGCCGCCACCCGCGAACGGGAACGCCTCGCCCGCGACATCCACGACAGCGTCCTCCAGGTCCTGGCCATGGTCCAGCGGCGCGGCACCGCCCTCGGTGGCGAGGCCGCCGAACTGGGCCGGATGGCGGGCGAGCAGGAGGTCGCGCTGCGCACCCTGGTCTCCGGCGGCCTGGTCCCCGTCTCCCGGATCTCGGAGGACGCGGCCCACGGGGCCCTCGTCCGCGTGGTGGACGAACCGGACGCGCCCGACGACGGCGCCGCCGGGGACCCCGTGGACCTGCGGGCCCTGCTCGCCCCGTACGCCGGCGCGAAGGTCACCTTCTCCGAGCCCGGCGGCCCGGTGCCGCTCGCTCCGGGGGCCGCGCGGGAGCTGGCGGCGGCGGTCGGCGCCGCCCTGGACAATGTGCGCGCGCACGCCGGCGACGGTGCCCGGGCCTGGATCCTGGTCGAGGACTGGCCGGACGAGATCATCGTGACGGTGCGGGACGACGGCCCCGGCATCCCCGAGGGGCGGCTCGCCCAGGCCGAGGGCGAGGGCCGGCTCGGGGTGGCCCTCTCCATCCGGGGGCGGCTGCGCGACATCGGCGGCACGGCCGAGCTGATCTCGGTGCCGGGCCAGGGCACGGAAGTCGAACTGAAGGTACCCAAGGCCGCACAGGAGCCGAGGGGCGTACGGGGGAAGGCGGAGAAACGGTGACGGAGAGCGTGGAGAGCGTGGACGACGGCGGCTCGGCGGTCGTAGGGCCCACGGACGGTCCGTCGGTGGGCGGCGGGTCGGTGGACGCGGTGGCACGGCCCGGCGGGGGCGGCGGCCCGATCAGGGTCATGGTGGTCGACGACCACCCCATGTGGCGCGACGCCGTGGCCCGCGACCTGGCCGAGTCCGGTTTCGACGTGGTCGCCACGGCGGGCGACGGCGAACAGGCGGTACGGCGCGCCCACGCCACCGGGCCGGACGTGCTCGTCCTGGACCTGAACCTGCCCGCGAAGCCGGGCGTACTGGTCTGCAAGGAACTGGTGGGCGCCAATCCCGCCCTGCGCGTCCTGGTGCTGTCGGCGAGCGGGGAGCACGCGGACGTCCTGGAGGCGGTGAAGTCCGGCGCGACCGGCTATCTGCTGAAGTCGGCGTCGACGGAGGAGCTGATCGACGCCGTACGCCGCACCGCCGTCGGCGACCCCGTCTTCACCCCCGGTCTCGCGGGCCTCGTGCTCGGTGAGTACCGCCGCCTCGCCTCCGAGCCCGCGCCCGCCCCGGGCGCCGACGAGCCGAAGGCCCCGCAACTCACCGAGCGCGAGACCGAGGTGCTGCGGCTCGTCGCCAAGGGCCTGAGCTACAAGCAGATCGCCGAGCGGCTCGTCATCTCGCACCGCACGGTCCAGAACCACGTCCAGAACACCCTCGGCAAGCTCCAACTGCACAACCGGGTGGAGCTGGTCCGCTATGCCATAGAGCGTGGTCTCGACGACGAGTAAACGTGCTGAATCACCCCATAGGGTGAAGGCGATTTGATCAACTCCGGTCAACTCACCCTCAAGCGGCCGTAATTCGCCGGAATTGGCTTCCCGTGGATGCCGAAGTGACCTGGATCACTATTAGCGTGACCCTCACCAGGCAACCGCGGCGAAGGGACATTTCCATGCGCGTCGGAGTACTGACCGGAGGCGGCGACTGCCCCGGGCTCAACGCCGTCATCCGGGGCGTCGTCCGCAAGGGCGTGCAGGAGTACGGCTACGACTTCGTCGGCTTCCGGGACGGCTGGCGGGGACCGCTGGAGAACGACACCGTCCGCCTCGACATCCCCGCCGTGCGCGGCATCCTGCCCCGCGGCGGCACGATCCTCGGCTCCTCGCGCACCAACCCGCTCAAGGAGGAGAACGGCATCCGCCGGATCAAGGAGAACCTCGCCAAGCAGGAGGTCGAGGCGCTCATCGCCATCGGCGGCGAGGACACGCTCGGGGTGGCGGCACGCCTGTCGGACGAGTACGGCGTGCCGTGCGTGGGCGTCCCCAAGACGATCGACAACGACCTCTCCGCCACGGACTACACCTTCGGCTTCGACACGGCGGTCGGCATCGCCACGGAGGCGATCGACCGCCTCCACACCACCGCCGAGTCCCACATGCGGGTCCTGGTGGTGGAGGTGATGGGCCGTCACGCCGGCTGGATCGCCATCCACTCCGGTCTCGCCGGCGGCGCCAACGTCATCCTCATCCCCGAACAGCGCTTCGACGTCGACAAGGTGTGCGCCTGGGTGACGTCCCGGTTCAAGGCCTCGTACGCGCCCATCGTGGTGGTCGCGGAGGGGGCCATGCCGAAGGACGGCGAGATGGTCCTCAAGGACGGCTCGCTCGACTCCTTCGGCCACGTCCGTCTCTCCGGCGTCGGCGAGTGGCTGGCCAAGGAGATCGAGAGGCGGACGGGCAAGGAGGCCCGTACGACCGTCCTCGGCCACGTCCAGCGCGGCGGCACGCCCTCGGCCTTCGACCGCTGGCTCGCCACGCGCTTCGGCCTCCACGCGATCGACGCCGTGCGCGACCGCGACTTCGGCAAGATGGTCGCCCTCCGCGGCACCGACATCGTCCGCGTCCCCATCGCCGACGCGACGGCCCGCCTGAAGACCGTCGACCCGAAGCTCTACGACGAGGTCGGCGTCTTCTTCGGCTGAGACGGGCGCGTCATGGCGTGCAGTTCCCCGTGCCCCCGAAAGGGGCGCGGGGAACTG